>CAYMFF010000032.1:0-31474 GCA_964389575.1 uncultured Chitinophagaceae bacterium
TTCACCCATTCTAAATGTTCGTGCAAAGATGCCAAAACTCGATCTGCAATTAAGTGATAGAATATAGTGGGTTCATTATTTACTTGAGCATTTTGTAAAGCATTATAATATTCTTGTTTTGCACCCGGGTCGCCTTTTACGATTGTCAGGGTGTAGCCATATTGCATAAGAATAAAATTCATAACCAAGCGAGAAGTACGTCCGTTACCATCAATAAATGGATGAATAGTAAGTAGTCGTTCATGCATTTCTGCTGCTAAAATTACAGGGTGCATGTTATTTTTCTGCCGATTGTAATGCACGATGTAATCTTCCATAAGCTTATCCAGCATATAGGGTTGCGGTGGTTTATGCTCACTACCACTTATCATCACCGGTACATTGCGCCATACACCCGCATTTGGACTATCAATTGATTTTAAAACGAGCTGGTGCAAATTCTTTACAAGTCGTAAATCAAGAGGTGTTTTTTCTTGAACGATTTTAATTAAAAAATCTATAGCTTCACTATGATTAACTGCCTCTAGATGCTCGCGCATACTTTTACCATCAACTGTAATTCCTTCATGAATAACCAAGTGCGTTTCTTGAAGGGTCAGCGTATTGCCTTCAATTTGATTACTGTTGAATGTATATTTTATATTAAAATATTCTTTAAGCTTTGCTAAATGCGTTTTATCCAACGGTCTTTTCTTATTCCACTCTTGTTGCAATTCATCGATAGCATCCAATTTTTTTTGAATAGCACTATCTATTTCAGGAACATTAAAGGTGTTAGTAGAAGTGAGATATTCAATTCTATCTTCGGCTAGTAATAATATTTCTTCTGCGGCTTGTTCGTATTGTAATAAGTCTACTATTTTATTAGCAAGTACTTCTTTGCGAATCTGAGCTAGATCTAACTCCAAAACACGAGAAAGTTCTTTGCTATGCTTCTGCGATATATTTCGTTTCCCATTTTCATATTTAGAAATCAAGGCTTGATCAATACCGGTTTTTAGCCCAAGGGCTTTCATGCTTAGACCAAGTTCTTTTCTCTTTTTTCGTATTCTATTCTCAATATACATGACTATTTAATTCAATGACAAAATTAGTCATATTTTGCCTTTCTTCAAAATCTCTTCTAAGCTTTAACATTTTTCAGAACACGAGTTGATTGCAGGGTTTAACTTTATTTATAATGAGAATAGCCTTTTTAATGGTTTTGATTAGTCTTCCTTCGTTTCTGCTTGCACAAAACATTGCTGGTTTATACAAACCGGTCAAGAAATCAGGAGATCCACAAGGAGGAGCAATATTTTTTATTACGGAAGATGATCATTGGGGTGCTATGGCATTTGGAACGGTAAAGTATGGCACTATTGAAATTTTGAATGATTCTTTATTGATTGTCGGACAATTGAAACCAAAATCACCTTTTTCTATTTATGGTAGGCATAATTCTTCGATAGGAGATTCCACGCAAATATTCATGTCTGATTTTGCTGATGGTTTGTTTCTAATCCATTTCGGCGATACCGTAAATGTGCCATTCGCAAAGAATGTTTTCACAAGAAATGCGAATAATTTTTCCTATCCCTATGTTACTCATTTTTCAGGCTTGAAAAAGTCTATTTCTTTGGCAAGACAAGAAGGTTATGAAGGTGAAGAGTTTCAATTCTTTAATTATTATAATTCAAAAGGATATAATGATTTCGTGATTATCAATCACTCAGTCGTCTACTTCCAGCGTGATTATATTATGATGTCTACTGATAGTTTAATTTACAAAATGGGAGAAAAAGAAACAGCTTGGAAAAAGGTTTCCGATGTTAACCAAGAAGTGAAGAATATGCATCAATATGTTTCAAGTGCAATAAACTATCCGGACACTGTTTTTTTTAGTAGACAATATAAATCAATAGCTAAGAAAGACATCGAAAAAGAATGGCGCTATCAAAAGGATAATGATTGCTATAAAAAAATGTCCAACGAAAATAAGGTGCTTAATAAAAGCGAGCCTGATTTTAACCACCCTAGTATTGTTTATCCTTACATACTTATCAACGACTTTAAGGAGACAAACAGTAGGGCCAAGATTCAATCAAAACCTCTTTTTTCAACTTCTGAGGATTAAAGGTATTGCAGGAGTCTTCTAACAAAGAAGCCAGAGAGCAACTAGGACAACACAAATAAACAAGAATAACACATCCGCTTTCTCCACTCGCATATTACTATAAACGTAGTTGAGTATTCAGTCGTTAGTGTATTAACTAAGGCTTAAGTTTTTTGTGGTTTTTTCTTAGCCGCTGGAAACAATACATTGTTTAGTATTAACCTATAGCCTGGCGAATTAGGGTGTAATTCCAAATCGGTTTTAGGATCGCCTACTTGGTGCGTATGATCTTCTGGGTCATGACCACCATAGAATGTCCAAGTTCCTTTTCCATAATCACCATGAATATATCGCGCTTCTCCTGAGCTTTTTCTGTCACCAAGAATTAGGACGCTGCTTTTTAATGTAGATTTTCTAAAAGAAGTAGTTTGACCCATAAAACCTTTAACTGTGGTGGTATGATTTTGAGTCAACATGCTAGGCACAGGATCAAATTTAGCTGAGAATGTAAATAAATTAAAGTAATCTGATTTGAATGGTACCCGACGAGTTTGAGTCATATCAATGTTAGAATACTCGTACTCATATGGGTTTTTCTTTAACTGAAAATCTTTGAAGGCAAAGGTGCGTCCAAAATCTAGCATACTTTGCGCATTTGGATTCGGTGCATCGCCATCATACATTTTATCACATATATCTGTGCCTTCAGCGGCCAATGCAATATCATAACTATCTGTTGCACTACACATGGCAAAAAGATAACCGCCTCCACCAACAAATGCTTTTATTTTTTTTGCAACTGCCAGCTTTAATTGAGAAACTTTTTTAAAGCCATGCTTTCTAGCTTTTGCTTCATTTAATTTTTGGTCGTTTTTATACCATTCCGCATTTCGGAATGCAGCATAAAATTTTCCGTATTGACCAGTGAAATCTTCGTGATGTAAGTGCATCCAATCATACTTTACTAATTGGTCTTCAAGTACTTCATCATCATACACTTTGTCAAACGGTATTTCAGCATAAGTTAATACCATAGTCACGGCATCATCCCAAGGTTGTTTGCCTTCTGGTGTATAAACACATATTTTAGGTAATTTATCCAACCGTACAATATCCTTATTAGCATCTGGGTCCGAAATTTCTTGAAGGATTAAAGTGTATTTGGCATCAGGAATTATCTCATAACTGATATCCCGTATTTTGCATTCTTTCTCCAGCTCAGCATAATGGTCAAAAACAAAACTACCTCCACGATAATTTAGGAGCCAATCAACTTTAACGGCTTTGCCCAATGTGAAATAAGCAATTCCATAAGCCTTCAAATGATTTCTTTGTGACTTGACATCCATGGGGATTAGAATTTTGGATGCTTGTATTTGCAGTACCAAAATCGTAAAAATAGCTGTTATCAATGTGCGTCTAAGCATATCATCAAAATTAAATGTATAAGCTTAATAAAAACGTTAAACTTTGACTCATAAGAATTCCCAGAACTACATTTGCAATTAGATGAAAAGTGATTGGTTGGAAATAAAAAATGGCTTGCGTTATCAGCTTTCGGCCAGTGCTAGTTTGCAAGAAGATTTTGTCGCCATAAAGGATTTTGAAGATTCTTTGCATTTTTGTTTTCAATATTCGGGAGTGGAATGTGTGGTTGTTGACCCAGACAATCCACTCAGTAGTAATCTAATTTTTGATGTAAGTAAAGGTTTTCTAGAAAATATTGAAGTTGGATTTTCTGATAAGTTAAGTGAGCTGAATCGAACTGACTTGTGTTGTAATATGCAAGTGCATCTCCACGAGATCTTAAAGTCAAAAAATAAAGGAGTTCGACAGAGAGTGTTTGTAGAAAGTAAGTTTTTACAATTATTACTTTGCATTGAAGAAGAAGCAAAAAGCAATAATCAAGATTGCTCGAATTGTAAATTTCTTTCAAGGCCAGAAGAAAGGTTGAAGTTAGAACGAGCGCTTTCTATCCTAAATGAATCTATTGGGAAATCAATTACAATCCCTAGTTTATCTAGACAAGTCGGGATTAATGAATGCTATTTGAAAAAAGGTTTCAAAGAGATGTTCGGAAAAACAATCTTTATGCATCTTCAAGAATTACGAATGCAACGTGCGAAGGTGCTATTGAAAGAAGAAGTAAGCGTGACCGAAGTGGCGGCTGAGGTTGGTTATGCTAGTATCAGTAGTTTTAGCACAGCTTTTAAAAAGAAAGTTGGTGTATTGCCGACGGAATATGTAGTTTAATTTCCCATTTGATAAAGTCTTTTTTCTAAAATCGTAAACGGTTATAACTGGGTTTATTCCACTTTTGTGGCATGAAAAAACAGCATTTTCTATTTGTTATAATACTTTTCTTGCCTGCAATTTGTTTTTCGCAAATGGATACTTCTAGCACAAGTTTGAGAAAAGTAAAAATCAATTCTGCTACTGGTGGAAGTTCAGCAATTTTTAAACTTCCAGGTTCTGCTCATTATTTAGGCCGCGTTGAGTTACAAAAACTAAAACAAGGAGATGTAAATAGAATGCTCAAACAGGTTCCAGGTGTCAATATTCAAGAAGAAGATGGTTTTGGATTAAGACCCAATATTGGTTTGCGTGGTGTAGGGAGCGAAAGAAGTAGTAAGATTACAATTATGGAAGACGGAATTCTTATGGCACCTGCAGCTTATGCTGCGCCCAGTGCTTATTATTTTCCTGTTGCAGCAAGAATGCAAGCGATAGAAATTGTAAAAGGGAGCAGTCAGATTAGATTTGGTCCTAATACCAATGGTGGGGTAATTAATCTCATGAGCACGGCGATACCCAACACCTTTCAAGGAATGCTTTCTAGCTCTATTGGCAATTTTGGGAATAGAAGTTTGCATACTTATGCAGGTGGTAAGTTTAATCGAGTTGGTTTTTTAGTAGAAAGTTATCAAGCTAAATCTACCGGTTTTAAGGAGCTGCCCAATGATGGGAACACAGGGTTTTCTGTTCAAGATTATCTCATAAAATTGAGTTTTGAAAGTAAAAAGAAGAGTAGGCATTTTCAGCGAATCGAACTTAAGGTAGCGGAGAATTCACAATTGGCGAATGAAACCTATTTAGGAATTGCAGAAAATGATTTTATTAAAAATCCTTACCAACGATACACTGCATCTCAACTAGATCAGATTGATTTGAAGCATCGTCAATATGTCCTAAGTCATTCTTTGGCTATTTCTAAAAATCTACAACTTCAGTCCTCAATATATCGTTCTGATTTTGACAGAAACTGGTATAAGTTAGACAAAGTATATGATTCATTAGGAACTAGCCAATCAATAGGTTCGATATTTAGTCAAGGGTTACTACCATATGTCGATATTCTAAAAGGACAATCAGTTGGGGCATTGGATTTAAAGGCCAATAATCGCTCGTATTATTCTCAGGGAGTTCAAACTATGTTAACCGGTAGTTTTGCTAAAAAAGATATGAAACATGATTTTGTGGTAGGTATACGCTTGCACCAGGATGCCATGGATCGTTTTCAGTGGAAGGATCGGTATAGTGTAAACAATGATCAAATTAGTTTGACCCAAGCAGGTTTAGCCGGTACGGAAAGTAATCGAATTCAAAAAGCAAATGCTTTTAGTACCTATTTGCAATATCAGTTAGGATATAAGAAATGGAAATTTATTCCTGGAGTACGATATGAGAATATACAATTTAATAAAATAGATTATGGAACGGCTGATACTGAAAGACTAGGCTTGAATGCAAAGGAAACCAAAAATTCGAATTATGTTCTTTTGCCAGGACTTGGGGTTTCGTACTCGGCGACAAGCAACTGGGTATTTATTGGAGGATTGCATAAAGGGTTTTCGCCGGCTGGATTTACAGAAGAAGCTATAGCTGAGACTAGCTGGAATAGTGAAATTGGTTTCCGTTATAGAAAAAAATCAATCAAGGCGAGTACAATTCTTTTTTATGCGAATTATGATAATTTGTTAGGAGCAGATAATGTAAGCGCAGGCGGAACAGGGAGTGGTGAACTTTTTAATGGCGGTGAAGCACGAGCCTGGGGCGCAGAGACTAGTTTCTCTTATAGTCTTCTTCAAAATGTAACAGATAAATTTGCCTTGCCTATTGGACTAAATTATACTTACACACAAGCTAGATTTCTCTCTGATTTTGACAGTGATTTTGCTGGTTGGGGCAGTGTTGAGGCAAACGATGATTTACCGTATTTGCCCAATCATCAGTTAGGTGTTACCCTTTCACTTATAACAAAAAAGTTCTCCTTTAATTATAATTTTAAATGGCAAAGCGAAATGTTAGCGGTGGCAGGACAATTAAGTGATGTAAATGCTGTTTCGATTCCTGATTTTTCTACTTCCGATTTTTCAGCGAGTTACGATTTACACAAAAAAGTTCAACTTTTTGGGAATGTTTTGAACATCTTTAATCAAAAAAATATTGTCGCTATGCGACCGGCTGGTTTGCGTCCTAATTTGGCTCGTAACTTTAATGTCGGGGTGAAAGTTAGTTTTGGTAAATAATTAGTGCTCAAATTGAGTATTAAGAATAGCTGACATAATGATTTCTAGCTAGTTTTATAGAAGTATTGATAAATCATAAAACCACTAACCCCAAGAATTAAATTTAAGAAACGCGAGTGCCAGAATTAAGCCAGTTGAATATGCTACTATCCTGAAATAAGGTGGAAGTTTTTCATTACGAGATTTGCCAATTAGCACAATTAGAAATCCAATTATCCAAGTTAAAAAGGCTAAAATACCAACCGAATATATGATAATAAAATTCTCAAAACCTAGCAGCGCATTTCCGTTAAGAGGATCAGCACTAGAATTTTTGCCTAGAAGTACTAAGAAAAAGAATAATATTTTATTCATTAGTATTCCTCACCATTAGCAAAAACCTTAAATCGGTTGAAGCCAACTTTATATTGTAGTACATCGTAATCTAATCTGAAATCAGCCACGGTTTGGTTCGTTACATTATAGGCCTTGCCCGCAGAGAACAAGCGCAACATATTTGCCTGATTAGTATACGCCAACGATTTGTATTGCATCTGCAAGTTCGGTGGGTAATAGTTTTCCATTACTTCCGTATCGCCCTCATAAAATACTTTGAAAAAACCGTTGACAGCTTCGTAGGCTACTAAGAAATCTTTTACCTGATATTGTGGTTCATAAAAACCCATATTGTACATCTTGCCGTCGTAAAATATTTTGAATTTCCCCTCATAATTTACAAAGGCAACTAAGTTATCACCTACTTGATAGGACTTCGGTGCAAAAGCATCAATCTTATACGTTTGGCCTTTGAAGAAAATTTTAAATTGATTGTTTATATCAGTATAAGCAATCGTATTTCTTCCAACTTGAAAATCATTCACCTGTTGTTCCTCTAGCGTAAAAACTTCATTGTGATAAAACGCTTTGAACACATCGTTGAAATTAATATAAGCACCAATGTTATCCGATGCTTTTACATTCGTTGAAAACGGGAAATCATCGCCTTTTAATAAGTAGGTTTCTAGTTCAGTAATTTCTCCCTTGTAGTAGCCATTAAATGTTGTTCGATTAATGTCATAAAACATGACCACACTATCTCCCATGGCAAAATCTCTGCAAAGACCCGAAAGTAATTTTACATCATTCCCATCAATAACTGATATCATATTAGCACTTCTATAAAGTACAAGATTATCCGTCATTTGAAATTGTACAGTATATAGATTTTCATTAATGGTGGTAATAACTCCCTCGCGATACAATTTAAAATTTCGTTGGTTATCTATAAAGGCAATTGAGTTTTTTCCGATTTTGTAATCTACAGGAGTTAAATGATCTAATTTATTTATGGCACCATTATCAAAAGCATAAAACTCCTGACGTACATCTACATAAGCAGAATAAGGCTGCGCAAAACCGCATAATCCAAGAAAAGCGAAAAATGCCGTTAGTATGATTGATTTAAAATTCATGTTCAATTTTATAAATTTAAGCTATTCTAAGTTAAGATGTTATAACATAGCATTTCGTTTAAGTAAATAAGGTAAAAGAATCTGCTCAAACCCAAGATTTATGTCGGCATCAATGATATCAATGCCATATTGTAGGCATTTGAGTTCTATTTTTTTTCTAAAATCTTGCATTTGGCTTGAATATTCCTTTTTTAACTGATTTGAATTCATTCTAACCTTTTCTCCAGTTTCTAAATCAACAAACTCATACGGTCTATTATCAAACTCAAAATCTACCTCAAGTTTTTTGTCTTGAACCTGAAAGAGAATAACCTCGTGCTTATTAAATTTTAGGTGCTGCAACGCATCAAAAAGTTCATCAGTTTCTGAAACTCTATCCAACATGTCACTGAAGATGATTACAAGGCTTCTTTTATGAACGCTATCTGCAATTTCATGAAGAATTTTTGTTGTCCGAGTGCCTTTTTGTTTTCTTTCAATTTGAATTGTTTTTTCCAATTCTGCCGTTAGTCTAGAGTAATGAACAGCATTCGATCGACAGGCGCTTTTGTAATAAATTTCTTCGTCGAAAAGGTGCAATGCACCCGCGTCAAGTTGTTTTTTAAATATTTTAAAAAGAGAAGCAGCTGCGATACAAGAGAATTCTAGTTTGTTATACTCTGAAGGTTTTTCCGGAAAAAACATTGAGGAAGAAGTATCTAAAACAATCTGACAGCGCAGATTAGTTTCTTCCTCATATTTTTTTATAAATAGCTTGTCGCTTCGGCCAAACACTTTCCAATCAATGTGCTTTAAATTATCGCCAATATTATAAAGACGATGCTCAGCAAACTCCACAGAAAAACCATGAAAAGGACTTTTGTGCAGTCCGATAATAAAACCTTCTACCACTTGTTGTGCCAAGAAGTTCAGATTTTCGATTCTTTCATTCGGTTTTATTGCCATAGAGTATTTTATATTCCTTTTAATGATAAAACGAAACTATTACCGATTTATTGAGCAAAAGCTTAAAAGTGACCAATTATCGCGTTGTTTATCAGTTGGTAAATTTATTTTTAATTGTTGGGGTAGAAAAATCAGATTCACTATATTTGAACATATTTAACGGATGAACCAAAAACTCCTGATCATTGCCTTATTTTCTTTAATTGCATTTGCTTCCTGTACGCAAGAGTACATTTGTCAGTGCGAGGTGTCCTATGAAGGAAATAAGCCCGGGCTTCCTGATCCTATCATTAAGGAATTCTTTATCAAAGACACGCACGACGAAGCAACCAAAAAGTGCGAAGAAAACAGTACAGAATTTACCAGCACAGATAGTATAAAGATGACACAAGAGTGTCAACTTTTCTAGTTCAATCTTCACTTTGATTTCTTGTTGAAAACTATGACCTTCTTTTTAGGAAGAAGTACTTGTCTTTAGAGTTACTTTGTTTCCAACATGTTGGAAGATTACAAAGTCATTAATGAAAAAGATACCCGTTCTGGTTTTGGAGAGGGAATTTATGAACTCGCCAAAGAAAACAAAGCCGTAGTGGCATTGGCCGCTGATCTCTCGGGTTCTTTAAAGCTAAACAAGCTTATGGACGAAATGCCCGAACAATATGTGCAATGCGGTATAGCAGAAGCCAACATGATGGGCGTAGCAGCAGGCTTAACAATCGGTGGTAAAATTCCGTTTACAACAACATTTGCTAATTTTTCAACTTCAAGAGTTTATGATCAGATTAGACAAAGTATTGCGTACAGTGGTAAGAACGTAAAAATTTGTGCTTCTCATGCTGGACTCACTTTAGGTGAAGACGGAGCAACTCATCAGGTGTTAGAAGACATCGGTATGATGAAAATGCTGCCCCATATGAAAGTAGTTGTGCCTTGTGATTTTAATCAAACGAAATTAGCTACCAAGGCTATGGTTTCATTTGATGGTCCGGCATACTTGCGTTTTGGTAGGCCAAAGTGGCCAAATTTTACACCAGAAGATCAAGACTTTGAAATCGGAAAAGCACAGTTGATGAATGAAGGAACCGATGCTACTCTTATTGCTTGTGGTCATATGGTTTGGTTGTCTTTAGAGGCTGCTAGAGAGTTGGCTAAAGAGAATATTTCTGTGGAAGTAATAAATATGCATACTATCAAACCAATTGATGAAGATGCTATTATTAAAAGTATTCAAAAGACAAACTGTGTTGTTACTGCAGAAGAGCATCAAATTAATGGTGGTTTAGGTGAGAGCGTAGCCCGCGTAGCGCAAGCTAATTGCCCGGTGCCACAGGAATTCGTAGCAGTGAATGACTCTTTTGGTGAGAGTGGTAAGCCGTTAGAATTGCTCAAGAAATATGGATTGAGCACTGAAGCCATTGTTGCTTCTATAAAGAAGGCAATTTCAAGAAAATAGGCTTTTTAACATAAAAGTTAATTTACTAAAAAATTACATTCAAAGGTCTGTATTTACTAGGGTACAGCTTATTTTTGTAGTTCGGTTCATAATTGGTTTGGCGCCTATTTGTGACATAATTGTATTGTATGAGAAAAATAGTTTTCTTATTGTCGTTTTTAATTTTTTCGGGGGGTGTAGCTTCTGCTATAAATCCGGATGTTGGACACCGTCGAGCCAATACCAGAGTTTCTAAATATATTGATGGAGTTTATGCCCAGTTGAAATACAAGCGGGGCATGAAAAGAATGAAAATAGAGACATTCAGACGGGCTTATTATGGTTATCTAAATTTGGTAGAACATGGCAAGGTGAGAAATCGAAGATATCTTACAGTCTGTGATTTTTCATTATCGAGTAATACCAACAGATTATGGTTAATTGACACGCGTACCAAGCAAGTGGTGATTAATACATTGGTCGCGCATGGTTCCCGAACTGGCGAGGAGTTTGCTCGTTATTTTTCTAATATTTCAGAATCTCATCAAAGTAGTCTTGGTTTTTATGTAACTAGAAATACTTACAGCGGTAAGAATGGCTATTCCATGCGTATGGATGGTGTTGATGGTGGTTTTAATAACAAGGCGCTCAGTCGCGATGTAGTTATGCACGGAGCGGATTATGTAAGCTATGCTTATGCTAGAGCCAACAAAAGAATCGGTAGAAGCTGGGGCTGTCCGGCAGTAGCTAGAAATATGGCCGCGCCAATTATCGATAAAATAAAAAATGGAAGTGTGCTTTTTATTCATCATCCTTCCAAACAATATTTGCGCAGATCATATTGGTTGAACAATAGAATTGCTCGTTTGCCACGAAACGCCAACAAAGTGATTGCGGTACAACAATCTAAGGATAAGCAAAATGAAGCAGCTAATCCCAAGGTAAAGGAAGCTAAAGATTTTATAAAAGAAGAAGTAGCACCGGAACCCAAAGCCAAGCCATTAACGACTATTACAGAATACAAAGATCCTGAAGAGCTCGAAAAGCTTAAAAATCAGGATAATACTACGCTAAAAAGTATCGTTATACCAGCTGATGCAGTTACACCAGCTATGCGAGCAAAAGCGTTGAAGAAAAAGAAAATTGTTCGTGAGGTCAACAAAATTGAGATTATTGGGGGTAAAACTAAAGAAGCAGTAACAAAATAGAATTACTTCGCTTACTTTTAAACTCTAATAACTAATGTAGCTTGTCAGCTTTTCTAATACTTATAGCCTATTTCATTTTTTTTTGTTGGGGATTTCATATCTATAATATACCCAAGAAAGTGGGTTTGCCATTTTGGTTTATCGTTGGATTGTTTGGATTGAAAGTTGCTTATGGTTGTATTAATCTTTACTTCCATAATACGGAATATATTTCCAATGATGCTCATTATCTTTTTTTAGAATCAATGAAAATGCTCAATGATTTTCCTAATCGTCCTGGATATTATTTAGGTGATTGGATTTTTAATTGGTCTGAAATAACCACTCATCTCAATTTATTGAATAGTAATAATAGCCCGTATTGGTCTGATTTAGGAAGATTAGTTCATCAGCGATTTATGGTGCTGTGCACAATTTTTTCATTTGGCCATGAATATGTCAATGTAGTAATTTACAATTCCTTCTTTTTTATTGGGTGTTTAGCATTACTTAAATCTTTCACTCATTTCAAGCCCAACCAAAAGCTCATTTTTACTATAATTATTTTTTGTATCCCGTCAATTGCATTCTGGTGCAGTGGTATTCATAAAGATGGTTTTATATTAAGCGTTATCGGGCTTGTTTGTTGGTTTAGTATTAAAGTTTTTCAGCGAGCTGCTGTTAGGAATATTTTACTGCTTACAGTTAGTTTGTTATTACTTATGAGCATCCGGTATTTTTATTTTCTAGTCTTCCTTCCACTTTTTATTACTTATTTGTTGACGCGCCATACGCGAAAACCGTTTTATTTATTTGCAGGATTAGTCAGTTTAGGGATTGTTGTTTTTCTTTTTGTTGGACAGGTTTTACCTGATTTTAATTTAATGCAATTGGTTGTCAATCGGCAGCAAGAATTTTTGTCCAGCAAAGGCTACTCAGATTTACAATCGCCTATTTTAGAAGCAAACTACACCTCTTTTATAAAACATTTGCCTACTGCCTTGGAGCATATCTTCATTGAACCAATCCCTCAAATGGGTCATAGATTTAAATATGATATTACCGCCTTTGATAGCATATTTTCGATAGGGATATTGGGGTTTGCATTGTTCAAATTGAAAAGAACGAATTTCTCGAATTCATTCTTTTGGTTCTTGTTATTTTTTGGACTGCTTTGTTTGGTCTTTATAGGTTACACGATTCCAAACTTAGGTGCGTTGGTTCGTTATGAAAGCCCTTTCATTTGCCTTCTGTTGCTCTCGCTTTATGCCTTAGGAGATTTTAGAATCAATAAATTAAGCCTTGAATAGGCCAAATTTTAGAATACAGTAAATAGCTCGAAATCCATCACGCCAACCTATTTTCTTGCCCTCTTCATATGTTCTGCCGTAATATGATATACCGACTTCATATATTCTAATGTCTTTAATTCTAGAAATTTTGGCTGTTACTTCAGGTTCAAAGCCAAATCGTTTTTCTTTGAGTTTTAAAGATTGGATATCCTTTGTCCGAAACATTTTATAACACGTTTCCATATCTGTTAAGTTCAAATTATTGAACATATTAGATAAACGGGTTAAAAAACGATTGCCAATGCTGTGCCAAAAGAATAAAATCCGGTGGGGTTTGCCTCCAATAAATCTAGATCCATATACCACATCAGCATTGTTTTCTAATATAGGTTTCAGCAATAAATTGTATTCCCGTGGATCATATTCAAGATCAGCATCCTGAATGATTAATAAATCACCAGTAGCAGTTTGAATACCCGTGTGCAATGCGGCTCCTTTGCCTTTATTTATTTCGTGTTTTTCATAACGAATGTTCATTCCTGGATTGGCAGATTGATAATCCAAAATAGCTTTTTCAGTTTGATCGGTAGAATGATCGTTTACTATAATAAACTCTTTTTCTATATTGTTCATAAGTGCTACATCACGCACTTTATCCAATATCAAATGGATCGTTCTTTCCTCATTATAGGCAGGTATTACAATGCTTAATTTCAAGTGTAAAAGTTTATTTAGACAAGTGCGAATATAATACTTCGAAACACTTTATTTTGTAGCTGTTCAGTCAAATTTGATAATTACAAATTAAAAGAGAAAACGCGCACAAATATGGGATAAGATTAGCATTCAATTGGCATGATGCTATGATAATTAAACTACATTAGGCGCAATATAAGAATGTCAGATTTTAATCAAAGAAGAAGTATTGTAATGCAAGCTCTCGTGGTGCTAGTAGGCGTAATTATTGTATTGCGTTTATTTAGTCTTCAAGTTTTAGGCCTAGGTGGGTTTATTGATTTGGCTGATAACCAAGCGGTAAAAAGAAAGGTTATTCAACCAGAACGAGGTCTATTAATAGATCGAAATAACAAAACCATACTGAGCAATAAAATGTTCTATGATATTCGTTTTCAACCTCAAAAACTAAAACGAGTAAAAAACTTTGATACTGCCCGATTTTGCCGACTTATAAATGTGGATAGGCAACATTTTGATACTACTACGTATCAAAAGATCATGCTGAATGGGTGGAATCGAAATATTACGCTCTTTAAAAATTTAAAACCTGAAGATGTTGCAAGGCTTCAAGAAGGGATTAATGATTTTCCTGGTATTGATTTAATCGAAAGGCCACAAAGAACATATCCTTACTCTGTTGGTGCACCTTTTATCGGTTATATCAATGAGGTGACTAGAGAAATGTTAGATAATCCAAAATACAGTTACTATAAGCGCGGTGACCTTTTGGGCATCGCTGGATTAGAAAAAAGTTATGAAGAAGAGTTGCGTGGGATACCCGGGGTTAAGTTTTTATTGCAAGATGTAAAACAGCGCGTGGTAGGTTCATACAAAGACGGCGCCTTGGACTCAACGGCCACTGCCGGTAAAAATTTAAATCTCCATTTAGACATTAAGCTGCAAAAGTTAGCTGAAAAAATGATGGCAAATAAACTAGGAAGCGCAATCGCTATCGAACCTAAAACGGGAGGTATTCTTGCTTTTGTGAGTAGCCCGACCTACGATCCAAATTTGCTTACTGGTAATGAACGGAGCGCCAATTTTAGCAAAATTTTGAATAGTGCCACCAAACCGCTTTTTAACAGAGCGGTTCAAGCTAGTTATCCGCCGGGTTCTACTTTTAAGCCAGTAACTGCATTAGTTGGTTTAGATATGGGGGTTATTTCTGCTGGTTATGGTTATCCTTGTCGAGGTGGATATTATGCCTGTGGTAAACGAATTGGTTGCACCCACAGTGGTGGTGGACACGCAGCTGACTTGCGTCGTGCCATTGCGCATTCTTGCAATGCTTATTTCTGTCATGTATTTAGGCTGTGTGTTGATTCGCCCGCAAACAAGAGTGTACGGTTAGGCGTCAAAAGATGGAGAAATTACATGAGTGATTTTGGTTTAGGCCATCCAATTGGCGTTGACCTTCCTATTGAGTTAGGTGGCAATATTCCAAGTGTTGCTTATTTTGATAGAATGTATAATGAAAAATGGAATTCTTGTAATATGTCCATTTTGGGAATGGGGCAAGGGGAATTATTATTGACGCCGCTGCAAATGGCAAATGCTATGTGCATCATTGCGAATAGGGGGTATTATAAAATACCACATTTTGTAAAAGCGATAGATGGTGATTCGACCCATGAAAAATTAAAACCATATTTGGAGAAAAAAGTGGTTGCTAAAATTGCGAATAATGATTTTGAGGCGGTAATCACAGGTATGCAAGGCGTGATTGAATATGGTACAGCGCGAGGCGCAAAAATTAGAGGAATAGAAGTTTGCGGTAAAACTGGAACAGTAGAAAATTATACTCGACTGAACGGTAAAAAAATTAAATTAAGAAACCACTCGGTTTTCGTAGCTTTTGCTCCTAAGGATGACCCTAAAATAGCAGTAGCTGTTATTGTAGAGAACTCAGGTTATGGTGCGCAATGGGCTGGTCCGGTGGCTAGTTTAATGATGGAACGGTTTTTAATGGACACTATTGGAAAAAGAAGACAATACCTTGTGAATAGAATGGCAAGAGCAAGACTAATTCCGCGGATTACCTATATCAAAGATTCTATTGAGAAAAAAGCAAGGCGCGAACGCTACAAGCTTTGGAAGGATAGTGTGAAACGAAGCAACAAAATAAATGCAAATAAAAAAGAGAATTCTAATAAGTCTAAAACCAAAAAGAAAAAATCATGGTGGAAGGTATGGGGGTTTGTAGAACCAAAAAATAAAACAAATGAGTACTATCAATCCTAGCACCTATCTTAAAAAAATAGACGGAGTGCTGATACTGCTCTATTTGTTATTAGTCACTATTGGCTTTGTTAGCATTTATGCGGTAGAGCATACTAGTGAAAGTGGCGGTTTTTTTCAAATGGATAGAAGCTATATGCGTCAACTTATTTTTCTAGCCATTGGGTTAGTGATTTCAGTTATTATTCTTTTTACGGATAGTAAAACATTCCCCAATCTAGCTTATTTAGCCTATGGCTTGGGTATATTGCTGTTGCTGGCTACACTTGTTTTAGGCCGTAATGTAAATGGTTCACGGTCGTTTCTAGTAGTTGGTCCTATACAGATACAGCCCGCTGAAATGGTTAAGTTTTTCACTGCTTTGGCTTTGGCCAAATTCCTATCAGCAATTGATACCAATTACCTGGATAACAAAAATAGATATGTGGCCATGGCAATAGCCCTATTCCCCGCATTGATTATTTTATTACAAAAAGAAACAGGTGTGGCTTTAGTGTATTTCTCTTTCTTCTTGGCAATGTATCGAGAAGGTTTGCCCAATTGGATCCCATTGCTCGGTTTTGGTTTAATTTTTCTAACTGTTGCAACACTTATGCTTTCGCCCCTGACATTTTCCATATTAATTATAATTATTGTTTTATTGTCGCTTTACTCTAATCGAAAAAAAATTAAGCGTAAGAAAAGTATTTTATTTAATACCATAGGAATTGCTTTAATTGCTATCGCTTTTTCGCAGTTTTTAGTTCCTATTACATTTACTAAGATATTGAAGCCCTATCAAGTAGAACGGATTTATACCATGATCGGGCAGGAGGTACCTGAAATGTATTCTCAAGGTAAACCAGTGGGCAGGGAGAGTGCAGCTGATTATAATGTTCGACAATCTAAAATTGCCATAGCATCGGGGGGATTTTTTGGCAAAGGTTTTTTAAATGGTGAACAAACCAAAAATGATTGGGTGCCAGAACAACGTACGGATTTTATATTTTGTAGCGTTGCAGAGCAATTTGGCTTTTTAGGGTCTACTATTTTGGTGATTCTTTATATGTGCTTAATTCTGCGAATATCATACATTGCTGAAAGGCAACGGTCCAAGTTTAGTAGAGTGTTTGCTTATTCACTTGCTGGGATCTTATTTTTTCATATTCTAATTAACCTTGGAATGACGATTGGAATTGCACCCGTGATTGGAATCCCACTTCCGCTGGTCAGTTATGGAGGAACTAGTTTGCTTACGTTTACTATTATGATATTTGTGCTCATCCGTTTAGATGCAGACCGAAGTATGATTTTAAGATAATTTCAATGAAAGATATTCAAGTAATACCATTAAATGAAGGTTATTATACCATTGGGTTTGATAAAATATTTTATCCTTTTGATAAGGAAAAAGACATTTTGGAAGAACGCAGTCGAGGGTCATTGTTGGTTGAAATTCAACCGTTTCTTCTTATTACTGAAAATAAAAAGATCTTAATTGATACAGGATTGGGATTTACCAATCCAGAAACAGGGAATTTGAAAATCGAGGATAACCTTGCCAGACAGGATATCAGACCCGAAGATATTACAGATGTTGTTATGTCTCATTTACATAAAGATCATGCGGGTGGTTTTTTTAAAGAGACGCAACAAGGACGCTCTGTACTATTTAAAAATGCTTTTTTTCATATAAATAAGAATGAATTTGAATATGCGATAGATGAAGCAAATAAAATGTCTTACGAACCAAAGGATATTATTCTTCTGCAAGATGCTGCCAAAATCCAATGGTTTGATAACGGATTTGTTTTTGATTTTATGAAATACGAAGAAGACGGTGGTCATTGTCCTTTCCACACTTCATTTTTAATTTCTTCCAATGCGGGACAATATTTTTTTGGTGGCGATGTGGCTCCACAGCTTAAGCAATTGAAGTTTCGATATAAGGCTAAATACGATTTTGACGAGAATAGAAGTATGGAGCTACGGTCAGAATATGCCAAAAGAGGAAAGGATGAAGATTGGACATTTTTGTTTTATCACGATGTCAGTACGCCTATGGCTAAGTTGTAACTAGCGTCTGCGTTGTACTCGTTTCAGTAGCAATTTCTTAAATTGTCTTTCAGAGCGTTTTAAATCAGTTAATTGAACAGGTGTCAAGATTTTAGCAAAACGGTTTATATATTTTTTTCTAAGTTCTAAAAACTCTTTTTCACGTTCCATACGATGTTCAACATCTTGCATGCTCAGCTGTTGGCCTTTGTATTGCGACCGATATTTTCTGAATAATCGCTGCTTCGCATTATCGTACTGATTATAAACAGGCCAAAATTCCTGGGCCGTTTTATTTGATAGGTTCAATTTTTTGGATAGAAAAGCAATCTTGAGGTTCTCAATTTTATCATGCTTATTGCCTGTGTGCTGAGCATTAGCAGATAATACAAATAAGAAGGTCAACATGAGAATAGTTGATATTCTACAGTACGAATTCAAATATTTCTTCATTACTCAAATTTTCAATTTCATGTAATATTTCTTCTTCAAGAGACTGCATTGCCTGAGTGGTTAATTGAGGATTTTCTAGGATATCATAGGCTTCAAAATCATACTCATGGTTTTGAATGTAGCTATCAATCATCTCCGTAGGAACATTGGCTAGCTCATTTTCTAAATTAAGCGAGCTGTCCGATTTAATAAAGAACAATCCGATACTTAAAATAAGTGCCATGCTGGCTGCCAACGCCCAATTCTTTCTGCTAGTACTTCGTGTTACGCTCAAAGGTGCAGGTTGCGCCTCAGTCTCTTTAGTAATTTCAGCTAATATTTGTTGTTTAGCTTGATCAAAATAACCCTGTGGAACGTATTGTGGCATTCTTTTTGGCATATTTTGTTCAAAATCCAATACTGCTACTTCGTCCAATACTTCTTCTTTTAAGCCCTCAAAATAATTCGTTGGGACTTGTTGAGGCATTTCTTTTGGCAAATTTTCTACAAAATCAATGGCTGATATTAACTCTAGCGTATCTTTTTTGAAAGATTCAAAATAACCCGTTGGGACACTCAAATGCATACTAGTATTGTGTTCTAGAGAAACACCCAGTTCTTTAAGTTCTTTTTTTATATTTTGTTCTTGATTTTTCACAGTCTATAGACTTTTTACAACTCCGATAGTTTAATCTTCAGTGAGCATTTTTTGTATTTTTTTTACAGCATGATGATAACTTGCTTTTAACGCACCCTCCGAGGTTTCAAGTACTTCTGATATCTTGCTATACGGCATTTCGTCATAGTATCGCAATGCAAAAACGGCCTTTTGTTTTTCCGGTAATTTTTGCATAGCAACTTGTAGTTTCCATTCCATTTCGTTTGCACTAAAATGCTGGTCTGCTTTCAGATGATTGCCCAAATCCATATCTTCATCGTCTATGCTTAAAGAGCGCCTTTTCTTCTCTTTGCGCAAGAAAGTAAAGGACTCGTTTGACGCAATACGATAAAGCCATGTATAAAGCCCCGATTCACCTCTGAATTTCTCGAGATTCTTCCAAACTTTAATAAATACATGCTGTAGCACATCATTAGCATCTTCATGGTTTACTACTAGTCTTCTTATGTGCCAATACAATTTTTGCTGATAGGTATCCATCAGTGCGGCAAGTGCTTTTTCTTTATTATTTCCAGTCTTAAAAGCTTGAAGAATTTCCTGCTCCGTCATAATTTGTAGTTAACCCTCTCGGATATTATTAGCAAATGTAATTTTTTTTTACTTTTACGCTTGACTTATTACCCGTGAAAAGAATATCAATTTTATCCGTCCTGTTCAGTAGTATCATTATCTGTTCAATTTCATGCAAAAATGAAAGAGGAGGAAATGGCATTACTGATTTTTTTAAGCCAGAAGTAATTGATATCGGGGCATTAAATAATTTGTTGAATAATGATTCGCTAAGTAGTATTGAAGAATTATTGGAAGTAGATTCAACATATGCTTCAGAAAATATTTCTAAATTATATTCAAATAAACAATCTATTTGGTTTGATAAATTTGGACTGAGTCAACAAGGTCAAGAATTAATGCACCAGATTGAGATGTCTAAAGCTGAAGGTCTTGATCCGGAAGATTACAATTTTTCAGTCCTAGATTCCACTTTAGGAAATATCGAAAATTTTTCAGCTAGCGATTTAAGAAAAACAGAGTATACATTAAGTCAGTGTTTTTTGGCATTTTCACAGGACTTGCTAATGGGTAAGGTAACTCCTTTGTCAGTAGATAAAAATTGGCAAAATATAAACGATACAGCTTGGAGTATGGACACGATGATTCAGCAAATGCAATCTGAATCTGTTGCTCAAGTCCTAGAAGGCTTACGGCCTAATCATCCTTGGTACAAGAAATTCAGAAATACGGCTCAACGTCTTATTGCATTAAATAAGCTTAAAATTGACAAATCAGAATTACCTGAACAACTGAGTATTGGCGATAGTTCGGTAAAAGTTCAGGCACTACGAAGTATTTTATCAAAAGTGGCTGATACTACGTTGGATAAATCAAAAATGGTTTGGGATGCTGTTGCGAGTAATGCTCTTCGAGATTATCAATCTAAATATAACCTTTCTACAACCGGTCAATTTGATTCGGCCACCGTCGCATCCTTGACAGAAGAATCCTCAGAAACCGTGAAACAGTTAGGGATTAATATGGAACGAATGCGTTGGTTGACTAAAGATTTTAAAGACGAATTTATTTGGGTGAACATTCCTCAAATGGAAGTAAATTATTTTGAGCAAGATTCTGTTACATTTAATATGAGAGCCGTGGTTGGAAGATTGTCTCGTAAAACACCCACCTTGGATTCCAAGTTAAGTAATATCGTGTTCAATCCGCCTTGGTATGTGCCACCTACTATTTTAAAACAAGAAGTTTTGCCAGGGATCATGCGCAGAGGAGGTTCGTATTTGGCAAGAAGAGGCCTTGTAGCGCGTGACAGAAGGGGAAGAAAAATTAATCCTTCAAGAATTAATGCTAAGAATTATAGAAGATATTCAATTAGTCAAAACCCGGGTAGGAATAGTGCGTTGGGTTCTGTGAAATTTAACTTCCCAAATAAAGAAGCTATTTTCCTGCATGATACTAATCATAGAGGAGATTTTGGAAGAAAATATCGGGCGTTTAGTTCAGGTTGTATTCGAGTACACCATCCAAAAGACTTTGCCCAGTTTATTCTGCGCGACACCACTTATGATGAAGAAGGAATTAATAAAGTGATTAAAAATCGTCAAACAAAATCTGTAAAGGTTAAGCGAGATATTGGCGTTCACATCGTTTATCTAACGAATGCAGTAGATAGTGCGGGCAATGTCGTAAAAGTGAAAGACGTTTATAAGTGGGATAAGAAATTAGCCGCTAAGCTTTAAGCATATCACCAGTAAAACCAAAAGGTAGCAAATGATTGGCATCGGAAATTATTACAAGCTCTCCTTTGGGTGCATGTAAAATTATTTCAATAGGTCCGTTATTTCTTTGTTGACATTCGAGTATAAATTGACGACACATTCCACATGGAAAAATTATTTCTTCTGTTTTATCTGACAAATAGCTAATGGCTATTGATTTAATTTCCTCATCAGGAAAATTGCTCACAACATTCGATAGGGCGGTGCGCTCAGCACAAATCCCGACTGGATAAGATGCGTTTTCTACATTAGAACCGTTCACAATTTTACCATTGGCTAATTCTACTGAGCATCCCACTTGAAATTTTGAATAAGGTGCATATGCTTTTTCAGCTACAGCTATTGCATGCTGAATAAGTAATTGTTTTGGTGACCCAACTTCTTGAATAGTTTTACAATGTTGATAGGAGAATGAGAAATCCTTCATAATACGAATATAGTGATTTCAAGAATTAAAAAATAGCTCGAACACTGGCCCGCCCAGTGTGTATTACATCAGAAGTTCCCGCTTTTCGACCTTCGTACTGCAAGCTCATTTCCACAGATTTTGATATTCGTTTATCAAATGATAGTGTCCATAAGTAGTTTTTTCCATTTTGCAATCCATCTAACATAGCATAACCCACACTTGAATTGGCATCGCCATTATACAGGATATTATTATAAGTAAATTGAGAGTTGATAATACCCGATGAAGGCATATTATACTTTAAGCTAAAATTAGCCGCATGCGAACGAGCAGTTTCACTCATGGTGCTTTCGGTGTTGTTCCTGAAATCATATTTATAAGAAGATGAAATTCTGAATTGATTTTTGGCCATTATAATACTTATGGCTGGCTCTAAGTATTGTTGTTGTATAAAAAAGTTCCTGCTATCTAAAAATTGCGAAGCAAACGAACGATAACCCGTTTTAGCCTTTTGAGTGAAGGTGATTTTTTTAGTGATATTAACTCGTGCTCGTACCAAGTGCTCAAAATTCTTACGAGTATCTACACCATAATTTAAAAGTGTGCGTCCATTATTTGAAGATTGAATATAATCAACACCCCATTTGTTACTAAATCTATTAATGAAAATAGAAGTGATAAAATTGGCATTATTCTGGAGTAATAGACTATCATTATTTTGAAAAATAAATGGGTTGTATTGCTCTATTCCTCTTTTACCTAAAAAACGATTTTGAAGTTGAATTGAAGATTGAACAAAAAGATAAGAAAGTGCTTTTTTTATTCCTTTGATTTTACTTTGATTCCAAATACTTCTTGGGTTAAAAGCAATAGATTGATTGTATTGCGAATATTTAGCCTTTACATATTGATTAGTAGGTGTGAATATTTTTATGAATCTTTTTTCGTCAGGAAATTGAGCAATCTCAAATTCGTTTAACTGTCTCAGGTTGTCATTGTTATAATCTCGCCACACATAAACGCCCTGCCCAGCGGGTACTTCGACGTAAGTAAATTCTCTTTTTTGTTCTTGTCCGCTTCCGAATTCATAGAGCATATTACCGCTTAATAAACTTTTGAAAAATCTAAAGTTATAATTTATTCGTCCCAACAAACTTTCATCCGCTTCTTGCTGTGAAATTAAAGTGTCGAGGACATTCAGCTGTCTATAACTTGCTGTCATTTTTATCTGTTGATTTTTCAGGCTGAGCAGTTGTCCGTTTAGTTGCACGTTATGTGAGTAATTAGCTTGCTCTAAATTGTTGTTCTTTTTTAGAAAATCATTTCGGAACATATAATTTAAGTCAAACTGTTTTTTAGAATTTGGGTCATTACGAGCATAAAATCTAAATTCATTAAACGCAAATGCGTTAGAAAGTAAGGTGTCGGTTTCAGGATTTCTATACGTGTTTCTTTCTTGAATATATTTCGAGCCGAGCGTTAATCTTTTTAGTTTATCAAAGGTTTTTTCAATTTCAACTATAGGTCTAAAAAAAGTAGTATTCGCTACCAACGATTTTTGAGAAATAGTATTTCCGGTAGCTCTAAATCTAAAATTCTTTTTCTGATACGAGACTAAAGGGATGTGCTGATAACCTTGATATCGTGAGCCACGTTGAAAAGTTCCGAAAGTATAGCCTAGGCCTAATCCATTTTCTTGAGTAAGTAAAACGCTGGTCTTTCCAAGATGTTCATTTGCTTTATCTTCTTGCTCAGTCACGTTCCAATCTCTTAGAAATTCTACATTTCTGAATCGTTCAATTCGATTAAAATTTTGGAGTACAAACTCATAATTTAATTCTGATTGTAAAGACCATTTTTCGCCCAATTTTCTTTTTTCATTATAAATAACTTTCTGCGCTACTCCGAGGTTCTCTTTGTTATCTATACTAGAATAAGTATTTGGATCATAATTACTCACAGCGGTTTCTAGTCTTAGATTTTTGTTGCTATCTATTTTGTAGTCCATTCCAGCTACCAGCATTTGTTGCATTTTGGGTGTAACTAATTTGACAACAGGTTCATAGTCACCTTGTAAAACTCCTGCGGCTGGTGGTACCCATTGATACACTCTGCCATTAGCCGAATTGATACTTTGTATGTAATTACCATTTCCTACACCAACTTGCGAAAACGCTAATCGGTATTTTGCACTGTCCGGATTTGTAGAAAAAATGTAGACGTCATTATAGAGAGTCGCACCCACTATGGTATCTACCTTTTTATAAAGAATTTTTTCATTGCTAAAAGTATCATCTAGTCTAACCGCCGGGAATAAGGCATTTTCGATATCGTTTCCGACGCCGCGTAAAAAGTTTCGCTCGGTTGAATCTATATCTACTAAAATAGGTTGATTTTTAGCATCCTGATTTGAATACGCACTTAATCGAAAAGTAAGTTTATTATTTACCTTGTACTCGTCTGTGGCATAAATCATTGAGTTGAGATAATTACGATCTGCAAATTCGAACTCCACAAACATTCGAAGATCTTTTGTGATTAATTTTCGTGGCATAAAAGTTACCTCAGCTGTGTTATAGTCAATAATATAATCTTTGTTTTCACCACGTTCTAGTTGCACTCCGTCTATATAAACTCGTTCTGTGCCGGCTAATACAATAAAGAAGGTTTCACCATTGGGTCCCGAAAGTTTATATGGACCTTGATTTCCTTCTAGTGGCGTCAGCTGATTTCTGACCCATTTCCCTTTGGCAAAGGAACCAATGACTCCTAGTTTGTTCTCGCCATTTTTGGTCTTCTGTTTGGTTTCTATTTGGCCACCTTGCACTCGCTTGTAAAATTTCATAAAGTAACCCGTTGGATTTTTCATTTCAAAGTCTCCTGCCGTAACTCTTGTGTTTTTACGTTCTAATTGGATCGATACTCTATCAAATTCTTGAATTTGTTGCGTGTTGCCTTCTGGCTGAAAAGGAATGGTATTATCTGTGATCGCACCTCTGATTTTAATACTATCTCCTAAGTCGCCTTCCAGCTGTAAATTGAATTGTGAATTCAGTACCACATCTTGATTGTTCCCAAATGATAAAGCCCGTCCAAAAGCACCAGAATAATCTATATTTCCAAAATCTACAAAGGGTCCGGTATTTTGAACATCCGTTGCCGAATAGGTAATGGGCTGCATAGCAAAATTTGTATCAAAATTGAGCGCGTAATTTTTATGCTGATATTTTTTCGCGAATGAAAATGGGAAGACTCGATACGTTATAAATGCGGAATCTTGGGTTGGTTTATTCTTCCAAAAAAGCATCGCATTCGGGTAGTCTATGGAAAAAAATGAGCTATCTATGTTGCAGATTAATGAACCAGGAACGATACTCATTGTATCAAGTTGAACACTTTTTTGGTTCGTAGAAACTTTTTTTGTGCGGATGTTCTGTACGTTCGTTTTGCTTTGCTGAGCAAACGAATTAACTGAATATATTAATATTCCCACAAGAAGGATGATACACCTCAAAATGCTGCTGTAGTAATAACGTTAAAAATACGGATTCTGTATAATTTGATAAGACAGAAATGGAGCCAATGCCGTTTTCTAACGGACTTATAACAGTTTTCGGTCCTCTTCGGTATAAGATCGTTTAAGAAATACCCGCCAATAATACTTTTTGTTCATATCCTGACTATGTATAATGCCTCGTTTGTATTGCCAGGATTGTATCATGTTAAACCCAATAAACCCAAAGAAAAATACCAAAGCAGCAATTTTTAACATGGGTTTGAGTGAAAGGAGTTTTTCTAATAAAATACAAAATGGAATAGCCAATAAGGGCAAAGAGTTAATCATAACGCGAGAACCAAAACTGCCTCCATAATACCACATATGCCATGAAAAAATTATATAAAACGATAAGATGTAAAATAGCAAAGTGCTTATGGCATATGCTTTAAAATGTTTGGACTTTATGCTTCCTATTAAACTAATAAAACCAACTAACGCTAAGGGCGTATAAATAAACCAACCTTTTTTATAACTAAATAGTCCATTAATTATTTCTGGTTGCAGGAAATTAAAACCTTCTTCTCCGTACGAATAATATAGAAAAGAACCAGTTGTCATCTTCCAATAAATAAGTTGTGGTATCCAAGGAATTAAAAATGCCACCAGCCCTAATAGTAAAGCTGATTTATATCGTTTTGCTATTTTTCCTAACACAGTTATAGTATTTCGTCCAGACCATAAAAGCGGAACTAGAATTACAAGAATATCCACTGGGCGAATTAAAACAGCTAATCCTAAGGCGAGTCCTAAATAAATAAAATTCTTAGTTTGAAAAGAAGTGAATAAGCGTTGGGTGTTCAATAAAATTACGCAGTATAAAAAGAAAGAATAAGGATGTCCCATACCAGGTTGGAATGCTGTATAGGAATATAAGTTCGTGCCCAACCCTAAAATAAGGATAACCATGGCTATGCTATTATCTGAAAATGAAAATGCCCTCAAGAATTTCCGTAGAATTAATAGGCCCAAGAATACGAATAAAATCGTACTACAAAGAACTGCCAGTTGATAGGGTGGAGAATAGCCATCTCGAGGATTGGACGAAGATATCTTACAATAATTATCGGCAATCAGAAAAAAAGGTAATTGAAAATAACTAACACCGCAGGTATATTTTATAACTCTGTTTCCAGAGGAAGGATGTGGATTTAAAGCATAAAATTTGGTCTCTTGCGAGGGCTGATAGGTCTCGTCTATATTTTTATAAAAGTCATAGTTGGTGATGTCACCATATATCAATGTAGCGGGAAGGTATAAATGGTAACCTGAAATATCCCAATTCAAGATTTCTTTTCGCTTCCATTTTCCGATGTTGGAACTCACCCAAACAGAAATAACCAAAACAAGGAGACAAGCTATAAAGCTACGTAAACCATTAGATGCATTTTTAGAAAACATGCGTTGTAAAGATAGAAAGTACTATTTAATATCTTTCAATTCCAAGGTGTTCATGAACAGGGTGTTGCCTAGGTTGGTATAACCCTGGAAAACTTCCGTTCCCGTACTTTTCATTCTGCTTTCATGGAATCCGATAATGGACAAATCAGCCTTGGCAGATTTAGTAGAAATCAACTCTTTAATATTAGTTTCTTCAGTTAATTCCAAAACAGTAATATTCATAGCACTAATTGGCAAACGGCCACTCTGCGTCAGTTCTATTAATTTCTCCTTTTCCGCTTGCATGTGCTCAGCATCAAAAGCGGCAAATATTTTAATTTCACTTTTACGCCATTCTCTATGTGCAGAAATAATGTAAGCCATAAGAATCATCATATTAGCATTCTGTACATCATCTCGTTTTATCCAAACATGAATTTCTTTTTGTTTACCAAATCCTTTGGGACTAATTGATAAAACGGCAACATCATGTTCGGCTGTTTTTATAAGACTGTAGTTATCTACAATTTCTTGTAGCCACTCATTGTTGCCTTGTTCAAATTCTAACAACAACATATTATGCTCATGACCGGAAACGCTTGGTTGTTGCAACACTTGTACAATCGCATTCGTGTTTGAAGGAGAAATTAATGTATCTAAGAAAACGCTCGACTGCTTTCGCTCGTTATTCTTCATGATGCTTTGCATACTCTGACGTGCAATCTCTTTGGTCTCATTAGAAAAATAGCCTTTATGATAATGGATGTAAGTTCCAAAACCATATTTATTACTTATCCAACGCATAAGATCAAAGGCATCATCATGTTCAAAAGTATCTTGACTGAGTGACACGATAGACGGGCGCCAGCTATTTGAACTTGCATCTTTATCAGACTTTTGCAAGAATACTTGTAGCCTTCTGACAAATTGAAATGCCACACCCTGAAAAATTTGTGCCATTCCCTTTTTCCCTTTTAAATATAAACCAATACCAAAGTAAATACCAATCATGAGAATGATGGCTGCAATAGCATAAACGGTATTGATTTTGAACATGAGAAACAAACAAAGTATTGCGCCTAACAACGAGATATACCACTTGGATTTAAATGTGGGACGGTAAGAAGGATCACCACTAAAATGCTGTAGAAACGAAATCAAACAAAGCGATCCATAAGTCACCATGAAAAACATAGAAATGATTTCTGCAACTGCATTTACATCTCCCATTAAAACAAATATCAAGGCAATCCCAGCTGTAATTATAGTTCCATTTCTAGGTTCATTGGCATCCCCAACTCCTTTGGCAAACCAAAGATTCATTCTTCGGCCTGGAAATACTTTGTCACCTGCCAGTGCTTGCAAGGTTCTTGGTGCTACCATAAAAGATCCTATAGCAGAACTCACGGTTGCTGCTGCTAAACCAATAGGTATAATAGGGCCCCAAAGTGCAATTTTTTGCATGATGAGTTGATCGGTTTTTAAGTCTTCCATGCTGGCACTTGTGTACAGTTTGTAAGCCATGAAAATATAAATAACCATACCTGCTATAGTTGCAAAAAGGGTTCCTCGAGGGATAGATTTACTTGGATTTTTTAAATCTCCAGAAAGTCCTACACCAGCCGTCATACCAGTAAAGGCAGGAAAAATAATGGCAAATACTGCGAAGAAGCTTGGAGTTTCAAATTTTTTAAAAAGACCGCCATTATCTACAAAATCTGGAGAAGCATTGCCTCCTAGAAAAAAGAGAACTAATGACACACCCAAAATAGCCACTACTATATACAGCATTTTCATTCCTAGGTCTGCTCCTTTTGTTACCATAAGTGCAATTAAAAGGACGAGGGCAGGAATTGAAAAGAAGCGCATATTAGGCATCGCATATCCTAATGAATTAATCCATGGCTCCAAAGCGGTAAATGCTTCCGCAAATGCTATAATATAAAACGCCACACTAACGGCTTGAGACATATAAAGTGCTACCCCAATAGCAGCACCGATATTAATACCAAAGGAGCGAGAAATAATAAAATATTCACCACCGCCTTCTACTTTTTGGTTGGTGGCTATTTCCGCTAATGCCATTGCGGTAGGTATGGTAACTAAGTGGCCAATAACTACAATAGCCACCGTGCCTACAAAACCAACCGAACCTACAGAAAACCCAAAACGAAGGAACATTACTGCACCTAGAATTGTGGAAATTGCCGTTAAAAAAACGGGCAGGGTTCCAAATCCTGCTTTCTTCACATTGCTCATAGTTTAAGAAGCGATAAAAGTAAATCTCTACGAGCAGATAAAGTCAAAAGAAACGTTATTTCATTTATAACGAACTGGTCGGTATTCCTACCGATTGGTACCAAGCATTTAATGCTGTTTGTTCCTTTTTATCTACAATATGCTCGATTCTATGAATTTTACCTTCAGAATTGGTAAACAATTTTTGCCGACATTTATGAACGTATTTTTTGTTCTTGTGATATAAGTAATCCGTAAAATGCACAATAAATTCATTATTCTTTATTTCCTCAATCGAACTTTCGCCCCATTCCAGCTTATCCATTTTTTTACGGCCTGCTAGCATGTTTTCTTTATAGGAAGCCACAATGTTTTTGGCACCGTGAATTACTTCCTCTCCAATTTCATACGCACAATCTTGAGCAAGCAGAGTTTGTGTTAGCTGATAATCATCATCATCTAATGACTGACCAAATCGAACAGCAGTCTCTTTCATTAATTCATGTATTTTTTTATCGTATCCAAAATAAGTTTTTTGGGAATTAGTTTGTCTTCATATTCACTCATTATGCTCACTAGCTCTTCTACTAGTTTTGGATCAATGCTAAATTTTAACGTCAGTCGCCGAATAAATCGAACTTCAAATTGACTCACTTTTGCATCGAGTTTCATGAGATAGAGTAGGTTGTAAAGCATTTCCATACGCTCAGCATAATCTGCTGGCAGTACTACTTCATTTACATCAAAATTTTCAGGAGTCTCGTCTAAAATGCTGACATCGTATTCATACTCTTCTAAGATGCCCTGAATAAAATGCATTTCATTTCGGTGTAAAACTCCATCTTGCTTGGCCAATGTATGTAACATATGCACCAAGGACGTCCTCATTCTTTCATCTATTTTGTAAGCCATGCGATTGCAAAAGTAACAAAATTTTTAAAGCTAATTGGTCGGTCGATCTAGCTTCGCTTTTACTATTTAGTTCGTTCTATCGGTTATGGGTGGTGATGTATAGTTTTCATTTTCTTTGCGCGGTATGATTTCTGAAAAGAAATAAACGATCATTCCGATACTCGATAAAAATAGGAAAATTAAAACCCAAATTATTTTCATGTTACTGTTGTTGCCTTCAAAGTTTTTATTTTTCATAGCGTCTAGTATGTAAACAATTAAGGCAGTTAAACTTATGAAACCCGCTAAGGCTGCGTATAGAAAAATGATGCCAAGGTCTTGAAATAATTCAGTAGGGAATTGTTCCGGATTGTTTTCCAGCGTTGGAATATTCTGAATAAAACGACTAAAAAAAGTATAGATATATAAAACAAAGAAGGGGATAGGTGCAAAAGCTAAAAAGCCGTAAAGAAATTTTTTGGTATTTGACATGATGCTAAGTTATGAAAAATCGTAAACTGACTAATAACAGACTCCTGCTTAATAAAATCCCTTGAATACATCGCCTTCGCAGTTTATCACTTCTTTATTTTGACAACGGAATGAATAACTCTCCGAAGTGCGTTCTGCAGGAATAATATCACCTTAGGAAACGGTTCTAATAATTTCGTCGCCGGTGTCTAGTTTGATTTACATTATAATATTATTTTTATTGCGCACAACGTACGTTGCGATAAGGAGTGCGGACTTACGAAGCACAAACTCCAAGCTGTAAGGCCATTAGTCAAAGCTTTGCTTTGGCGGTTTTCGGAGCAGAGGTTTTCGGTTTGTTGCGTTGCCCGTATTCCTTCATAGGTGATGTTAGTGGCAGTATTTATTTCTCACGATATACGTTTATCATATTTTCATTAATCTCAATAATTCCTTCAGCGTTTTTATTTTCAAAATAGATTATTATTTTATTTTCTCTAAGTTTAAAGACTTTTTGATTGTAGCTTCTCAAGTTTGAATTGGAAATTGTATCGAGAATTACAAAATCGTTTTTATCGATTTTTGCTAAATAGGTTTTTTCATAATCTGTAATAATATGTAAAAGTTCTTCTCTATAAACAAATGAATACAATGTAAGCGTTTTAGTTTTTCTTAGAAGTTGAATGGTTCCTTTTGTTGATTTGGATTGTCTATCACCAGCGTAATAAATCCTTGTCCCATTTTTAGAGCTTCTAGGTTTTGGCATCCTAAAGACCTTCATTTTTTTTGGGTTGTCTATTTCTAATATTGTAGTCGAACCCCACAAATGGGCAAGCGAACTAGTTAAATAGTATTTACCATTTATTTTATTTATGACAATTGGACAAGTCGCTTTACACCCATATTTTTTGCCATTCTTTTTATAAATGAATTTTACAGACCCGCCCCATTCGCCATCACAAGATTTAGTAACAAGGAATTTGTCATCCTCAAAAAAGGTACTATCAACATTTTTGGATTTAAAGCTGTCAATTTTAGTCTTTAGGTTTTCGTCTATTGTTTCTGTAATTATAAATTTTTCTGCTTCTTGTCCGCAACAAATCGTCCGGATGAATATGAGGAGAAAAATATATAAAAATTGTTTTGTCATATTGCCACTAACGGTTAAGGCTTTGCCCAGTGCTAAGAT
>CAYMFF010000033.1:0-20896 GCA_964389575.1 uncultured Chitinophagaceae bacterium
GGGGTAGCGATACTTACTTCAATGGTCGTAGTATGGATGTTTATATTGCCAAACTCCGAAAGTATCTCAGAGAAGATGATGGCGTAGAAATCGTGAATATCCATGGTAATGGATTCAGATTAGTTGAGAAGGATAAGGTGTAAACAAAATTGAAATAATTTAAACAGCCTCGCTTTTGCGGGGTTTTTTTTATTCTGTCACCCAACCTTTTTAAACAGTTTTACGTCTTATAGTAGAAGTAGTAATACTATGTGCTATTCTAACCAATCAACGAAAAAGATGAACTATACGGTGAAACCAATTCGGCGAATTTAGAAAAGGACATAAATTTTTTGAATGATGGTTAAAGCTCTGCCTTTGGTGGAGCTTTTTCCATCCTAAGGTTATTTTGTATATTTATAACAGGTGCGAAAACTACTCATCATATTTCTCTTTATTACAATTTCTTTGAGTTCATTAGCTCAGAATTCCTATGATGATTTTCTCGTGGATAAAATATGGGCTACATCAGCTAAATCCATAACTGGGAAGATTGACACCTTGGTGTTCACTAACTATAAGAATTATTCAACATTTAGCGTTAATGGAATTGATGATGCTGGATTTATTTTAAGCGCTCAGGGGATTTATCAAACAATGACCAAGGGTGTACGGTGCGATTTATCTCCTGATCAAATAAAATGGCAAAGAACAGATAAAATAATCGAAGTGTATAATGCTACAACTGGAAGTGTAAAATGGAAATTTGAAATTTTGACCCTGAGACCCAAAAGTTTACAATTGATTTTAATCCCAGTTGAATAATCTTTTTGCTTTTGATTTTAAACAGTAAATTCGAATCAATGAAAAGCTTGTTTCTGTCTATTATTATTGCGCTTATAACAACTAGCTTAAACGCACAAGTTGTTACGCAAAATCAATTAGAAAAAACAGCCTGGTTTACGGTTGGTATTCCTTCTCTTCAAACAAATGATACCTGCATATTTTATCGGGCGGGCGTACAGGAAAACAAAAATAAATTAAAAATTATCCGGAGTGACTTGTTCTTAGGTAGTTTGAACCGATGTTCGTTTGTCGGCCATCAAGTGTGTACCGCGCTTTTTACAGGTAGAAATCGCAGTTGGGCATTCCATAATGATATTATTCAGATAATTAATCCAGACGGAATTGATTATCTACGCTTTAAAGTAATAGAATTTACACCAAGTAAAATGGTGGTCATTTCTTTGAAATAGAAACGTATTTTTTTTAGTTTCTAGGTTTAGTTACCAAATATAGTAAACTAGAAAAGTGTTAACTATTTGGGAGCTTTTCTTTCACGATCTCGTTTCAAATCAAAACAATAGCCTAGTTTAATATTTCCAGAAATGCTTAGCCCCATGTTTTGGTCTAAGTTGCCCCCGATACGGGTAAATCCGTAGCGACTATTTATTCCGTAATCTATGAAACCAGGATTGATACCTGTGTCATCTTGTATTTGCTGTAATCTCTTATTTAAATTATCAAACCAAATACCCGCTCCGAAGCTTAAGTCCAAAACGAAACGATCTGCTAACGCCCATTGTCTGCCAAAGTCGACGCCCATATTTGCACCAAAAACCGTTGTTTTCTCCAGGCTAAAATCAACTTGGCCTGTATTATTATTAAACTTTTGTTTTACCACTGGCTGATTGGCGAAATAAATACTTGCTTTAGGCTTAATATAAGAGCCTTGAAATAAACTTCGCAAGAATAACTTTCCTGACTTTTGATTCGGTAGGCGCATGGCTTTATATCCTATACCTAGACTTAAGCCTCGTGCTGTAACATTAAAGCTATCCGGATAATAATTAAACGTGCTATTGTCTTTGGAAATGCCAATAACAGTAGCCTCAGCCTCCCAAGATATTCCGGGTTTCATAATACGTTCCCAATACAAAGCCAAATTGCCTGTAAGGATTGGTAAGGGAGCAATCTTAAATGCGTTCAATTTATTTTCAGGAAAATATTCTAAGCTCAGCATATCACTGCGATCCATTTTTTCAGAGGACCCATCAGCATAAACGATTTTATCTACCTCATAGCGCGAATAGGTTCTGATCACGTCCGAAGAAAGATTCTTAATCTTAACTTCCGTACTATTTACTTCTAGCACTTTAGCTTGAATTGGTTTCTTTTTACCGAGTAAATAAATAGTATCATTTTTGGTTTGTTGTGCAAAAGCAGCACTGCTTACAATACACAATAAAAAAAGAGTGAGGAAGAGTTTTAAATGCATAGCGAAATATTTTAGTTGAAGTTAGTTTTTATTTAATTCGATTTTCTTAACATGAAGTTGCAATTTTGTTAAAGCCTCTTGCTGATAAAAGAAGCTAGTTCCTTAACGGTAGTCTCAGAAAAATCAAATTGAATTCCTGCCGTTTTATATAGCTCGTTGAGATTTTTAGTATAACCCAATGATAGAGCCTTTGTATAATTTTCGATGGCTTGTTTATCATTTTCTAAGTATTGTTTCCACATAGCAATTGCGCCTAATTGGGCAATGCCATATTCAATGTAATAGAAAGGCACTTCAAATAGGTGCAATTGTCGTTGCCATTGAATTGCTCGAATATCTTCCAATTCACTGGTGTCTATATTGGTAGGATAGAATTCGTTTAGAATCTCTACCCATGCTAAGGTGCGTTCTTCACGAGAATGGGTAGGATGCGTATAAATCCAATGTTGGAATTTATCAATGGTAGCTATCCAAGGAAAAATAGTCAGCGCACGCTCTAATAGTTCGTGTTGCGCCCGTTGAAGATCTTCTTTGTTTTCATAAAAAACATCCCAATGTTCAAATGTAAAAAGCTCCATACTCATGCTAGCCAGTTCTGCCATTTCCATAGGATATTCTTTCATGCCACTTAATGTTAAGTCGTGAGCCAAAAATGAATGAAATGCATGTCCGCCTTCGTGCATCATAGTAATGACATCATCGGCGGTTCCGGCGGCATTCATAAAAATAAAAGGCACACCCGTTTCAGCTAAAGGACAATTGTAGCCACCGGGTGCTTTTCCTTTTCGGCTGTCTAAATCAAGGTGTTCTATTTCTTTCATTTTGCGAATACAATTCCCAAAAAAAGGATTGAGTTTATCATAAACAGCAATGGCTTTGTCGGTTAATTCTTTTCCGTCTTTAAAAGGATGGAGCGGCTGCTGTCCTTTGGGTGTTGCATTTAAATCCCAGGGCTTTAAGACCCCAAGACCAAGTTTTTCTTTTTTAGAAGCATAGATTTTTTCAACTATGGGCAACATATACTTTTTTACACTAGCGTGAAAATCTTCACATTGTTTTACGCCATAATCAAATCGTCCTAATGCTTTAAACATATAGTCTCGATAGTTTTCAAATCCAGCATTTACGGCTACTTGGTGTCTTTTTTGTAAAAGCGTATCAAAAAGTTCATCCAGGTTTTCTTTATCTTCAGCTCTGCGTTTAGCTATTTTAAAATAAACGGATTCACGTCGTTTTCTATCGGATTGTTGTAAGAATTTAGCGGCTTGTTGCAACGTAAATTCTTTGCCATCAACCTCAACACTCATTTTGCCACTGATGGGACCAAACTGTTGAGCCAACACATTAATTTCGGCTTCCAACGGAATGTTTTCTTCTCTATATAATTCCACCTGATTTTTGACACTGCGCAATAAAATTTGATACTCGTCTCCTAATTCAGTCACAAAAGGCGAAGCGATTAATTTTTCATTCAGTTTATGAGCAAATGGTTTTAGGTGAGGCTCAATATGCATCACAAAATTGGTAAAACTTTCTTCGTAAGATTTATTCTCGGTATCACGCGTCATGTTTATTTGACGCCAACAAACATCTTCACTCAGGGCCGCTTCTAGCTCGCTGCTGTCTTGCATCCATTGTTTTAAATCTTCTACGGATGTAAGTTCTCGTTTAAGTAGTTCTTCAAAATGAGGGATTACATCATCCTTTGAGTTTACCTCAAAATTTTCTGCTATATAATGGCGTGTAAGTTTTTTAATATCGGCGTTCAATTGCATGAGTGCAAAGTTAAATCAATAATCTACCGTTTTAACTTTGACGTTTGTAAGTATTTTCTACTTTACTTTAGCATCATGGTAGACGAAGATGAAATACCAGAATATAACGAGGAATGGGAAGATCAAGATTTTGATTTTATTTTACCCAAACGAGGTCCGATAGATAAAGCGTTTTATCCATTCGATAGTTCTGAACCTTTTAAGGAATGTACTATGTGTCAGCTCAAGTTTGAGGAAGACACGGAATTCCTAGTGGAAAAAGCAGTTAAAGGAAGTGACGTCATTTTTGAATTAGCCATGTGTATTCCCTGTGCTGAGGATATGCGAAAGCAACTTTCGGTTGATTCTATGAAACGCATTGAAGCCTACATGAGCAGTGTGAATTTTGAAGAACGTGCCGAACATTTTTTAAATAACCAAAGTGATCAAATAGAAGACTTTATTGGAAATTGTATTGTTTCAGGCCAAACAATAAAAAAAGATGAAGAGCATCAGATATATGCCTATTGTGTGGGTGATGAAATGATATTTTCAGCATTGCCGTATGCAATTAGTGGAGCTGTTATGGAAGAAATTCAAGAGTTGTTGTCACCTGAAACGAAACAAGAATTAGATGATTTTATGGATCAATATTTAATCCCTGATGATTTGAAGGATTTATTAAAAGGTCGGCCAGTATTCGTCTAGCGACTTCCAGAACCCGAAACAAAGCCATTGTATGGTGTTGAGCCACTGGACCATGAATCAAAATTTTTCCAAGAATAATCAATGCGTAAAGAGTCCCCAATTAATTCTAAATGTCCTTGAATCCATTCATCTCGGATATTCGTTGACCAATCTAAATCTAGTTCCAGTCTTTCGCCATTAGCAAAATTATTGCCATGTTTGTTTCCGCGGCCCATTCTTAAATTTTGAACTGTGAAAGAATCTGTTCCCGGAACTCTTGATATGGTAATCGTATCCACATGATGGTGAGTAACATAATAAACACCTATGGGACCTGTTGAGTCAAATTGCATTTCTTGAACACTATCTGTAATAGTACAATAATAGGTACCATCAAAATCCTTAGCCTAAGGTTGAAATGTTACGGTAGCCTCGGCTACTTGATAATCCTTATTACAAGAAAAAAGAAAAATGGTAATGACGATAGCCAATATTTTATTCATTTGGTCAAAGTTAAGGGTTCTTGTTTTTTTATAACTCATGAGAACGTCAATATGTAAAATGTTATTTATTCTAGTTAGAACAATATTTCTTGTCTTTAGTGCTTAATTTTCAAGGCGTAATTATAGTAAACCCATGCAACCCTTAGCCGAAAGACAACGACCTAAAAAACTTTCCGATATTATCGGTCAAGAGCACATTACAGGCCAAGGAAGCGTTTTAGCCAATTCCTTAGCTAATAATCAATTACATTCTTTATTATTTTGGGGACCACCTGGAACAGGTAAAACAAGTATTGCAAACGTTATAGCCGAGACACTTTCAATTCCTTTTTTTAAATTAAGTGCGGTTTCTGCTGGCGTAAAAGATGTTCGTGAAATTTTAAAAACAGCCGAAAAACTAGATGCTTGCATCTTATTTATTGATGAAATTCATCGTTTTAATAAAAGCCAGCAGGATGCATTATTACATGCAGTAGAAAAAGGAACTATTACTTTAATAGGAGCCACAACTGAGAATCCCAGCTTTGAAGTGAATTCGGCCTTGCTCAGTCGTTGTCAGGTTTTTGTGTTGAAATCGTTGGGTAAAGAGCAACTTGAAAAGGTGCTGGATAATGCTATTGAAGGCGATGAGTTTTTACTGCAAAAGAATATTGAAATTAAAGAGTCAGAAGCCTTGTTGAGACTTTCTGGCGGCGATGCAAGAAAACTGTTGAATGTTTTGGAGCTAGTCCTTTCTCAAACGGCAGAAGATCAACTTGTCATAACCAACGATTTGGTTAGCAAAACAGTTGACCAGAAAATGGCGCTTTATGATAAAACGGGTGAACAGCATTATGATATCATTTCGGCATTTATAAAAAGTATGCGAGGTAGTGATCCGAATGCCGCCGTGTATTATTTGGCACGAATGATTGCTGGTGGCGAGGATGTAAAATTTATCGCTCGTCGTTTGCTCATTTTTGCTAGTGAAGATATTGGCAATGCCAATCCGAATGCGCTTTTGTTAGCAAATGCCACTTTTGATGCTGTCAGCAAGATAGGGTATCCAGAATCTCGAATTATGCTGAGCCAATGCGCGGTTTATTTAGCCACTTCTGTAAAAAGTAATTCTACCTACACTGCCATAAACGAAGCCTTTGCTTTAGTAAAAAAGAAAGGCGATTTATCTATTCCGATGCACATCAGAAATGCGCCAACCAAACTTATGAAAGAATTGGATTATGGTAAAGGGTATGCGTATGATCACAATGCCGAAGGAAATTTTGCCGCTCAAGAATTGTTGCCAGACGAAATTAAAGGAACCGTTTTTTATGACCCAGGTAATAATCCCGCCGAAAATAAAACGCGCGAAAAACTTCGCGCGCAATGGAAAGATAAATATGGTTATTAATCTAGAAGCGAATACCTAAACGAAGTGAAGGTAGTCTAATGCTCGGTGATGTGAATCGTGATTCTAAATCAATGATATCATTATTAATGTCTTTTACTCTTAAAATATTTTTTACAGGTAAGTTTTCATTCACAAAATTCACTACATCTTGTGTTCCACTTTGAATGGTTCCAGTAATCGGAATACCGGTAGAGGTAAGAGTTAGTCCACCAATGTTGCTGCTAAATTGTACTCCAAAGAAATATAGGTCTAGCGAAATATTTTTAGTCAAAAATGTTTGAAGGCCTAGTCCCAAACCAATACTGGCCGTATTCATATTCATGTCTACATTATATTTATAATTTTCATTAGTTCCTTCATTATTGTATTCAAAACCATTTGTGTAACTCAACTCACGATACTTAAAAAACAATCCAGTATAGAATCCTTTTGGCGCTTCTCGGAAGTAATATCGTACTTCTGGCATTACATACCAACGGCTCAAATTTGCGCCAGTCAATCCATAATTTCCGGAAGGAAAAATACTATCAATCTTCTCTTTTAGTTCAGGGTCTGAATCCAATACCTGATCATATAATAGTTTGAAATTAATTAAACCAGTATTGTCGCTTTTTTGAGGTAATTGATACAACGCATCAATTCCAAAAGTCACTTTCTCAGTTAAAACGCGTTCATAACCTAGACCAATTTTCATGTCCATGATACCGTCTAACTTCACTTTGATGATATTGTTTCCACCATCGCTCATGCCTCCGCCACGGCCTCCTTCCACAGGGCGCAACCATCCATCACCATTAATAACTTGACTAATTACTCCTTTACCACCGTAGTCATTTTGTGCATTGACAATAAAACCAACAGATAATAACATCAATAATATAGAAAGTCTTTTCATAACCGTAATTTATATTAGCCCGAAGGTAATAATTCTTTTGGGAATATTGCTTCTATATAATAATTATAGAAAGTGAGCTTATCTAGTGATTCCTAAGGCTTGATACACATATTTCTGGGCTTTTTCGCGAATGTCCATTCGGGAAAGCAGGTTGTATTTAGAACTTGGATAGGTGCGATTGCTTAGAAAAATAAATTGCACATCATGAACTGGGTCAGCCCAAACACAAGTGCCCGTGAAGCCGGTATGACCAAATGTTTTCAGTGAGCAATTTTTAGAAGTTGGTTGCGCCTTATTTAAGTTGGGTTGTGGTTTGTCAAAACCTAAACCCCTTCGACTGATGAATGAATTCTTAGCCGTGAATAGATTAATGGTCGATTTTTTCAAATAACGCCTTCCATTATAAGTCCCACCATTAATCAGCATTTGCATAAGCACGCTCATGTCTTGAGCAGTTGAAAACAAACCAGCATGACCACTCACTCCACCAAACATGGCGGCACCCATGTCGTGCACATAACCTTGGACTCGTTTATGACGCCAATAATTATCATATTCGCTCGGTGCAATCGGGTTTTTTGAAGGAATGCGTCTTGGGTTGAACTTTGTATCGTTCATTCGCAACGGCGTATAAAAATGTTTTGCAACATATTTATCCAACGGCATACCCGAAACACGCTCCACAACTTTCTGCAAGAAAATAAAGTCTAAATCGCTGTACTTATAGCGTCCTAAATTGGTTAGTTTGCTATCATAAATTCGCTTCCACATAGTATCAACCCAACGACGATTCATGTACATTCCGTTCATTACTTTTACGCTATATAATGAGCTCGGTTTGCTTCTATAAATTTCAGATTTTCCATATCCATTATCATTCAGAGTTTCTTTATAAAATGGAATCCATGCGTGTAATCCACCTTGATGAAGTAATAAGTTTTTGATTTTTACATTTCGCTTATTCGTTCCACGTGCTCGGGGCAGATAGGTACCCAATGAAGCATTCAAATTAATTTTTCCTTCTTCGTACAATTTCATGACAGCTATCGTAGTAGCTGCTATTTTGGTAACAGACGCTAGATCATAAACAGTATTGCTGGTGACTGGAACTTTTTTGCTATACGTCTGATGTCCATAGGAACGATCATAAAAAACCTTGCCATTTTTTGTTGCGATTACTCTGCAGCCAGGGAATGCTCTTTTGTTTATTCCATTCATTATTACCTGGTCAATTTTACCGAGTGTGACCGAGTTGGCACCAACAGAAGCTGGGCTTACATTTTGCTGTATTGCATTTGCTCGAAATGCCGAACCTTCTTGAACTATTTTTTTATTCTTTTTTTGTATCACTCGATTGGCGAATTCTGAGTTGTCGTCAATCACAATAGTTCTTGTCCCTTTTACACCTGTATTGCTAAGAATACCAGTACCGATTTTATAATCGTTCGTAACCGTTACTGGTAGCTTTCCATTGGGTGCGGATTTACTGGTTAGAATATCGATTGATGCATCAATCGTTTCATCATGCTCGTTATAGCTCACCATAAAACCACCACGATTGTCAATCATTGGAATGGCATATGGATTACCAAATAGAATAGTAAGCGTGTTATTGTTTTCTGCAAATCGTTTAATTGCTTTTCGCTCGCCAAAATCTAATCCGTATTTTTTAGATGGATAACGACTCATATTATGAACACCGATAACCACTGCATTATATTTCGCTAATTTTGATTGTAGTTTGGTGATTTTTTCCTCTGTGCTGGTGTTCGCATAAAAAATGTTTTGGATACCATTCTTTTTTAAAGCATTGGCCATCTGGGAATTTTGACTGGTGCCTACAAAAACATAAGCAGTTTTGCCGTTACCTTTTCTTATTTTATTTAATACATTATGAGGGTCACTCACAAGCGTAATCCCCTGTTGCGCCGTTTCTTTTCTCAGTGCCGAAGTCTTGCGATTAATATCCTTGTCAATATTAGCTGAATTGATAATTGATCTACGATTGAGTTGCGCGTTATACTTTGCTTGTAATATTTTTTTTACGCTTTGCTCCAATCGCTTGTTGGAGATTTCTTTGTTTTCAATGGCCGTTTTTATTTTTTGAACCCCCGTAGCTACATCTTCCGAAAAAAGCAACACATCGTTTCCAGCTTTAAATGCTAGATAATCCACTTCGCCTGGCTTGTAATATTTTGTAACTCCTTTCATGTTTAGCGCATCGGTGATAATTAATCCACGATAGCCCATTTCTTTTTGCAACAGATTGGTCACTACATTATATGACAGTGTGGTTGGTAGATTGTTTTTAGGCTCTAAAGAAGGAATATTTAAATGCGCAATCATCATACTCTGCACATCGTTTTTTATTAATTCACGAAACGGATAAAACTCTGTTTGAGACAGTTGTTCTTTGCTTTTATTTATTTGTGGAAGATCTTTATGAGAATCTACATCAGTATCGCCATGCCCCGGAAAATGTTTGGCACAAGCCATCACACCACGATCTTGCATGGCACGCATGTAAGCGATACCCAATTTAGAAACCATTTTTTTATTCTCTCCAAAAGATCGAGAATTAATTACTGGATTTTTAGGATTGTTATTTACATCAATCACAGGAGCAAAGTTGATATGAACACCCAAACGATTGCATTGGGCAGCTACAGCTTGTCCATATTTTTTCATAAGTGCTTCATCATAGGCAGCACCCAAAAACATTTGTTTTGGTAAATCTTTGATGCCTTTCAATCGCATACCCAATCCCCATTCAGCATCCATTCCTATGAGCAACGGTACGCGGCTCATTCGCTGATATTGGTTGGTGAGCGAAGCTTGTTTGCTAGCTGTGCCTTGCATAAAAATAAGACCACCGATATGCTGATTTCGAATGAGCGATTTAATTTCTTGCTCATTATATTTTGATGTGCCTGAATAGGCTGCTACCATAAATAATTGTCCGATTTTTTGTTCTTGCGAAAGTGAATTATATACACTATCAACCCATTGATTTATGCCTTCTTGCGCCTGGACAAAATGGCTAGAAAAAATGAGTAAAATTAAACTGGATATATAAGTGAACGTTTTGATGGGAGCGAATTTTAGCATTTGACTACAATGATAAAAGATAGTCAACTCACAAGACGATAGTGAGATGTTTTTTAACAGTTTGTTGCAAGGGTAGGTCGGCTTTCAAAAACGTATCTTTGGTATATGAGAATTTTATTTTCTACCCTTTTCGCCTGTTCGTTTTTTCTTGCTTGCCAAGGGCAAAGCGAGAATAATGGATTTGGCAAACATCTAATCACAGCCAGCCCATTTGTCGGATATGTAACTCCAGAAATCAGTGACTTGGGAGTAGGATTGGGGTATGAGTATTTTTTGAATGAATATATCAGCGCAAAGATTCCTTTGAATGTTGGATTGCGAACTAGTTTATTTCAAACTGGCGTAGGGCTCAAGGTATATCCCTTTGGTCATGATCGACCGCTTAAATATGCATTGGGTCCCACTTTTTTGTTCACCCATTCTTCAGACGGATTTGAGGTTCCCAAATATGACACTGTGAATATGTTTTTTTTCAATAAAGAAGTGGATAATCCGCTTACTCAAGTTGGATTTATTCTAACGAATAGTTTGAACTTAACCGTTCAAAAGCACATTTACATTGGTGCCGAAATGGGGCTTGGATTGAACTACGTAAATAATTATCGTGATAACATTACGAGTGGTACACGTATTGTTGGAAGAGAAGAACCGAACGTTTTGTTCATGTTTACCTTGGCAATGGGATATCGTTTTTAGAAAATGAAAAACTTTTTTAGTAAATGGTGGCGAAGATTAAAACGCCTGGTTTTAGTAGCTTTTTTGTTGCAGTTGGGTTACGCGATTGTTCTCATTTGGTTTGCACCTCCAATAACCATGACGATGATAGCCAACGTATTTAAAGGGCATGGCATAAATTATGAATGGCATCGATATAAAGACCAAGGACGGCAAATAAAATTAGCGGCCTTGGCCAGCGAAGATCAAAAATTTCCAGACCACTACGGCATTGATTTTGGAGCGGTTAAAGATGCAATAGATGAAAAAAAAGATGGTAAGCGATTGCGAGGAGGCAGTACGATAACGCAACAAACTGCCAAAAATGTTTTTCTATGGCAGGGTAGAAGTTGGATTCGAAAAGGGCTGGAGGCTTATTCTAGTTTTTTAATTGAAATTATTTGGGGTAAGCAACGAACGCTCGAACAATATTTGCATGTGGCTGAAATGGGTAAAGGGATTTATGGCATTAAAGCTGCCGCTAATCATTACTATAATACTTCACCTAGCAAACTGTCTGCTAGTCAGGCTGCCGCTATCATAACTTGTTTGCCAAATCCTAAAAAAAGAAATCCGCTGAAACTAACGCCAAAAGAAAAGCGAAAGCAACAATGGATACTTCGACAAATGAAAATTTTAGCAAAGCAGAAGTCGGTGAATGAAATAGTGGGTAAGTAACTTTGTGTTTTTAAAATCTAAGAAATGAAAATAGCAATCGTAGGAGCCACTGGATTGGTCGGAACAAAAATTATAGAGGTATTGGAAGAGCGTGGGCTAGCTGTGTCAGAATTGATTCCTGTTGCCTCAGAGAAATCAGTGGGTAAGAAAATACGGTTTCAAAATAAAGAATGGTCTGTTGTGAATTTTCAAACGGCCATAGATCAAAAGCCAGATTGTGCTATTTTTTCTGCTGGTGGTGGTACTTCATTGGAATTAGCGCCAAAGTTTGCTGAAGCGGGTATTCGGGTGGTAGATAACTCTTCTGCTTGGAGAATGAATCCGAACCATAAACTAATCGTTCCTGAAATAAATGGTTCTGAACTTACTGATAAGGATTTTATTATCGCTAATCCCAATTGTTCTACCATTCAAATGGTTATGGTACTCAAGCCATTGCATGATCAATATAAAATTAAACGTGTGGTGGTTTCTACTTATCAATCCGTTACTGGTTCGGGTATAAAAGCTGTGCAGCAATTACAAAATGAACGAAGTGCTACTGAAGGAGAAAAATGTTATCCGCACACGATTGATATGAACTTGATTCCGCAGATTGACGTTTTTATGGATAATGATTACACCAAGGAAGAAATGAAGATGATTGAGGAGACAAATAAAATTCTATCGGACGATACGATTCATGTAACGGCAACCGCCGTTCGAATTCCGGTAATGGGTGGACACAGTGAATCTTTAAATATTGAATTTGAAAATGACTTTTCGGTTCAAGAAGTGACTAAAATTTTGTCTGATTTCCCGGGGGTTACTGTACAAGATAAACCGGCTGATTTGGAATATCCTATGCCGCTTCATGCGCATAATAAGGATGATGTATTTGTAGGTAGAATTCGAAGAGACTATTCTCAGCCTAATGCCCTGAATTGTTGGGTTGTAGCAGATAATTTACGTAAAGGTGCAGCAACCAATGCGGTGCAAATAGTGGAGCATTTAGCTCAAAATAATCTCATTTAGTTTCTTAGTGTCATCTCACTGTCATAAGATAAAAGACAAGCTTACTTTATACTTATTCTGAAGAGGAGCGGATTTACCTTTATCTTCTATTCAAGAAATACAGAAGTAATGAGAAAAATTTTACAAGTACTAACTATTTTAATCTTGGCAGGTTCAACAGTTTCTGCGCAATGGGTAACTGACTCCATAAGTATGGGGCCAAATTATGCCGACAATATTTTCTATAAATTCGGTAGCGGGATTCAAAAAACATCTTCTAGCTCAAATTGGCATATTGCACTTTCTATGAATGCCTTGGATAGTGCTTCTGTATTTGCTAATCAAAAGGGTTCTCTGGCAGATTTTGTAAAAGTGTATAACATTCATAAACCAATTGCTGATTGGAGTTCAGTAAACTTATCTGATACCTTAAATGCTGGCTTTTTATACAATGGTGATGATGGTTGGTATCAAGGTGCTTTTAACCAAATCCCAAACCCGAGTGCTTTTAATTACGGTTGGGGAACCTATAATATCAGTTCGCATAAGATTACGGGAGATTCAGTTTTTATTGTTCGTACGGGTAATGGGTTTTATAAATTAGCGATTGACTCGTTGAATCCACTTACTTATGATTGGTATATGCGCGTACAACAAATTGATGTTGCTGGAATGACGCAAACGTATTCGGTTAGTAAATCAAACGGTTATGCGGATAGATTGTTCGCATATTTTGATTTGGATAATGCACAGACTACTGATAGAGAGCCTGACGTAAACAGTTGGGATATGCAGTTTATAACTTATCCTACCTATGTTTTTGCGGGTCCTAATTCTTCTTATCGTGGAGTGACAGGCGCACTCACTAACAGAGGTATACCGGTAGCTGAAGCTAGTATGATTGATTTAGACGATGCGAGAAATGATTATCAAAATGCGCCAAGCCCTAGTTGGCAAGCAGGTTGGGAGTCTAATGCCTATTCGACTATTGGTTATGATTGGAAGTCTTTCAATTTAGGGACATTTCAATATGATATTTTAGACTCTTTATCCTATTTCGTGAAGTCTCAAAGTGATTCTGTATTTCAGATGCAATTCTTGGAATTTCCAGGTGGAACTACGGGTAATATTAAGTTTCGTTACCGATATGTAGGAGCTCCAGTTTCTGTGAATGATATTCAACCTTTCGCGAAACCTAGCATTTTCCCTAATCCTGCTTCAGATCAAATTAATATTTTGTTTAATGCGACTATTAGCTCTCCAGCTGAATTGAATATTATGGATATGTCAGGAAGAGTAGTTTATAAAACAACAAAAAAAGTAAACAACGGTTTGAATGTATGGACCTTAAACACGGCTTCTTTCCCGGCGGGGCATTATGTCATTCGTTTGGGTAATGACGAAGCTGTGGTTCAACAGAAAATGACCTTGAGCAAGTAGTCTGTTCACAACAGCTAATTGTTCTTTAAACAGATAATGTTAAGAGCAAATAACATAACAAAGAAATTAGGAGTAAGCCTTATTGGTTTGCTCTTATGCTTTGTTTGTTCGGCTCAAGACGTGCAGTTAAAAATATTGGATGCTGTCAGTCTATCGCCGATAGAGGGTGTCAATATTTACGTAAAAGATAAGTCGGGTAAAAATGGAGGTGTCCGATCCGCTAAAAGTGGAAAGGCCATAATTAGTGATTTTAAATTTCCGATTATGCTTTCAATGAGCAGAATCGGTTATAAAAAAGATACTTCTATTCTAACAGAAGAAAACCTACAATGGAAAAATTACGGTTATTACTTAACGGTCATGATGAAGCCGAGAAGCACTCATTTAAAGCCTACGGTAATCACTGGAAGACTTAGACCCGTATTAGGAAATAATTCGATTTACAAGGTTAATTCAATTACAGAATCAGATATTGCTAAACTGGCCGCTGTGAACTTAACGGATGTTCTGCAATTTGAAATGAATCAATTTGTCAGTAATGATAATATTCTAGGAGCCTCGAGTAATGTAGGTGGTATTGGTGCCCAGAATATCAAGATTTTATTGAATGGTGTTCCGTTAAACGGATCAGAAGCAGGCTTTATTGACTTGAATCAAATTAATCTGAGCAATGTGAAAAGGATCGAAACAGTCCCGGGGCCGATGAGCGTCATGTATGGTTCCAATGCGCTGGGAGGTGTGATAAACATTATTACCAAAGAGGCTAGTAAAAAGTCAGAATTCGGATTACGATCGTATATGGATAACCTGATGCATTTTAATGCGACCATGGATGCAGGTTGGAAAAATAAAAAACAAAATTTGAAACTATCATTGGGCCGTAATTTTTTCCAAGGCTGGTCGCCAAATGATTCTTTAAGTCGATGGTTGTTATGGAAGCCTAAAGTGCAGTATAATGCCGATTTAGCTTATCGCTATCGATTAAAGAAAGGAAAAATAAGTTTGTATTCTTTCTTTTTAGATGAAAAAATAGAAAATCGAGGTGTCCCATCAGTGAGTCCGATACAAGCCTTTGCGCTGGATGAATATTACCTGACAAAGCGCTTTCGCAATACAGTCAATTTTGATTATCAGTTAAGTCCTAAAGAGTATTTTAAAAGTCAAAATACTTTTTCAGTATATAATCGTAGGAAAAATAGGTATCGAAAAGACATGGTTAGTCTGGAAAGTAAACTAACCGATGATATCAATGATCATGACACTTCAGTTTTTAATCAATATCATTTTCGTGGAGCGGTTAATTCTTCTCGCATTAAAAAAACAGATTTGATTGTTGGTTATGAATTGAATCATGAAACCTCTAGAAGTTCTAAAATTTCGGACAGAAGGCAAAATATGACCGAGATTGGATTGTTTACTTCGGCCAATTACGAATTAGGCAAACTGAGTATAATGCCATCATTTCGTATGAATATGCACTCTGTTTTTAAGCGAAACTATTCTTATGGTTTACATTTGAAATACAGTCCGAATAATAAATTACATTATCGGGCATCAATAGCTCAAGGGTATCGTACACCAAATATCAAGGAGTTATACTTAGAGTTTATCGATAACAATCATAGAATACTGGGCAATGAAGATTTGAAACAGGAGGAAGGTTTGCATGCTCAATTATCCGCAGAAAAGCAATGGTCTATCAAGAAAAAAAATACAATTGTATTAGAAGGTAGTCTGATGTACAATCTGCTGCAGGATAAAATTTCATTACAAACAATAAGTATAGCGCAAAACGAACTACAATATTTTAATATCGATAATTTTGAAAACCTGGTGTCTTCAATCCGATTGAAATATACGGCCAACGATTTGCAAGGTTCCTTAGGATATTCTAGAACGGAAGTATTGCAAAGTACCGGATTGCCAGCCAATTCGTTTAGTGAGATTTTGGCATCTACTTCTTATCTAATACCTAAAATTGACACCCGTCTGAACTTGTTCTATAGATATACGGCCAATCAGCCAATTTATTTCGTAGATGGTAGTTTTGCAATGAGTAATCCTATGCATGTTTCTAATGCATCATTGACAAAGACCTTTGCCAAAAAAATTCGACTACAAGTTGGAGTAAAAAATGTATTTAATATTCGAAGTAATCAGTTTGATATTAATTCAAGTCAATCTCCACATGGCAGTGAAAGTAGCACGACATTATTATTGCCACGATCAGTATTTACTGAAATATTGATAAAATTATAATACGTATTTATCTAGTAAAAAAGCAGTTGCAAAAGATGTGAATCTTTGGCACAGCATTTGTTTATATCTTAATGAAAAAGCACCAATATGATGGAAAAAGATACGAATGAAATACTATTCAATAAGAAGAGAAGAAAAGGTCTGGTTAAAGTAAATGCACAGGATGCTAAGAAGTTAATTCAATTAATGAATGAACATTCTTCGCAAGAAATTAAAGTACCACAAGTAGTTTTAAACTTATATACTCGAAAGGTTCAAACTTCAAAAAGATCAATTGAAAATAAACTGATAGAGAACAAATTACGTCCTTTTGAATTTTACGTAATTAATAACTAATGATTTTTACAAATCTTAAAAAAATCTAAAAATTAAGAAATACTTACTACCCAGGTATTGCTACTTGCATAACTTGTCTATCTTTAAATTACAAAATGGCTACAGCCATATTTCTAAAATAAACAACGAGCGTATAAACAACTTTTACTTTTTATCATTTCTTACCGTTTGTCCTAAGTGGGCAAACAAAAAAAGTAAAAGTTTATGCAAACATCAAAGCACAGCTCGAACGTTGACACTGTTTTAATTCAAAATTCGCGAAAAGAGGATAAAGCCGCTATCCTATTAAATCAGCATAAGGATCAGTTATATTATGCCGCATACTTATTAGTACGCGATCGCTATTTAGCCGAAGATATTTTTCAAGAGGCTTGTATAAAAGTTCTCAAGTCAATGCGCAAAGGAAACTATGCCGAGGAAGGGAAATTTGTTCCGTGGGTAGCTCGTATTGTACGCAATTTATGCATTGATCATATCAGAAAAGCAAAGCGACATACAAAAGTTACACTACCCGATGGAGGTGATATTTTTGAGTTAATTGGTAATGGCCGAAAAAATCAAGAAGAAGTCATGATGCAACGGCATACCACTAAAACAGTTCGTCGTGTATTAGAAGAAATTCCGTATGAGCAACGCGAAGTTGTGGTTATGCGCATATACGGAGATTTAAGCTTTAAAGAGATTGCCCGATTAACAGATACGAGTATAAATACCGTATTGGGTCGAATGCGTTATGGTCTGTTGAATATGAAAAAAATGATTCAAGATAAAAAAGTAGCAATCTAGCGCCTTTTCACCCAAACCTCCGGATTTTCTTTTCTTGGAGATCCGTTGGAACCAACTCGCCATACTTCAAAATGTACTTTGGTATTCCCCGTTTCATCGGTCATTACTGAGCCCAGTACTTGCTTTAGTTTTACTTTTTGACCTTTGCGGACGCTCACATTTTTTAATTTAGAATAAACAGTATAAAAAGAACCGTGATTAACTAATACTGTTTGTCCGGCACCGGGTATGAAAATTACAGAAGAAACTTCTCCAGCAAAAATAGCATATGCCGGTGTGCCTTTTTTTGTTTTGATATCAATTCCATAGTTTTCAGTATATATATTAAAAACAGGATGTTTATTCTTACCGAAATGGTCACTAATATATCCGTTGCCTACCGGCCAAGGTAGTTTGCCTTGATTGGCTGCAAAATTGGACGATAGGTTGCGCTCTTCGGAAGTGAGCGCAATCGTATAATTGTTTTTTAATTCTTCTTTAGCTCGCTTTAGATCGGCAGCTTTTTTTCGAGCCATTGCTTCTTTCTCAGCAGCAGTAGGAACGTATCTGGGGTTTAAAAATGCACCAGCTTTTTTCGCATTTTTAGCTTTTTCAAGGGCTAATCTTTTTTCTTCTTTTTCTCTTCGTTTCTTTTCTCTGGCTAGTTGTTTTTCAGATTCTCTCTGTCTTCTTTTTGCTTCTGCTAATTTTTCACGTTGTGCTTCTTGTCGTTTTTTTTCTGCTAACAGTTTACGCGCTCGTTCGTCCTCAGCTTTCTTTTGAAGAGCAAGTTCCGCTTCTCGCTTCTTTCTTTTGGCTTCAGCCAATTGCTTTGCTTTACGCTCTTCTTCTTGACGTTTCTTCTTTAAATCTGCTAGCTTTTTGGCTTCCTCTTCTGCTCTTTTCTTTTCCAATGCAAGTTTTCTTTCTCGCTCTTCTTGTCTTTTCTTTTCTTCGACAATTTTTTTAGCTGCAATAGCTGCTTTTTTTCGCTCTTCTTCTAGTCTTTTTTTCTCCAAAGCAATGCGTTTCGCTTCTGCCTCAGCTTTTTTTCTTCGAATTTCAGCACGTTTACTTTCCTCCGCTTTTCGTTTAGTGGCCAAAGCCAGGGCTTCTTCTTTCTGTTTTTTTTCTGCTGCCAGTTTTTGTTTTCTGATTTGTTCGGCAATTGCTCGTTTTCGAGCTAATTCTACTTCGCGTTTTATCGCATTGGCGATTGCATTATTTAATTGAGCGGCAGTCTGTTTTTTACTAACTAACTGCTTTTTTAATGTTTTCTCCTGACCTTTAAATTGTTCAACCATTTGGTTTTGAACGGTTGTTTCTTTCTCCAGGGCCTGCGTTTGCTCTTGTTGAGAATTTACAGCTTGGGCTTTATCTTGTTTTTTCGCTATTAAGAGCTCTGCTTTCTTAGTTAATTTTAAATTAGCTACTTCAATTTTTTTAGCCTGTTTGGCTCGATAATTTCTGTATTGTTTTACATATGATAATCTACGATTGGCATCTTTGAATGATTTTGCCGAGAATAAGAAAAGTACAAAATTTTGAGCCGTTCTGTTTTTATATGAAAAGCGAACTAATTCAGCATAATGTGTTTTTAAATCACCTAGTTCTTTCTTTAAGCTAAAAATGTCATCATTCGTGTTGGTAATATTATTATCCAACGATGCCACTTGTCGGTTTAGATTATTTAAGAGTTTAGACCGAGCCTCTAATTTGTTTTGCAACACGGTGAGCGCTTCCAACGAGTTTATTTTAGACTTGCCAAGTTCTTCTAAACGCTTTTCAGTGTTTTTAATTTCGTTCAGTAAAGCAATACGTTGTTTTTCTAACTTATTAGATGAGTTCCCTTTCTTTTGCGCCCAGCTGATGCCAATAATAGATAAGAATAATATGGATATAATTACTTTACGCAAGGTGCTTACAAAAATATGGGAACGAGAGCAGACTCAATGTAAAAATTATCTAAAACTAGTAGTCAATTAGTTGCTCTTGAATAGTGGCAGGAATTTCTCTGAACTGATATTCTTGATTTCGGAGTTGCGGAACAAAACCTGCTTCTTGGATAGCTTCTTGAATTCCCTTATAAGTAAATCTATGTGGTGCTCCAGCAGCACTTACCACATTTTCCTCCAGCATAATACTGCCAAAATCATTAGCGCCGCTATAGAGACAAATTTGTGCAACTTCTTTCCCTACTGTTAGCCAACTGGCTTGAATATTCTTAATATTGGGCAACATGATACGGCTCAACGCAATCATTCTGATGTATTCTTGAGCGGTCGTGTCATTTTTAGCTCTTCTGATTTTTTTTAGAAGTGTGTCTACATCTTGAAATGTCCACGGGATAAATGCAAGGAAACCGTTGGCATGATCCGGCTTTTCACTTTGTACTTCTCGCAACCATATTAGGTGTTCAAAGCGCTCTTCTAAGGTTTCTACATGGCCAAACATCATGGTAGCACTTGTCGTGATATTCAATTGATGACAAGCACGCATAACGTCCAACCATTCCTGACCACCACATTTTCCTTTGGAAATTAACCGTCGAACGCGGTCATTTAAAATTTCGGCACCTGCTCCTGGCAGAGAATCTAAACCAGCCTCTTTGAGTGCTGTCAAAACTTCTGCATGAGTACTCTTTTCAAGTTTGGTAATGTGGGCAATTTCGGGCGGCCCTAAAGCATGTAAACGAATTTCAGGATACAGTGATTTGAGCTGCTTGAATAAATCTACATAAAATTGCAAACCTAATTCTGGGTGATGTCCACCCTGAAGTAACAATTGGTCGCCACCCCATGCGATCGTTTCCTCAATTTTTTTAATGTAAGTTGCCTTATCCGTGATATACGTTTCTTCATGACCTGGGATTCTATAGAAGTTACAGAATTTACAATTGGCAATGCAAACATTCGTTGTATTTACATTACGGTCTATCTGCCAAGTAACCTTTCCGTGAGGAACGTGTTTTTTTCGCATTTCATTTGCCACAAATTGTAACTTGGCAAGTGGTGCATTATGGTATAAAAAAAGACCTTCTTCCTGCGTAAGGAAAGTAAGGTCCATTGCTTTTTGATAAAGATTATTGAGTTCCAAGAGACTGTAAAATTACAACTG
>CAYMFF010000033.1:20996-30884 GCA_964389575.1 uncultured Chitinophagaceae bacterium
ATCAAATTTCCTTTTTCATCCAACAAATATTTCTGAAAATTCCATTTCACTTTACTGTCTTTAAAATTGTTATATCGTTTTTGCGTAAGCCAAGTATAAATGGGGTGCTGGTTTTTTCCTTTCACAGATATTTTGCTAGCCATAAGAAAACTAACTCCATAGTTTTTTTGGCAAAAGTTTGCAATCTCTTTGTCTGTTCCGGGTTCTTGTTTCATGAAATTATTAGCCGGGAATCCAACGATGACTAAATCTTTACCATATTTGTCATGTAGTTTTTCCAAACCTTCATACTGAGGGGTAAGTCCACATTTAGAAGCCGTATTCACGATTAAAATCTTTTTGCCTTTGAACTTAGCAAAGTCAATTTCGCCACCGTCCAGTGATTCTACTTTAAAGTCATAAATACTTTTTTGTTGTGCTGTAAGCTCTTTTTTGGGTGATAGAAAGGAAAACATAGTTAGTATTATTATTAAATATTTCATTTTGATAAAGATACGAATGGATTGCTACTTGAAATCTAAGTAGGACCTGTTTCACAGAAAAATGAGAGAATACTGGGAAATTTAAAATCTATTGTTTGATACCATGTGTGTATCGGAAACCGCTTTCGCCTATTTGGTTATTGACTCTATGATGAATCGTGATAGTATCGCCATTGAATACGATTCGATTATAAAAGTCGTTTTGATTTACATAGCCTCTTTTCCAAAAGTGATGACGGTTAAAGGTATCCATTTGAACAGGAAAGGCTTTGTGATTAGGCATGTAGCACTTATCGAGGTTTGGGTCGAATTGAAAGTGAATAGTTCTATTTAAAGCGTAGTGCGTGCTTGAATTATTACCCTCCACCGAATCGTATAATCTATACTGATATGTTTCAATCGGGAGAATAGAGCTTACTACTTCATTTGGTTTTTCACAACTGACGAAGAAAATTACAATAGTCGAAACCAGTGCAAAAACTAATCTATTCTTCAATTGTGGAGTCATTCTACCCCTAAATTAAGACTTTTTTAGCATTTGAAAGAATTTGAATTGTCATAATTCTGTCATCCAGATTAGCCCATTACGGGATATGAAGTGCGTTTGGGTCAGTAAATTCAAGGATTTTGACCCATTGCACCCAATTTCTTATCTACTTTTCATTCGTTTACACCGAACGTTCAACTTCCCGAATCCAACGCTCTGGAATCTCATTATTACAGGCTTGTAAATAATCCTCATATGTGCATGGTACAAATTTACCTTCCGGTAATTGCATCCACCATCGGTTAGTTTTTTTACTTTTTTTGAACAAGATATTTTGATCCGTAAATGAAATATTATAATCTAAATAACCGTCATGATTGTCCAGATTAGATTCGTGAGCTGCAAAGAGCATTCCGTCTATATAATACCAAAGCATTTGCGCAATCAACTTGGCAGTGATATTATCCGTGTCATATTTGGGTTGATAGCCATAAATTCCCAAGGATGTTAGTTGCTTACTCATGCCGGCATATCGTGTAATCTTACACATTTCATCGCCGTAAAAACCATTGGGTGAGCCCGTACGATTTGCAGGTGCATCGCTAAAGCGAATAGCATTAATATCGATACTGCAAACAGAACTCATTCTGAGTATGGGTTCGATTTCATTCATTTTTTCACGGGCTTTACCCACACGTAGGCAATCAAAACCAAATTGATCCAATGTTTCGATAACATTTGGATTGACGTAATAGGATTGAAAACCAAGAAGACTAAAATTTCTAATGTAATTCGGTGTTGTAGTAAGCGTTTCTAAAAGGTGGTTTTCATATTTTAAATTACTGTTAGATTCCACATCGGCTAGCATGTCCAACACTGCCATATCTATTATTTCTCCTTTTTGTTTGTGCACGAGATATTGTTGTAGCGTTATATCGTGCGAGCCACCTAAAATTATTATTTCTTTTCCCAGCTCATTCAATTCTGTTATTACGGCCAGCAAAGCAGCATAGGTATCTGCAGGTTTCTCTCCTTGGATTACATTGCCTAAATCAGCAATTTTTATTTCTTTGTGCCAATAGTATGACTGATAAAAAGCTTCACGAATGGCATCGGGGCCATTGCCATAATCGCTATTCGGGTATTGATTTCTAAATTCGCCACAGCCAACTATCACTACTTGTGCATTATCAATATCTGGATTTTCCTTTGTGGCTATGGTGATGTTCTTTCCAATATGTTGTTCGGATAGGGGCAAATCCATTGCCGTCGCAGGATGAATGGGCGCAATATAATTGTATATCTCTAGGTAGTTAGAATCCATTTTTGTGCATTTATTGTTTACAATCGAGCAAATTAATCCCAAATATTGGATTATTCTGCCAAATTCTAAACAATCAATACCAAATACTCATACTAGGTATTTGCTACAAAATATCTGTCCCATCTTTGTGTCAGAAAGAACCTGTTATCCAATAACTAACTCTTTTCAACCTTTACTTAAAAATGTAGTAGTATTTAAGTGGTGTTTTTTTTCATTAAATCAGAAAGCCCCTCAGGGGTTTTTCTGCTTTATGGAAGTACCTTTGCGCAAAATTTATAGCCCGTGTTATCAACTAATAATGTATCTCTATCTTTTGGAAAGCGAACTTTGTTCGATGAAGTGAATATCAATTTCACAGAAGGCAATTGTTATGGAATTATTGGCGCCAATGGTGCTGGTAAATCTACGTTCATGAAAATTCTTTCAGGAGACATAGAGCCGAATAAAGGAAGCGTATCCATAACGCCTGGTCAGCGACTTAGTTTCTTGCGACAAGATCATTACGCTTTTAATGAAGAAAGTGTATTAAATACCGTATTAATGGGCAACAAAGATCTTTATAACATACAGCAAGAAAAAGATGCCTTGTACATGAAGGAAGACTTCAGTGAAGCTGATGGAATTAAAGCGGGTGAATTAGAAGAAAAATTCGGTGAAATGGGCGGTTATACCGCTGAAAGTGATGCAGCTCAATTATTGGTAAACTTAGGTGTTAAAGAAGAATCGCACCAAAGTCTTATGAAGGATGTTGCGGGGGAGATAAAAATTAAAGTTTTGCTGGCTCAAGCATTATTCGGTACTCCTGAAATATTATTATTGGATGAGCCTACGAATGATATTGATTTAAAAACAGTTCTTTGGTTGGAAGACTTTTTGGCTGACTATCCGCACATTGCAATTGTGGTAAGCCACGATAGACACTTTTTAGATACCGTTTGCACGCATGTGGCGGATGTAGATAAAGGAAAAATTAATACTTATACAGGTAATTATACATTCTGGTATGAAAGTAGTCAGTTGGCTGCAAGACAGGCAACGGATAAGAACAAAAAGACTGAGGAAAAACGGAAAGACCTGCAAGACTTTATCCGAAGATTTAGCGCTAATGCTAGTAAGAGTAAACAAGCAACTAGTCGTAAGAAAGCGTTGGAAAAATTAGTGTTGGAAGACATTAAACCAAGTAATCGTCGTTACCCTGGTATTTTCTTTACACCGAATCGCCCGGTAGGAAATGATATTCTGAAAGTCGAGAAATTAAGCGCTTCTATAGATGGTGAAACCTTGTTTAGTGATGTGAATTTTGATCTAAGTAAAAATGATAAAGTGCTTTTTGTGTCAGAAGACAAGCGTGCCGTTACAGCATTTTTTCAAATAATAAATGATCGTCAAAAGCCAGAAACGGGTGAATATAATTGGGGTACAACTATTACCACGGCCTATTTGCCGGTGAATAATGAAGAATATTTCCAAAAAGATTTAAACCTATTAGATTGGCTTCATCAATACGTTCCAGAAGGTACGCAAGATGTAGATGAAGATTTTTTACGACAGTTTTTTGGGCGGATGCTTTTTCGCGGAGACGAGGTAAATAAAATGGTGCCGGTATTGAGCGGAGGTGAAAAAGTACGTTGTATGGTTAGCCGAATGATGCTAATGAACCCCAATGTGGTAATATTGGATGAGCCTACCGCTCACCTTGATTTAGAAAGTATTCAGGCATTTAATAACGGTTGTAAAGATTTTCCAAGCAATATTTTAATGGCAACGCATGACCAAACATTTGCCAACACAACTTGTAATCGTGTGATTGAATTGCGTCCAGATGGTATGAGTGATCATATTGGAACTTACCAAGAATACCTGGAGAAGAAACGAGCGGTTGAAGCTTAGATTGCTTACTTTTTACTGAATAACTTTTTATCCCTAAGGTCCATCATAGGCTTTTCGAATAATTTGTAAAGCAAGGTGGATGCCACAATTACAATTGTCCAGTACAGAAGATATTTTAAGACTCCATCCATTCCGCCTTGAGGTGCAAAGTTATCTCGAATGACTTCGGCTACTAGCGCCAAGTTTATTAGATACATTGAGTATGATATTTTGCTAATGTGCTGTATGGCTAGCGGTAGTATACCTGTTGCTTTTTTATATCGTGTAGTCAGTGGTAATAAAAGCATGACAGCGAATGGAATCAATGAAAAGTAAATCGTTTGCTGATAAAGCGTTTGCTGATTGAACCCACTTTTCACAATGAAAAAAAGAAGTATCAAACCCAGCGCGAAAGAAGGGATGCTTATTTTGCTCCACAGTTTTTTATAATAAAAAAATACCCATGCAAATAGTAATCCATACCCGATACTATCCAATCTACACAACACCGTTTTACGGAATGAAATATCCCAATTGAAATAATCAATATCAGGATTGAACATACTGTATCGATATAGTAATGGCAAAACAATCATTGAAACCGTAGCGACTAAAAAAGCTGTTTTATTAGAGAGGAATTTGCAAAGCAATAGAATGAGTAGCGGACTAAATAAATAAAACCATTCTTCAATAGAAAGGCTCCAGGATTCCCAGAAAAAACCTTGAAAAGGCCAAGCAAAATTTTGCGTGAACGTGATAAAATGAAAATTGAATTGTTCTATATCTTCATTGATAATCCCATATCGAACCACAAAATAATTAGCAGCTAATATCAAATAATAATTGGGCAAGGTTCTAAACCATCTGCGCTTCCAGAACTGAAGTAAATCAGAAAATCCAAAAGTTTGAGTTTTGTTTAGTTCTTTTAGGAGAATACCACCGATTAAAAATCCAGATAGAACAAAGAAAATATCAACGCCATCGATCAAATTAAAAAAGGGGAATCCTTCCAGACGAGAACCATCGAGCATAAATCCACCATGAACCATAACAACAATTATTATCGCCACAGCGCGGAAAATGTCTAAGCCAAAAATTCGTTTACTGTCTGTCTTAAGATTCATGGGAGGGTCACTTAAAAAAATAAAGGTAAACTATGTGCTTTGACTAAACCAAATACAAATTATTCCAAGCGCTGATTGAATGATGCAAAACGGACGATTACCGTTCTATTCTGTTTTGGGTTTACTATCCTTTAATAGGTCCTGTATTTTAGTTGCCCAGATACGATAAGCTACCTCGGTGATATGAGTTCCGTCACGAGAGTATTTTGGCTTCAACCCTATATCCGTTGATAATTCTGAGTTAATATTTAAGTATCGAACAGAATTTTGGTAGCAATAATCTACCAAAAAATTATTTAAACTATCAACGAGTATTTTACTTTGGTTATTGTTTTCTTCATACAAGGTAGATTGAACAATCGGCTCTATTTCATATGCCAGCAAAGTGTCAATCAAGCTTTTATAATTGGCTTTGATTCGTTTTAATGGAATGCCCACAGCTATATCGTTTATGCCTCCTTCCAAGAAGCAAATTTCGGGATGATAGGAGATGACATGCTTTGTAACTAACCAGTTCAAATGCGATGTGGTATAGCCACTAAATCCGCTGTTTTTGATATCGCTTCTGTCTAATAATTTATTCCATTTCCCTTCTTTGATAATGGAATCGCCAAAAAATACAATGTTGGCTTTCTTTTTTTTATCCATGAATGTATTCATCAATTGATCTTGGTATTTCAAACCAAAGAACAACAAGAAGAGAATGAAAACTCCATTTAAAATGAAAGAAATAATGCAAATGCTTTTTTTGAAATTAGTTGCCATGAATTAATTTTTCAATTGTCTTCATATTATGATAAGTACTTCTTTAATAAAGTATAAAGGTTGCGTATATGGAAAGTAGGGTTTTCAAGCATATGCTTTGGATTGTTTGTAAATTTTGCGTTTTGCTATGGGGTAGATTTTTCGATTTAGAATGAAAGTCTTATTTGCTATATACATTACTAGCCATTGGCTTTCTTTGGTCTTGTCTTCCTTGTCTTACAGCTCTTTGCAACCGCAGGAACGAGGATTGCGATGTGCCGTAAAAGGCGTTGGCTTTATTTTATGAAACGGATTTGTAAATTTAATTTGAAATACAGTTCGTCATTATCTTCGTAGATACTACCAAAATCGTGTCTAGTGGAACTAGCTGTTTCAAGTTTAGTATTATTAAATAAGTAGTTTTCGAATTCGTTTCTGTTATAAATGTGATAGCATAAAACATTTCCATCTTCCTTCACTATTAGATATCCTCCCGTTGCATCATATTGCCCAGTCCATACAATTGAAGGCATCATTCCTAGGGCTACATCGGTTAAAAAACGCTTGATTTTATATTCATAAAATTGGTGGTCATTGGATATGTCAAACTCTAGCGGATTAGTTTCAGTTATAGAAGTTACCAAGTCCGAAATGCTTGATTTGTTACTTGAATAAAATTCGTAAACTATGCTAGAAAGAATTTCTGGCAATTTGCTGTCAATTAAAACAAGGTTGTTTGAGAATATTTGCTTTTCTGTGTTAGTGAATTTAAATTTTCCTTTTGCTTCAATTATGGAGTTTATTCTGTCCATAATTTTACTTCGAGTGTCTATTGAATTTATATTTTCAATTTCGGATTTCGATAATTTTGAATTATCTATTCTAAAAGTGAAATTTGTAGTTTTTCCAGCATTTAGTAAAGTGGAGGGGCTTCCTAACTGTGATTTAATACTAAAGCCTAAAGTTGGTTGTTGATTTGTTCTTTGGTCGTGGACTACTATTGTAATATCTGTTTTAGCTATCGAACTTGCTTTGAGGGACATGCAATTTACGGAAGTCATAAACTTCTCAATTTCGGGTATTGAAAAAGTTCTTTCTTTACTGGATTTAATTTTTTCTAGAAGGGTCAGGGCTTTTTGCTTAAATTCTGAAATCGCAATTTTCAATATTTCTTCTCCTCCAGAAATAAGAATAAGTTCATCCTCAATTGAGTATTCAAAATTTCCATTACTTTCAGTTCTTAAAACTTTGAGGATTGGATAAACCAATCCTTCTAGCTTTTCAATGTCTTTGTTTCCTAGGAAAAGTTCTTTGTCACTTAATAGTTTGAAAAGAGCATATATTTCGCTCCATTCTCCCTTATTGCCAGTTATCATATTGAATTAGTTTATCAATTATTTTTTTCGCAGTAGCTTGGATTGCTGGAACTGCAACAGAGTTCCCAAATTGTTTGTACGCCTGCGCATCGGAAACTATAATTTTGAATTTGTCTGGGAAGCCTTGTAGGCGAGCCCATTCTCTAGGTGTCATTTTACGGATTCCCTCACGATTTACATCTCCCTTAATATTTGTAATCGGTGTAAAGTCTTTTAATTTATGGTCATAAACTAAATTTCGCTCTCTTCCCATTCCTCCGCAAACAACAGCATTTGCAGTTCCGTTGTTTGGGATGATTTCGTAGCCAAAACCATTTCCTTTACTTGCGTGTCGTGCTTTGTGATTCCGCAATGTGTTTACATAAGTATCCGACAAATAGTATTTAACGGAAACAGTTTCGGTTTCTAAAATGTCATTTAAAGTTGATTTTTTATTAACCGGTTTTGGGTATTGAAACTCTGTGATGCCTAAATCCTTTCTAAACCCAACTATAAAGATTCTTTCTCTGTTTTGAGGAACACCAAATTCTTTTGCGTTCAGTACTTGAGGTTCAGGAATGTAGTATCCTAAATCTTCTTTTAGGACATTCAAAATAGTTGCTAGTGTTTTTCCTTTGTCGTGGCTTCTCAAACCTTTTACATTCTCTAAGAAAATTGCTTTTGGTTTTTTCTTTTTAATGATTTCTGCAACATCAAAAAACAATGTTCCTCTTGTATCTTCAAATCCTCCACGTTTTCCAGCAATTGAAAATGCTTGGCAAGGAAAACCCGCACACAAAACATCAAAACCGTCAGGGATATAATTTTTTGTAGCTTTTTTTGTTATGTCGCCAAATGGCACTTCGCCAAAATTTGCTTGATAAGTTTGTTTTGAATATTTATCCCATTCGCTCGTGAATACACATTTACCTTTCAAGTTTTGAAATGCTAATCTAAATCCACCGATGCCTGCGAATAAGTCGATAAACTTAAATTTAGGTGTTTTTGGAGCAGGGAAAGGGACGGTTTCTTTCTGAAAAACCAAATATTGTAATGCTTCCTCGGCTACTAAATTGGTTATTTCACCTTCCGGGAATTGGTAGTCCAAATATGATTTGACGTGTTCAATTGCGTCAGGCTTGTAAAATTGAGAAACTCCATTTTTATGGTTATGTAAATAATGCGTAAATGATGCTTCTGTATCTTTTTCAGTTTCTAAAAGCCTTATTTTGAAGCGTTTGTCTCGAAAGTTTTCAATTGATATTTTTTCTTTTATTCGCAATTTTTAAGTTCTAACGTACAACTTGCAATATACAAAGAATATCGGTTCTGGAGTTGGTGTGGAAAAGCAATGTGCGATAGGACTCTTTGCTTTTATTTAGGAGAATCTTTTTTTGCTTGTACCTAACGAATATGTAATAGCACCAAGTCCTATTATATCCGTTATATTTTCTGAACGAATTTAATGAAATATAAGTGAATTTATTCTTAGTTACAAACTACTACACTAATTCCACACCAAATACTTCCTCAAAATGCTTCTTAATTTTTTCTTGCACTTCTTCCAGAGGAACGTTGCGTCCAAGCTCTTTCTCAAGACTTGTCACCTGTTTGTTTTCTATGCCACAGGGAATAATCATTTCGAAAAAAGAAAGATCAGTATTCACGTTTAATGCAAACCCATGTATCGTTATCCAGCGGCTTGTTTTTACACCCAGCGCGCATATTTTACGTGCAAAACGAGGGTTGTCGGCTTGAAGCCAAACGCCTGTTTCGCCTTCGCTTCTGCCACAATCTAGGCCATATTCGGCAAGTGTTCTGATAATCACTTCTTCCAAATTGCGCATATATAATACGATATCGGGTTTGATGCGTTCTAAATCTAAAATGGGGTAGCCTACGATTTGTTCGGGCCCATGAAAAGTAATGTCACCACCACGGTTTGTTTTAAAAAACTCGATGCCTTTTTCTTCTAATACTTTATTGCCAACCAATAAGTTTTCCATAGCGCCACTTTTACCTAAGGTGTAAACAGGCTCATGTTCGCAAATTAAAAAATGGCTTTTGGTGTTTCGTAGTTCAGCATCTGATTTATCAATCTCCAACTGACGATTGTATTTTTTTACTTCTAGGTTTTCCGCCAATAATTTTTCTTGGTAATCCCATGCATCTTTATATCGTATTCTTCCTAAATCTTCAAAGCGAACTTGCATTTTACAAATGTCCTACTATTTTAAGTCACTACGAACTAAGACAACAACATTTTCATTATCAGTATTTTATTCCTTTGCCGGACTGGGTAGAATTAAGTTTCTTAATGAATCTCTCATTCCTTGCGAGAAGATTTCTTCGCCCATAGCCGGCTCCTTCAGCGATACTTCCCTAAAATTCGTTTCGTCGTGATGATTGTATGCAGAGTCTTTGTTATTATCCAAGCGGGTTTTTACTAGCATGGTTTGGCTTTTTAAGTACAGCTCATATTTATCAAACGATTCGCTGTCGG
>CAYMFF010000034.1:0-30038 GCA_964389575.1 uncultured Chitinophagaceae bacterium
GGACGTTCAAAATCACTTCGGTGTCCATTAAAATTTAAAACTAGTTTATGTGAAGTTTGACAAAAGACAGTTGGACTAAACAGAACTGCTGCCAACAGTAAGGGGATTATTTTTTTCATATTGTACTAAACTAACGGTAAAGTTCAAAGTTTATTCTGATACTTCGGTAATCGAAATGTCAAATTTCACTTCTGTCACTATCCAACACCTTACTCGTTTTCTGAATCACCTTTATTATAACATACCACAGAATTGCCGCTACTAAAAAGTACAACCAATGTCTATCTACTTCTAAGAAGTTTTGAGAATCTATGTATTGTCTTCCTGCCACAAACAAAAGGCAAACAAGGAATAAGTTTAATATCCCTGCTTTTTCCTGACGAATTACCTTGCGCCAACTGAACTTATATTTTGGTTTGGTCCATTTGCCAATTTTTGGAATAAAAGCAGGTGTTACAGCACTCCAATCTGTGTAATCCGAACCATATTTGTTTATCAGAAACATTTCCTCAGCATACATGATGCGCTCGTAATACACCCAATACAAAAAGGTAAAGGCCACGCAGAACCAAATATTTTGAGTAAACATCGCCAGACCCAACCACATAAAATAATTACCAACGTAAAGCGGATGACGTACCGTGGCATAAGGTCCAGTTCGGTTCACTTCGTCTGCAATTTGACCTTCGCTGGTGTTGCGACCGCTCGTGTTGTCGCCACTAAAGCCAATTGTAATAATTCGAATCAGTAAACCAAAAACAGCCACATCAAGACAAACTAACTCCCAGATGGTCTTATTCTGTTCAGTAAAATAAAAGTCCTGAAAAAGATAAACCAACAGCGCCGCTACTAATATGATAATAGGCAAGTAACTTCTGTATTTAAAAAGAAAATCGCCCTGCGATTGGAGTTCATTTTTGAGTGCCATGTTTGGCGTCAAAAATAGAGCTTTCGTTTTTACTTATCAAATGAAGTTGAAAACCTTCTTTTATTTGTTGAGACCTTTTCACTACTTTTAAGTTAAGCTATGGATATAAAAACGATCAATGCCAAAAACTATACTTGGATTGACATTCAGGGTCCCAATCAAGCAGATATTCCTCAAATTGCTAATGAATATGGTTTGGGTAAATTTTTGTTGCAGGATAGTTTAGAACCTGGGCATCTTCCTAAATTGGAAAAAAGAGAGGGTTATGTGTTTTTTATTCTGCGAGCTTATACGGCAGCACGAGAGGTGAATGCAACGAATATTCCTGAACTATCCAATAAAATTTCCTTCTTTGTTTTTTCTGATCGATTAATTACCATTCATGAAGCGCCTCTTGATTTCTTACTAAGTTCTAATAAAAGTTTTGATACTGTTCATTCTCATTTGCTTTCTCTTTTTGATAAAATTATTGACACCTTTGATATGCCTGCAGAGTGGCATAGCGAGGATTTAGATACGATGGAAGAAGTTATTTTTCTTAAGAATTACAATCAAATCTCTCTGGAGGAATTGTATTTTCAGAAGGTTGAAATTCGATTGAGTAAGAAACTGCTATTGCTCAATCAGAATGTGCTGAATAAATTAGAGTTTCCTGAGCAATATCATTATCAACTAACTGATATTAAAGATAGTGTAGTGCAATACATGCTTGAATTCGATGAGGCCATAGACGATGCGAATAACATTACACACACTTACCTTTCTATCGCAGCACAAAAAAGTAATGATGTAATGAAGTTACTCACCATTTTTTCTGCCTTTTTTTTACCACTCACTTTTATAGTAGGCGTTTACGGTATGAACTTTAAATGGATGCCAGAATTGGAGTATAAAAACGCATATCCCATAACGATGGTGATAATGGCAGCAATTTGCATTGGGATTTTCGTTTGGTTTAAGCGGAAGAGAATTTTATAATTATTTTTCTTCTACAACTTTTAACAGAATATCATTGAAGCGTTTGGGTTCCTCTAGATTAGGCATATGACCTGATTTTTGAAGGATATGAAGTTCTGAAGCTTTTAGTTCTTGAGCAATTTTCTCGCCTAAATGAAGCGGAATAATCTCGTCATGTTTACCCCAGAATAATATCGTTTTTATATTGAAATTATAGTGGCGTGATGATAATTCTTCAATAGAATCACGAAGCGACTGAATCAATCCAAGCCAATTCGACGTATAAGGGGCGCACATTTTTTTGTGTATGGCTTTGAGTACAAAGTTTGGTATATAAGGTAATTTGTGATACGCCGCTTTGAGTTGCCTTTTTAATCCTCCGTAATCATCAGGAGCAAAAAAATCTTCAATTGATGCTGCCTTGTATTTTTCGCAAACTTTATTCAAGTGCTCAATTGTAAGAAACTTAACGGCCGCATCGACTAAAAAAAGTTGCTTAACATTTGACTCATGCACCTGAGCATATTCTGTTGCAATCAGTCCACCGTAGGAAATACCAGCAATTGAAACTTTATTTAAACCAAGTTCCATTCGCAAACTTTCTATCATTTTTATTTGACAGCTAATATCAAAGCAAGATTTATTGATGGGTTTGCTATTACCAAAATACAGCAGGTTTATTACTACCACACGGTAATGTAGTTTTAAAACGCTAACTTGTTTGAACCATTGAAATTCTGAATTGGCGCCAAAACCATTCAATAGAAAGATACAAGGCTTTTCTGTTTCATTATCCCAATAATCTATTTGGAAATCGTTTGTAGAAAGTTGTTTTTGATATATTCCTGCTTGTTGCATTTTGCGAGCAACAAATTGTTGAGCGAAGGAATAAAAGTCTAACATTTTACAAGGTAAAGGTAATAAAAAAACCACCCAGTAAAACTGGGTGGTTGTAAACTCAATAATTTATACTAAATAATATTAATCTCTTGGGTTGGCTACTTTAACAACAATCTGACGACCGTCAAGTTCTGTTTCGTTAAGTCCAGCGATAGCAGCTTGCGCTTGCTCGTCGTTGTCCATTTCTACGAAACCGAAACCTTTACTACGGTTTTCATATTTGTCAAAGATGATTTTAGCAGATGATACTTCACCAAATGCTTCAAAAGCTTGTTTAAGCTTTGTTTCGCTCGTGTCATAGTTGAGCTTTGCTACGAAAATGTTCATATAAAAAAATAAAATTTGCGAGAAGTTCAGAAAAGGATTCGGTCGATAAAGTGTTACGGAATTAGGCCAATTATAAAAATCTCTATGATTAAGCTTGCAAGTTAGACCACAATATTGAGTAATACGGTTTTTGTTTGTAAAATTCTTATAGCCAAAAAAGTATATTTAGTGCGTTTGAAAGTAGTTGAAACAGTTTGAAATGCTGTTAATCGGAATTAGATGAATTAAATTTCTGGGTTCAGTTTATTATTTATGGGCCTTGAACTCGTCACTAAAGTGTTCTCTTCGCTTTTCCTTTTTAAATTTTTCTTCATTGAAAGAAGAGGATGCTCCCTTGGGAATCGATAAACTCTTCCAGTTTTCATTTTGAATTAGTTTACCAATAAAGATAATCTGGCCAACATGATAAGCATAATGGCCTAGTTGTCTTTGAATAGCTTCAAAAATGCTATGACCTTGATTCCGGATGAATATTTCTTGCTCAATATTTCTTCTTTAATAGAGGATAGCGCTTCGAATAAAATAGCCCAACCGGCATTCCACTTTTCCAATAATTCTGTTCTACTTGCAATGCTCAACTCAAATTCTTCATCGCGTTGGCGCCATTGTTTTTCACCATCTTCTGTCAAGAAATTGGTCCATCGACTAAGCATATTACCCCATAAATGTTTCACTATGATGCCAATAGAGTTACTCTCTGTATTTGGTTGCAGGAACAGTTCGTCATCCGTTAGCTGAGCAAATGTTTTTTCACCTAAGATTTTATAATACTCAAAAAGCTTTTGAGTGCTTTTGATTTCTGAAAGAGTCATGTTTCTAAGATACGGTTTTTCTTGGTGTTTAATATAGCGGAACCTTTATTCACTGCACGGTCATCGTAGTTTTCTTCATGATGTAAATGATAAACAATTGCGCCAAAACGAATGGAAAGTAATCGAATGCCCTTTTGAACTAAGCGCCACTCAATATCAATATCTTCTCCAACACCCGCGTGAACATAATTTTCATCATAACCTCCAATCGCTATAATTTCTTTTTTGGCAATGCTCCAATTACAACCCCAAATTCCTTCTTTTCGCTCTTGTTTTATAAACGGTAAGTATAAACCATATTTCCAACGTTTTGACCCCGTAAAAAATAATGATATTTGATTTAAGGAACTCAGTGTCCCTGAATGTATAATGTTATTTGTAAATGTTGAGCTCAACATTACTCTTCGCCCAAAAAGCGCAAAGCCTTCTTTGCGAGCCTGGCTATGAGCTTTTATAAAATGCTTATGTGGAATACAATCACCATCAATAAAAATTAAATAATCTCCTTTACTGATAGCAATCGCGGCGTTTAATATTTTTGTTTTTCTAAATCCATTGTCAGTTTGCGAAACGTGTTCGATTTGGAGTGATTTTTTATTCTGCCACTTTTCTATAAAATGGGTGGTAGCTTTTTCTTCGGCATCTTCTGCAATGATAATTTCAAAGTCTTTCGTGCTTTGATTTTCTAGCGCTAAGAAAATTAATTCTAGTGCTGGCAAATTTTTATAAAATGCAATTATGAGACTATTCATTTTTTACTTCAGGAATGACCGTTTATTATAGATAGATTTTATTGGATAATTATTTTTTGAACTAAGGACTGACTGTAGGATTCTGTTTCAACAAAATAAATTCCAGCTTTTAAATTACTTATGTCGATTTCTTTTTTTTTCGTGATCATGATAACTCGACCGCTTACAGAGCGAATAATGGTTTTAATGAGCTTATTACTTTTTACGTAAAGTGTTTCATGACAAGGGTTTGGGTATAATTCGATATTTTCTTCTTTAATTGATGCAGAAAGGTTCGTGGGGATTCTGCAATCCAATTTATGCAATTGAGAAATGGTTGACTGGAAATTTTCAGAACTCACAAAGTAAGTAAAACTATCTATTTGTGCAATACCTTCAATCTGAATAGACGAATTAGGCTGGAGTGTTTGGCGTATTATTTGACCACTTGAAAACAGTTGATTCCAATTATTAATTTTTAAAAAGAAACAAGAATTAAAAGTATATCCAATTAATAAAATTTGTTTTTGCGCACTATCGCAAACAGCACCTGTTATCCAGCCTTGGGAGTTTAAGCTATCTTTTCTTGTCAAAGAATATTGTCCTGGATTTTTAGAAATAGGGTAGATGTTTGTTCTAGAGTTTCCCCAGTTTTTAGTAAAAATATAAAGACTGTCGCCATAACTAATAAGAGCCTCAGCATCGTAATTCGTCATGAAATTGGTAGGCGTGAAGTCTACTTGATCATTATAATCAAAGAGAATTGTATCCGCTAAAATTGTATCCATAGTTAGATAATCTTGTTTAGCAACTTTATAAATTCGTAAGTTGGTTCGGCTACCTTGGTTATTTCCAAAGTCCCCAATGTAGATGTAATGTTGATCCATTGCGATGTCCTCCCAATCAATGTTAGAGGCATTTTGAATAATTACTTTTCTGGTTTGAATTCCGTTTGAAGTATCGATTTCATATAGGGCCGGCTCATCGCCAGAATCATTATGCGTTATTAGTTTTCCATTAAGGTAAAGGAGTCCAGAGCTTTCTTGAAGACCCGATGCAATATTTGTTTGCAATGAAAGATACTGTCCTTCAGCCGAAGCTGTTATAAAGAACAATATGAAGAAAATTGAATGCTTGATACAAACAAAGGTAGTCAATATTAGGAAGCTAGTTTTTTTCTAAAACACGATCCAAACTATCAATCAAAAAATCATTAGCATAAATGAGTTTGCCGTTCTTGAATAAAAAATCACTAGCAAATTTAGCGGGCTGTATGAATTGATTTTTGGCAAGAGATTTTAAGAATAGCTTTCTAGACTTATCGATGTTATGACCAAATGTATTGCCTTTTACTACATAAATAGGTAATGTAAAATTTGATTCTTTGGCAATTTTATTTAGGTCATTAAAATTATAAGTTTCAGACACCATGAATAATTCTACATTATGTTTTTTTGCTTTTGCGGCAAACGGAGTGATAATCTGGCAAGATTTTGCATTACAGAATGGTCGCCATAAGTGTATCCATACGAGTTCTTCTGAAGTAGTAATTGTTTTAATATCAATACTGTCAATTTCATATAATAAAGTATCTTTTTGAAAACTTGATGGTTTTAAACTTTGACCATACGGTTTTACGTTACTTTTTTCAGCAATTGTTAGTTCGGCATAGTCATTGTTATCATTTAATTTAAGAACCGTGTTTAGAATGCTAGCACAAGAAGAAAGTAGCAAGCATAAAAAAAGGGAGGCAGTTAATCGCATCCCTTAAAATTAGTATTTATTCAAAAGTTTAGTTTAAAACTTCCGCCATTTTTTTGCCAATATCTGCTGGGCTATCCACAACATGAATGCCACATTCTGACATGATTTTCTTTTTGGCTTCCGCAGTATCTTCTGCGCCACCGATAATAGCTCCGGCGTGCCCCATACGTCTTCCAGGAGGAGCTGTTTGACCCGCAATAAAACCAACTACAGGCTTTTTCATATTATCTTTTAACCAACGCGCGGCATCAGCTTCCATGCTACCTCCGATTTCTCCTATCATTACAATACCTGCAGTTTCATCATCATTCATGAATAATTCAACAGCTTCTTTGGTCGTTGTTCCGATAATCGGATCTCCACCAATTCCTATGGCAGTTGTGATTCCTAAACCAGCTTTAACCACTTGGTCAGCCGCCTCATACGTTAATGTTCCGGATTTTGAAACAATACCAATATTTCCTTTCTTGAAAATAAATCCAGGCATAATTCCCACTTTTGCTTCGTCACTGGTGATAACACCCGGACAATTTGGTCCAACTAATCTTACTCCTTTGCTATCAACATAATCTTTGGCAACTACCATGTCTTTTACTGGAATTCCTTCTGTAATACAAATAATAGTTTCAATTCCGTTAGCATCAGCAGCTTCCATAATCGCATCTGCAGCAAAAGCCGGAGGAACAAAAATGATACTTACCGTTGCTCCTGTTTCTTTTACAGCTTGATCTACTGTGTTAAATACGGGTTTGTCCAAGTGTGTTTGACCTCCTTTTCCTGGAGTAACGCCACCCACAACATTGGTTCCATACTCTATCATTTGTGCTGCATGGAAAGTACCCTCGGTACCTGTGAAACCCTGCACTATTATTTTACTATCTTTTGTTACTAAAACTGCCATAGGTGCGCGAAGTTAAGCTCTAATTTGATAAATTGGTGATTTGTGGATTTGATAATTAAGGGCAGATTACATTTTTTGTCCTAATCTTCTAATTCGGGGATTGCGCTGCTCAAAAGTTGATAAATCTCTTTTAAAATTGGCTTATCGTTCATTAATTCAAGATGCTTACTCATCGTGCTTGTATCACCACGTTTTGCGGGTCCGGTCTGCCATTCGCTGGGAGAGCCTGTCGATAGTTTTGCAATGGTGTTTTGGATAATCGGTAGCATAAGATCGTTAAATGAGAGTTTATTTTCTCTTAGTATTTTCTCGCTTTGAGAAAAGAGATGATTTGTAAAATTATTTACTAAAACTGCTGATAAATGTAAAATACTTTTTTGTTCGTCTGTGGCTTCGGTAACATTATTGGTGAGGCATTTTAAAAAGCTAACTGCCTTTTTTCGAGTGGGTAGATTGCTAGATTGCAACACAAAAGGGATATCCTTACGAACGGGAAGATTATCTTTTTGAATTGAGAAAATTGGCCAAATGCAAGCTGCATTTTCGCTTAAATTTTCAAGTTCTGTTAAACCAATACTACCCGAAGTATGAATAATTTTTTTGTCTTTAAAAAAATTAGTTTGCGCTAATTCTAAAATGGCGTCATCGGGTATCGCTAGCAAAAAGGTAGAACCGATACTTTCTTTATAGTTGCCAAGATATTTTGCCTTCAAAGTACTGGCCAGTTCGTTGCCTGTTTCTTGATTTGTGGAAATAACTTCATCAATTGTTCGTCCTGCTTCTAGGCATCGGGTGCCTATAAAGTGAGCGATATTACCAGATCCTATGATGCTAAAATTCACGAATGCAAATTACGATTTGTTTAATCAAACTACTCAGAAAGTGGTTTTTTAGAAAGGAGTTTTAGTTCACCTTCTTCGAGGCTTAAAATACTAGTGTATTTCACTTGTTCAAGTTTTTTGTCTTTTTCTTCGTTGCATTGAGATTGACCGATTACTTGCTGGTCTTGAATTTTTTGAGCAACGAAAAATCCGAAATTTGCACAGCCACTTAATTCTTTCGTTGAATACACCCCATTGAATTCATATTTCCCGTTGTTACTAGTAAAAAGATAATAGCTTATTAAAGTAAGGTTGCCACCGCCACCATCGCCTTCATCTGTTACTTTTACGAGGTAATCACTTTTACTATCACCATTCAAATCACCTTTAATTGGGTTGTTTTCTTCTTCATCTACCAAAGTATAATTTGGGATGCGAATATGGGATAGTATTTGTTCTATATCGGATTGTGGATCTAGTTTCCCAAAAAAGGAAAGCTCGTGCCATCCTTCATCATCTACTTCAACCAAGCTTAAATCTTTGTATTCTTTTTTGAAGTCATTAATAATAAATTGCATGATTTGGTCCTCGGCAATTAGCTCCTTCTCAGGAATTTTACCGCTTTTCAAATCTTCACTTTTTGATTTGGTTTCAGCTATACAAGAGGTAAAACAAATCATCAAGAATAACAAAAAAGTATATCTCATACTCCTAAAAATAGGTAGAAAAAATGAATTCATTTTTATTTTGCTTAGAACTAAAAATTAATAACCACACCTAAAGAAGGCAATGGTTGTCCGGTATTGGCTTGTGGGATTTCTATTAATTGTTGTGGCGTGATTACATTGCCTTGTGCATCACGATCTAAACCGTATGCAGGCTCGGCAGGATTTGCTGTAGCCAAAGCATTTTGAATATCTAAGAATAAATCCAGGCTCCATTTCTTGAAGCTCCATTTTTTATCCAGTCGAATATCCAATTGACTAAATGGATTTAGCTGTACACTTCCTAACTGAGAATAATCTCTAATATTAGCAGGATAATTGGCCAATGTTGCATCGAGGTCTAATGGCGCATAAGGGGTTTCGCCTAAATAACGCAATCGACTACTAATCTCCCAGCTCTTATTTTTACCAAATTTATAACCGCCAACTAAAGAAACTAGCAAACCATTATCCCAAACAGCCGGAAGATAAACTTCGCTATTGGCGGCTGTGAATTCACTTTTGTAAAGCGTTACTGCTGCAATAGCGTACAACCTGCCGGTGAATTTTTGTTGGAATAAAAGTTCTAAACCATAAGCACGACCTTTTCCATTGCTTGTTACAGGTTCATTCCCTAGTACTTCAAATCCTCCTCCTTTATTGGCTAGCGATATCTGGTCGGTAACCGACACAGGGTAGTTGTCATATTGTTTCCAGAAACCTTCTACTGAAAACCTTGCTTTTTTAGTGACCAAATATTCAAGCCCCGCAACGTAGTGATCGCTTTGAATATAGTCCGTGTTTTTATTTATAAAATCTCCTTGATTGTTTTGAAAACCTAAAACAGTGTAGGGTAGTATTTTAAAATATCGACCAATAGAAGCAGTGGCGGTCCATTTGCCGTTCTCAGTTAATTGATAAGATGCAGATGCTCGCGGGCTGAGTGTTCGATAAATTTCATTGCCATTATTAGTAAATGTATTACCGTCGGCTCTCAGACCAATTGAAATTCCTAATCGGTCGTTCAATAATCTACGAGAAGCTTGACCGAATAAGCCATATCGGAAAAAATTAAGTTCTGAAATAAATTGTCGGTTGTTGACTAAGTCTTCTGTTGTGTTTTTATAATTTGCATTTAAAGCCAATGCGCCAACTTCTACCGTCCAATCTTTTAAATATTTTCTGAAGCTATAACGCAATCTTGATTCTCGCTCTCGCGCATCGTTTTTAAAATAAAGCCCGGTCTGATTTATATTATCCGAATATTGATTAAAATTATTAATCAATAAATTATTGCTGAAAGTAGTCGTCATAAATCCAGAGTTGTCTTTCAGTCTGTGTCGCCATCCAACACCTGTAGTGTTGGAATATTGTGTAATTACAGGAACTCTTTCTTGTAAGGACTTTTGTTCGGCATCGTACTCTTCTAATTCATTAATACTAAAATCATCAATTGCTCCCACGCCGGTAACATAAATATCGTTGTAGTTGTCTAATTTATGATTGACTTTGAATTGATAGTCATAATAATCTGGCAAAAATGGTAAGCCAATTGCTTTAAACAGAAGTTGCAAATAAGATCGACGCGCAGATGCTATGAAAGTAGTTTTGGCCGGCTCTTCTTTATTTTTTTGTTCTTTGGTTCTGAGTAAAGGGCCTTCCACGGTTAAGGCGGCTTCACTAGAACTTAATCTAAAATTTCCTTGAAATTTTCTTGCGTTACCATTGCGCTGATCAAATTGTAGTACACCACTTAAAGCATTATCATACTGTGCGCCAAACGCACTAGCCGTTAGTGTTACACCTTTAAAAAAAGAAACATTTAGCAATCCTACTGGCCCACCCGCACTTCCTTGGGTGCTAAAGTGATTGATGTTGGGAATTTCAATTCCGTCTAGATAATAAACATTTTCATTGGGCGCACCGCCCCGTATGATTATGTCATTGCGAAAACCTCCAACCGAACCAGAAACACCAGGTAGAGTTTGAACTACTTTGGCTACATCATTATTCCCGCCAGGGTAAGAAACAATTTCTTCTTTACTTAACTTTTGAATCGAGAGTGGCGTTTCTTCAGATTTCTTAAAGGGATTTTTTCTAATCACTACCTTCCCTAGTTTTTTCTTTTTTTCTGAAAGGTCAAAATTCAATTCTGCGTTTCCTTCCGATCGAACAATAATACCAAAACGAGTTTCACTTTCGAAACCAATAGAAGTACAAATAACATTATACGTTTTGGTTGGGATTTCTTCAATCTTGAAAATACCATTCACATCTGACTTTCCCACTAGGCTAGTTCCTTCAATCTGTATGCTGGCACCAATAATGGTTTGGCCCGTTTTGGCACTTTTAACGGTTCCGGTTAGGATTCCGTTTTGAGCCCAAAGGCTAGTGGTTAAGACAAGGAGAAGAGCAGTAAATAGTAATTGTTTGAGCATGCTAGCTTGTTTGACAGCAAATGTAATTTTTAATTACTCTTGTTTTCATTTTACAGGAGTCCTTTATTTTTAGGATTCATCTTTAACTCCATAATCATTGCAATAGATGTAGCGCGCTGTTTAGCAAGCTCGGCCGTATTCCCTAAAAATAATTCATCAACAGTTTGTTTGAAAAGCATTATCCAAGTGTCGAAGTGTTCTTTTTGCAGCGGCGATTTTTCGTTTAAGTCTTTATGGACTTTTAGAGTATTGCCTTTATATGATGCGGTATGCAATAAGGTAGATTCCCAAAAGTCATACATGCGGGGCATGTGTTTTTCAAAGTCAAGTTTGGCAACTTCTGTGAAAAAATAATTAATGCGTTCATCTTTCAGCACCTTAGCATAAAAAGTATCGACAAGAAGGATGATATCTTTTCGATTTTTTATATCGTGCATATAAACGGTATAGTGAACCCCATACTTAGAATTTATAAGTCAATCCAAATTTTCCTCCTGAGAAAGAATTGCCACCACCAAACTCTAGATTCAAACCCAGGTTATCATTCAGGAAATAGCGTCCGCCAATCTGACCGCCAATGCCAAGTCCACTGCTTCCAGTGCCTCTATAATTATTCGGTGAAGACCAAACAAAGAATCCGATATTAGCTCCTGCATATAGGTTCCAAGGACTCGGAATATTCAAAATTTCATTAAAATGATAATTCGCATTTGCACCTAAGCCTAATATGGTATGGTTAAATTTGATACCACCAAAACTTTCTCTATGGCTTCTAAAAGAACCTTCTCCGCCAAGCGTCCAGTTTTTTCCTAATCCATAATCTAGTCCAACATAAATAGGCAAACCCCAAGTGGACAATCCGATTCCTGCGTTTAGTTGTTTGCTGCCTTTTGCTAGTACAATAGAACTTCCTCCTTCTGCTTGCGTGGCAAGCGAAATGAGCAAGCTAAAAAAAATCATAATAAAAATCTTATTTCTACGCATAACACAAAGTTACAATAAGTAAACAATGGGATTGTCAGATATTATTAACAGGTAGTAGCCTTTAGACGAAATAAAATATTTTAGGAAAGTCGAATATTGTTGTCCCGAATAACTGTCATGAATTGTTGATTTATCAGTACGCAAAAGCTTTATTTGCATTATTGAGCAAATCTAAAACATATCACGAAGAAGTAGAATATTACTATCAATCTTCACAAAAAGATTATGAAATTATTTGGGGAGCCAAAGAGCATGGATCTTTTCATTATGGTTTTTGGGAGAAAGGTATCAAAAGTCATAATCAGGCCATTAATAATACTACTGAAAAAGTGGCGCATTACGGCAACTTAAAACCCAATCTCAAGGTTGCAGATTTGGGTTGCGGTATTGGCGGTCCGGCGATGTATTTGGCCAAAAAATATGGTATTGAAGTTGACGGAGTTTCTATAACTCGAAAGCAAATTGCACAAGCCAACAAAGATGCCCAAGATAGAGGACTAGAAAAGGCAATATTTTATGCCGAAGATTATTGCCATACAAGTTTAGAAAGTGATCATTACGATGTGGTTTATGGGATTGAAAGTTATTGTCATGCGCAGAACAAACTAGACGTACTTAAGGAGTCGGCTCGATTGCTCAAAGAAAGTGGGAAACTTGTTGTACTAGATTTTTTTTGGTCCTTCGATAAACTTAGGATAACGGAAAAAAGTGATAGCGACCGAGAGGCTATGACTAATTGGGCAAAAAGCTGGGCTGTATCTGATTTTGCTTACGAAAAAGAATTTGAAGAAAAGTTACAGCAAGCAGGTTTTACTAATATTCAGAAAAAGGTAGTCACTAAACATGTTGAGCCCAGTATCAAGCGTTTATTTTATATTTTTATTCCTTCGGTAGCTATTGATTGGGTGCTTCGCGTCATTGGTAAACGAAAAGGCAAGCACGAAAATATGTGGAGTGCCTATTATCAGTATCAATGTTGGAAACGTGGGCTCTGGAACTATTGCATTTTTACAGCTGAAAAGGCTTGAGTGAACTCAGCTGAAAATTACTTAAACATCTCAATAAAATCTCGAATCTCTTGATGCGTTTCAATAGGTTCGGACAACTGCGGGTTATGATCACTTTTGTTCATAATGACCATTTTTTTCCAGCTAGAACCCACATGGTCCATTACATCATCTCCTAATCCCGATGGAACTATAAAATCATATTTACCATAAATATTCAAAACAGGAATTGTGATTTTAGGTAACTTGCTAGTCATTTCATTATCCAGCGCTAGTTGATTAAGGTCTAGTAAATTCGTAGTAATTAGATTGGATATCCAAGAAGTGAATGCCCAAGGTTGATACTGTCCTAAAATAATTTTTCCAACATTCATTTTAAAACCTTCTCTAGTGGAATCACTGATTAGGTTCATAGCATCAAAACCACAAGAATTAATATTGTTAGAACGCTTAGAAGTGCCGTTGGGTGGATTGGCATCTATCCAATCCATCATGCTTTGCCAAGTAGCTGCATCGTCGCCGATAGCTATTTGGCGAGTGCCTACTTCTTTTATTTTTTCACCTACTAAAGAATCGCCTAATATATAATTGTGAGCACCTGATATATTTATCCAGCCTTTAAAATTATCCTGAAGGTTATCTGTACTTAGATAAGCCGCACTAACAAAGCCTCCCCAAGAATGTCCTAATAGAAAAAGGCTTATATCATCCCCAAAACGATGTTTCAAAGTGAGTGTTACATTTTGAACAGAATTAGTAAACGTACTTACAGTTGCTCTGCTAAGGTTGTTACCCTGCGAGAAGCCAGCAAACGGTTGATCAAAAAATACAGCGGCATAATGGGGTTGAATGTTCGCAATACTTTGTTCGGTGTTGTGTTCCCAAATTCCGGGGTCGCCAGGGCCTCCATGGATATATAGGACAAATACTTTTGATTCAGAATTCCCCTTTACTCTTACCGGTAAGGTCTGTTCATCGGATTTTACATAGAATATTTCATCCGTGGTTTTAGATAGCTCAATTTTATCTTTCTGGCAGGAGAAGAGAAAAAGTATCGGTAAGAAGAATATTATTTTTTTCATTTCTTGCTAATAAATTTATTTACGTTTAGTCCAATCACCAATCTTGAATAATAAAGATTATTAAAAGGGGCATAGTTCATTACTCCGAAGTAAGAGTAAAAACGATAGGTTTCATTCTTATGTTGAAAGTGTTTACCAAAACCCAATCGATAATTGAAGGTGGCATATAAGTCACCGTCAAAATAGTTTCTTTTGACGACTCCGTTCTCAATCGAAAAAGTTGGATTGGTGTACATTGTGCGCGCTACTCCCACATCGGCTTGAGATATGAAGAATTTATTTTTCTTGAGCTCTCGTTGCCAAGTTCGACCACCCGTCAACATAAAGTTGTGGTGAAAATTTTTATGCCAATAATAGCGAACAAAAATATCCCAACGACGCACTTTATTAATTCGTTTTTCTGCGCCTTTTTTCATTTTCTCTTTGATGAAATATTTATGTGGGAACGAATAGTTTACTTCAACACCCGGGTATTTCAAAACGCCTAGAATTCCAACTCCAATATATTTCTGATGATATAATTCATCCCAATCAACTAGTGGTGTGGCATCTTTAGAATCATCTTCCACTTCAATGATACTGCCATTTTGCGGGCCATAGGTGGCACGAGCAACGGTTTTGATTTCTTCTATACCTTCTAGTAACTCAGGGTCTAAAGAACCAATGTCAGATGCTTTTATTGCTACGCCGTCAATATAAATTTTGACATCGTCCCTTGAGCTGTCTGTTGGTGTAACAGCAGTTTGCCCTAAACAAATAATTGGCTTTGAGAAACAAAGAACAATGAGCGATAGAATAAAAATTGCTTTTTTCACTAGTATAAAGTTCGTGAATTTTTACCAAATAGGTGCAAGGAATGATAGGCTTTAGAATATTTTGACAATATTCTGATTGCTTCAAAATGCTACAGTTGATTTACTTTCTCAGCCAAATCAAAATCTTTGTTTGTTATCCCATTGGCATCATGCGTCCACAGCCTAACATTTACCTTGTTGTAAACATTATGCAATTCTGGGTGATGATTGGCTTCTTCGGCCAATGAACCTAGTTGATTAATGAATTTCAAGGCTTCTTTAAAATCGTTGAATTCCAGATTCGTTTCTAACGCGCCATTGTTTAGGGTCCAATTAGACAATTCTTGAAGACGTCCTAATATATCTCTTTCGCTTAGTCGATGCATTATATTAAACCGTTCGATTCACATCAAAGTTTTCTAATTCTTTGGCCACTTCACTCAAGAAGCCAGCTCCTAATGAACCATCTACAATTCTGTGGTCATAGCTCATGGATAGATACATCATCTGACGAATGGCAATCACATCACCTTCAGCTGTTTCCATAACCACAGGACGTTTTTTAATAGTACCCACTGCGAGTATAGCAACTTGAGGTTGACTAATAATTGGTGTACCCATCAGGCTACCAAATGTACCTACATTGGTTAAGGTGAAGGTGCCACCTTGTGTATCCTCTGGTTTTAGTTTATTGGTGCGCGCTGCATTTGCCAATCCGTTTACTTCTTTAGAAATGCCGTACAGATTTTTGGTGTCAGCATTTTTAATAACAGGAACAATTAAATTTCCACTAGGAAGTGCTGTTGCCATTCCGATATTAATATCTTTTTTAATAATGATATTATCTCCATCAACGCTTGCATTAATCATTGGGTTGCGTTTGATACAGTTTACAATAGCCTCGATAAACAAGGGTGTAAAAGTTAGTTTTTCGCCATTTTTCTCAAGGAATTCTCCTTTTACTCTATTGCGCCAATTGACCATATTGGTTACATCGGCTTCAGTCATAGACGTTACGTGCGGTGAAGTGTGAACACTATCCACCATATGCTTGGCAATTAGCTTTCGCATGCGATCCATTTCAATAATTTCAACATTACCATTCGCAGTTGTTACGCCAGCGGTTTCATTAACATCAGATGCCGTTACTGCAGGTCCTTGAGGAGCAGGTGTATTGGTATAGGATTTTGCAGGAGCGGTTGTGGCTTGGCTTATATCGCCGCGAGATTTTACATAGCCAATAATATCTTTTTTAGTTACACGACCTTCTTTTCCACTTCCAGCTATAGACTCTAATTCACTCATGGAAATTCCTTCTTTGGCTGCAATATTCATAACCAATGGAGAGTAAAAGCGATTAGGTTCGCCCGCGTTGGTAGCGGTATTTGGAGCTGGATTCGCCGTTGCAGGTGCTGTTGTAACAACTGGTGCCGGTGTTGCTTCTGCAACCGGAGTTTCTGCGTTGGGTTCAGATGCACTAGCGCTTGGGATTGCTTCTCCACCGGTACTAATTTTGGCAATCACGGTTCCAACCGGAACTACATCATCCACATTAAAAAGAATTTCGCTCACCGTTCCAGATACAGTGCTAGGAACTTCACTATCTACTTTGTCCGTAGCAATTTCTAACAAGGTCTCATCCATTTCTATGGAATCGCCTACGTTTTTTAACCATTTGAGTACAGTAGCTTCTGTAATACTTTCGCCCATTTTGGGCATTACCAATTCTTCTACAGCCATAAATTCAATTCTTTAAAGGAATTGCAAAGTTATAAAAATCTGTTATCATTTTTGTACTCTATTGTGCTAAGCTTTTAGATTGTTTTACATTTGGCGCAAAATCCTATTTTGAAATATTCTTTATCTCCTCGAATTTCAGCGTTTAGCGCACTGGTTGTAATCTTTTTTTTTGGTAGTTGTGCTCGTTTTCAAAGCGGTAATACCAATGATTTTGGTAAGCAAACGGCCATTTATTTAAAAACCGATGCTAGCATAGAAGACATTTATAAAGAACTCAAAGAGCGTCATGTGTTGGTGGATTTTGACTCATTTCAAGAAATGGCTGAAAGTTCGAACTTAGGAGAAAACATTCATCCGGGGAAGTATAAAATTGAGCAAGGAATGAACAATTATGAAATTGTAAAATTGCTCAAATCTGGTAAACAAGAAGTGGTCAAGGTCGTGATTAATAAATTGCGTAAAAAAGAGCACATTGCTCGTCATTTGGCCAAAAAGGTTTCTACGGATTCAGCTAGTTTTATGAAATTATTTGCGGATAGCAGTTTTCTTAATAAATATGGAATCAATACAAATGAAGTTCAATGCATTGTAATGCCCTACACCTATGATGTTTATTGGAACAGCACACCGGTTGAAATTTTTGATAAAATGCACAAGGCCTACAAAAGGTTTTGGAATGAAAGTAGAAAAGAAAAAGCAGCTAAACTAAAACTTTCGCAGGCCGAAGTCATCACGATTGCATCTATAGTTGATGAAGAAACTATTAAAAAAGATGAAATGGCTAATGTGGCTAGTGTTTATCTAAATCGAATTCGAAAAGGCATGAAGCTGCAAGCGGATCCAACAGCCCGATTTGCCTATGGTGATTTTTCAATCAAACGTGTCTTAAATAAGCATATTCGATTTAAATCTCCATGGAATACCTATTTGGTAGAGGGGATTCCACCTGGGCCCATTTGTACGCCATCGCCTGATGCTATTGACGCAGTGCTAGAGAATAAGCAGACGGAATACATTTTCTTTTGTGCGAAAGAGGATTTTAGTGGCTACCATAATTTCGCCAAAAATGGAACAGAGCACGAAAAAAATGCAGATAAGTTTCGGAAAGCAATGGATGCAAGAGGTATAAGGAGATAGTTGTATTTTAATTAATACTGTAATACTCAAGTCAATTCCACTCTGTTTACTATCTTAGTTCTTCATTTACCCTTATTATGTATAAAATTATTGTTAGGTTTTCTTTTTTCGTTCTAGCTTTTGTTGGGATGAGTTTATCATCTCTTGCTCAGAATGAAAAATTAATTCATTACGGAGGTCCTGGCGCCATCGTTACTCAAGATAACTCTGGTGGAGGTCCGTTGGGCATTTACAACGCCCGTTATGTTTTCAAAGACTTTTCAGAATCATCTTCATTGGGATTAGCAACTTACACTGGTCTGTTTTTTCAGTACGGAACCTACGTTGACGAATTTGGAACGCAACGAACAGGAAGTGCTTTTGCTTTCAGTTTACCGGTTTTGGTAGAGTATAATTTAGGAAGACACGCGACGTACGAAGCAAACAACCGTTTTGGTTTATTTGTTGGTGGAGGGCTAGGCTTGGATATTTATCAAGACGGAGATGCCGAGAATGGGGTGGCTAGTAGTTTTGGTCCTATGGTTTCTGGTGGATTCAGGGTAAAGTTTTTACGACAGGATTATGCGTTTAGAGGATCTTACATGCTTGGCTTAGCTGGAGACAACGTATATGGTGTGAGTATGCTGTATGGTCTAAATCGTAATGACGAAATCAGAGAAAAAAGAGAACGAGGAAGAAGCGGTGGAAGAGGTTATCAATATCGTAGAGGGAATCGTTACAAACATAAGTGGATTCGTAAAAACCGTCAACGTCGATATTATAGACATGATCGAACAGGAAGAAGAGGAAACTCTTTCCAATATTAATCTCCGATAATACAGTATCTTTTAACCATCTGATGAGCACTTGGGAAGAAAAGATAAAAAACACGCGTGTCATGCGCGTATTAAAGGTTTGGTTATCTCAGATAATCTTGCCTGGTTTTCATGGAGTATCCCTATACGATTCTCTTACTTTTTTTATTCGGCAAATAATTTCGCCCCGTTTTACGGTCGCAGCGCGGGCCGTTAGCTTTTCATTTCTGATGTCATTGCCCCCTTTTTTACTTTTTTTGTTTACACTGATACCTTATCTGCCGATTCCAACTGATTCATTAATATCATCTTTAGAGGAGACAATAGGTATTATAACACAGAACGAAAAATTACAAGATTCTGTGGCGAAACTGATGAATAATTTCTTCTTACATAAAAAAGAAGTGCTACTCTCATTTTCTGTATTTATGACTCTGTTTTTTTCTAGTAATGGTCTTATGGGGCTAATGACAAATTTCGATAGAAAGCTTGCGGGTTTCAAACCTCAAGTTTGGTATCGTAAAAGATTGAATGCTATTCTGCTTACTGTAGTTTTCTTTGTGGTTATCATATTGTCTTTTTCATTGATGATTTTTCAAGCATGGATATTTGAATACTTAGGATTATTTAGCTGGATTATTATCGGAAAAATATTGCAATATTTAATTATTGCCTTAATGTTGGTTCTTACGATTTCATTGATATATCGATACGGGCCGAATACAAATTCTCGCTGGCCTTTATTGACGCCAGGTAGTATTCTAGCGAGTGGGCTTATTATACTTTTAACCGTAGGTTTTTTCTATGCGGTCAATAATCTAATTAACTATAATCAAATTTATGGTTCAGTTGGGACTTTGATTATCTTTTTGGTTTGGTTATTCACCATGTCTCAAATTTTGCTCATCGGCTTTGAATTGAATGTAAGTATTTTTGTCAATAAAGAATTAAGAACGGCAGATAAAACAATTGTTGAAATTAACTCAGCGGTTTAGTTAGGAAACTTATTTGATGCGTGATGGTTATACTTTTTTATGTTAAATTTTTATTACGTACTTTGCTTTTGTTTTAAATTAAATTTTGTTAAGTATGGGTGATAATAAAAATCGAGGACTGTCGGATGTATATGAAGATGGTAAAAAGTATTTTCAGAACCGATTAGAATACGCTGAGCTTTCGGCGCTAAATAGAGGGTCAAGAGTATTTGCTAATCTTATTACAGAGGTAACTGTTATACTATTTTTTTTATTGGCTTTCTTATTTGGATCGGTTACCCTTGGTTTTTATTTAGCCAGTTTGTTTGATAGTTATACCGCAGGATTCGGTGTGGTTGCGGCTTTTTATCTTTTGATAGCAACCATTGTTTATTTAACTAAGGATAAATACATAGAACGCATTATTATAGATAAAATAATAAAAAAATATTTTGATGGAGCAGAAAAGGACAATAAGTAATCAAGCAGATTTGTTAGATAGAATTTCGGAAATAGAGTCGAAGAGTGACTTTTATTTAGATCGTATGCAAGATGAGTTAACTACTGTGTCTACCTACATTCCGGTTGCTGGAATAAAAGAAAGCTTATCTATAGATTCTTTTATTGATGTTTCCTCTCAACTTGATAAACATGGCTTGAGTTTGGGGGTTTTGATGCCCATGTTTTTAAACAATACTTTTTTTAAAAATAAAGATGATGCCACTAAAGCATTAGTTACTGCCCTTTCACTTGTGTTGGATAATTCAGTAGATTTGAGCGGATTGTCAAAACGTTTAATTGGTTTTTTTAGTAGTGAAGATGGTGAAAAGCATTTGAATGACACTATGCTTACTTTAAATCCGAGTAAAGGAATCGTTCCTAGAATTTTTGAATAAGATAGTAATAGTTAATCTATGAAAACCATCGAAAATAGAAATGCTCATTTAGCGAACATTAGTTTGTGGTTGTTTATAATTGCTACAAGCTTATTAACTATTTATCTGGCATATGATATTATTACTCCCATTATTTTAGCATCGCTTTATAGTGTACTGGTCATTCGATTTGTAGATTTTTTTGAAGACAAAACGTTTCTGAATAGAGTCTTTTCAATTGGCTTGGTTCTCTTATTTTCAATATTGGTAGTTGTAATCCTTGTGCTTTTATTAGGTAATCAAATCATAGGTTACTTCGATGATTTACCTTCCATTGAAAATAATATTGAGCAGCATTTTAAATCATTTCAGCGTTGGGTGGCTGAGTGTTTGGGGATCAGTATTGTGCAACAAGAAAATTTGATTGACACAACTACGAAAAAACCGGTCAGTGGATTTAAAAGCTTGCTGTTTCGAACTAATATTTTTAGCTCATTCTCCAGTACAATAGTGAATGCTTCTTTGATTCCGATTTATTCATTTCTCATTTTGCTTTATAAGCGTAGAATAAAGAAATTTTTATACCATCGTTTTGGAAGTAGAAATCGTGAAAAACTTACTAAAATTTTACTAGAAATAAAAGAGCTTATAAAATTTTACCTAAGTGGTCTTTTGTTGCAAATGCTATTCATATTTGTTTTGTCCAGCATAGGTTTCTGGATTGCCGGAGCGCCACATGTTATTTTTCTAGCCTTGCTATGCGCCATACTTAATTTGATACCTTATGTCGGTATTCTTCTGGCCGGGTTTGTTTGTGTTTTTAGTACCCTGGCTGCGCAAGATAATTTGAGTGCAGTTATTGGTGTACTAGTTGTTATTGCTCTAGTACAATTAGTTGAGAATAATTTTATTTCTCCTAAAATTGTTGGCTCCAAAGTGCGTTTAAACCCGTTAGCTACAATAGTTGTTATTATTGTTGGAGGCAGCCTTGCAGGGGTAGCTGGGATGTTTTTGGCTATACCGCTATTAGCCATCATAAATATAATTATTCAGCATGTAGATGCGCTAAGACCATACAGTTATCTGATTAGTGATATTAAAATTGAAGAACTAGAAAAAATGGATACGAATTAGCATTCGTTTTTTATTACGCTTGAATTCATCTTAGTTTTGATTTGGGACTTAAAAGCTTGGTAAATATTGGTCAAATTTTCAAGAGTATAGATTCGAACTATGAGAGAGCAAAATGTTAATCGAGTAAAGAAAATTATTTTACCAAATACAAATATTCAATTGTATTCAGATTTTGTTGATAAAAAGGATTGCTTTGCTCTTTTGGAAAAAGAGGTTGATTGGCTGGAAAAAGAAATTATTCTATTTGGCAAAAAAATTATGCAACCACGATTAGTTTCTTTTTATGGAGATCAAAATGTTTCCTATAAATATTCAGGACAAACAATAAATGCTTTACCCTGGATTTCTCTATTGAGAGGATTAAAGGAAAAAGTTGAGTTAGCATCTAATACTAGTTTTAATTCTTGCTTGCTTAATTATTATCGAGATGGAAATGATAGTATGGGTTGGCATCAAGATAATGAAAAAGAACTGGGAGAAAATCCTATTATAGCATCGGTTTCATTTGGCGGTCAACGTGTTTTCAAACTCAAGCATATCGATTTAGAAATCAAAAAAGATATTGTGCTAACCAATGGCAGTCTCTTAATTATGGCAGGATCTACACAACATTTTTATAAGCACGCAATTCTGAAAACTAAAAAGAGTGTGCTTCCCAGAATTAATTTGACGTTTCGACAGATTAACTAAGGGGTGCTGATTTTATTATTCAAAGCAGTGTGGTCTACCAAACAATAAATGAATCATACCATCCGAGAAGTAAAATAACTTCGGAATGGAAACCGTATTAATTTTGGTTTATGAGATTGATATTCCTTCTATGTTTTTTACTAAGTGCACAATTTGTTTCGGCACAAACTTTTTGGCAACCTGAATCTGACTCCACACAGCATAGCGTAGATTCTCTTGTAGAGGACGTAATTACTTCCTATTATGAAAAAACGTATTTTAACACAGAAAGAAATTCACGCCTTATTTCTAAGGGTGATTTACATTGTCTGAAGGATTCTTTTAATCGAAAAGAAAATAGTGAGAATAAGGTTTCTTTTTCTTGGTATAATAAAAACGAAGAGGCAATACTTACCGTTTCTATGCATCGGAAGTATTACTTTGATATCGATAATGAGCTGGGCAAGGAATTGCTTCTAGTATTGGAGGAAACAACTAACTCTTGTGGTTTCTCATTTAAACAGCATCGTATTTGGCGATTGAATTAAAATGAGCAAGGTGAGATTCGACACAAAGGTGACATAAACAAAAGTCTTTTACGAAACCAATGTTCGCCGAATACTTTTAACGAAAAAGGAACCAATATCCAAATTGAAAAAATTCGAAAAGGGGAGAGTATGCTTTTTATAGATATTATATGTAACGCAGATAGCAATATAGTTTCACAGAAGACGATAGAACTGCCGCTACCCGTAAAGTGGTAAGTTAGCAATAAACATATTAAAAATAATTATAATGTTAATAATTTTGCACCAAATTGCGTAAAAGTGCATTACTTTTGTTCATTATACATATATAATTAAAAAATTTAATATGACAAATTTACGCCTACAAGCCATTAATGATATCAATACCGGAGAAAAGGATATTAGAGGATATGAAAGCACTAAGGTTACTGAATTTTTCGGAACCAATGTTTTTTCTGATAAAACCCAGCGTGACTATTTAAGTGAAGAGGCCTTTTACAGTTTGCGCGAGTCAGTGCAGAGTGGAAAGAAAGTTGATCGTGGTATGGCGGATCAAATATCAAGTGCCATGAAAGCTTGGGCTATGGACAAAGGAGCTACGCACTTTACACATTGGTTTCAACCTTTAACAGGTGCTACCGCAGAGAAGCACGATTCGTTTTTCACTTTAAAGCCTGACGGTTCTGCTTTAGAAATATTTGATGGAGATGCATTAATTCAGCAAGAGCCTGATGCATCTAGTTTTCCGAATGGGGGTATCCGAGCCACATTTGAGGCGCGTGGTTATACTGCTTGGGATCCAACATCGCCTGCATTTATTATGGAAATGGCGCATGGTAAAACACTTTGTATTCCAACTATTTTTATCGCATATAGCGGAGAAAGCTTAGATAGTAAAACACCCTTGTTAAAAGCGTTGGATAAAGTAAATCATGCTGCTGTAGATGTTTGCAAGTACTTTGACAAAAATGTAAATCGTGTAACGGCTAGTTTAGGTTGGGAGCAAGAATATTTTGTGGTAGATGAGGCCTTGGCAAATGCAAGACCTGATTTAGTTTCTTGTGGCCGATTTTTATTGGGGCATGCGCCCGCTAAAGGTCAGCAATTAGATGACCACTATTTTGGTTCTATTCCTGAGCGTGTTTTTGCATTCATGCAAGATTTTGAGCAAGAGAGTTATAAGTTAGGGATTCCATTGCGTACACGTCATAACGAGGTAGCTCCTGGTCAGTTTGAATGTGCTCCTATTTTTGAAGAAGCTAATTTGGCGGTAGATCATAATTCATTGCTTATGGATTTGATGCCGCGTGTTGCGAAGCGTCATAAGCTGAAAGTGCTATTACATGAAAAACCATTTGCGGGAGTTAACGGAAGCGGAAAACATAACAATTGGAGTTTGGCAACGAATACAGGTGTAAATCTTTTATCGCCTGGTAAAACACCTCGAACGAATTTAATGTTCTTAACCTTTTTTATTAATACAATCAAAGCCGTACACGATCATGCTGATTTATTGCGCGCTGCAATTGCCTCGGCGGGTAATGATCATCGCTTAGGAGCTAATGAAGCGCCGCCTGCAATTATTTCTGTATTTATAGGCGAGTACTTAACCGGACTGATGCGTGAGATTGAAAGCCGTGTAAAAGATAAATTCTCTGAGCAGGACGAGGTGATATTGAAAATGGATATTCATAAATCTATTCCTGAATTATTCCAGGACAATACCGATCGAAATCGTACGAGTCCGTTTGCCTTTACAGGAAATAAGTTTGAGTTCCGCGCTGTTGGTTCAACGGCAAATTGTGCTGGACCTATGATGGTATTAAACACGATTATGGCTGATACACTTGTTCAGTTTAAGAAAGATGTGGATGCGAAAATTAAGAAAGGTGATAAGAAAGAGATCGCAATTCTAAAAACCTTACAATCCTATATCAAAAAAAGTAAAAGCATTTGTTTTGAAGGAGATAATTATAGCGATGCTTGGGCAAAGGAAGCTAAGAAGCGCGGTTTAAGTAATAACAAAGACACGGTTCGTGCATTGGATGTATTGGCAACCAAAGAGGCTAAGGATTTATTTTCTCGTTGTGAAATTTTTACGGAAGTTGAGTTAGAGGCGCGTCATGAAATCCAGTTAGAGGAGTATGTCAAGAAAATTCAGATTGAAGCGCGTATGATAGGGTACTTGGCTACGAACCATATACTACCGGTAGCCGTTGAGTATCAGAATAAGTTGATTCATAATATACAAGGACAGAAATCAATTGGTTTGCCAGCGAAATCGTATGCTTCTGTAAAAGAAATTGTTGCACAAATTAGCGATCATATCAATGAGATCAGCAGCTCAGTAAAGGCAATGGTAAACGAACGTAAGAAAGCGAATAAAATGAAAGATAGCCGCAAAATGGCAATTGCCTATTGTGATAAAGTAAAGCCCTGTTTTGAAACGATTCAATATCACTCTAATAAACTAGAGTTGATTGTAGAAGATAAAATGTGGCCGCTGCCTAAATTAAGAGAGCTCCTTTTCTTGAAATAATTAAAAACGTTTACTAATGTAAAATATAAGACCTCAATTTGAGGTCTTTTTTATTTTAATCAAAACGTCAATTCTTTCGTTTATTACTGCTTTGTGATAGATATTTAAGCTTCAATAAAAAATCTTCAAATTGGACTTATCATGTATTGTTATGTATCTCGGATTTATAATGGCGGCCTATTCCGTTGTTGCCAATGATTCGATTCAAACCTTAGGTACTTTTTTAAGTTCAAATTCAAAACGAAACTGGCTGGTGCTCTGGGCTTTTGCAGGGAGCATTTTAGCAGCTACATTAATCTATGGTTGGTTTCAATATTCTGGAGATGTAAGTTATGGTCGCTTGGCTAAATATGCTTTACCAGATCCTTTTGCATGGTTTTACTTGTTGCCTCCATTGATATTAGTATTACTTACACGAACTGGAATTCCAGTGAGTACCTCATTCCTGATTCTTACTTTTTTTAATGAAAAGAATTTAATGAATATGGTGCAGAAATCCCTACTAGGTTATGCTGTGGCATTTGGTGCGGCCATTGTAATATACATAGCGATTACCCGCTTGGTTGAAAAGCGCTTCATACAAAAGAAAATTACGGACAAGGAAAAGCAAATTTGGACAGTGCTGCAGTGGTGTTCTACCGGTTTTTTATGGTCGCAATGGCTTATTCAGGATTTTGCTAATATCTATGTGTACTTGCCTCGAGAAATATCTGCTCTTGAATTGATTGTTTCGTTGGCAATCATTTTAGGAATGCTGGCTTACATCGTTGCTACTAAGGGTGGAGCGATACAAAAAATTGTAAAATCTAAAACGAACACAATTGATATTCGTTCGGCTACTATTATTGATGCTGTATATGGAATGGTTCTTTTCTATTTTAAAGAAATGAATGAAATCCCAATGAGTACAACTTGGGTGTTCATTGGTTTATTAGCCGGTCGTGAAATTGCTATCAACTTTATGATGGGTGAAAAGATGAAAAGAAAAGGGATGCTTAAAAGTATAACTTGGGATTTGACTAAGGTTACGCTGGGTCTGGTGATCAGTATTTTACTTGTTTTTATTGTTAAGTATTTCTCTCAAGGAACTTTGTAGCCCATTTATTCCTCCCTGAACTATCTAAAAGGCCTCGTTTTGAGGCCTTTTGTCAATCTTTTTTCTCTTCTGTATCAAATCATAATCAAAAGGTAACATTAAGGTAATATTGGAAATTCTTCATCGCATAGCCCTTCCGATACTTTTGCGCTCGATTAAACCAGTAATATTGAAATCATGTGATGAATGATTTCTAAAAATGAAAAAAACTATGAGTAAAAAACTAACCCTTTTGCTGTGCTTCATTTCGTGCATAGCTTTTAATGCTAATTCACAACATGTTGCAGCAAAATTTGGAAAAGGACTTAACTTCTACGGTAAGGATTCTTCTTTTCACGTTAAGTTCGGATTTAGGTTTCAAAACCTTTACGCTGCAACATGGAACGTTATAAACGATGATTTGGGTACTATCACCGATCATAATTCTCGATTCTTGATTCGTCGTTCTCGTTTAAAGTTTAACGGATTTGCTTTCTCGCCACGCTGGCAATGGAAAGTGGAGCTTGCATTATCAAACAGAGATCAGGCAAACGGAGCTGTGACTCCTGAAATGAGTAATTCCAGTAATTTGGTATTAGATGCATTTGCAGACTACCGATTATTTGCTTACAAGGGATCCAGTGTTTTTGCTAAAAAGAAACAAAATTTCTATGGAATGTTTGTTCGCTTTGGACAAGGTAAACTTCCTGGAAATGTTGAGCGTGTAGTTTCTTCAGCCAACCTCCAGTTGGTTGATCGTTCATTGGTAAACTCTCGTTTTAATATAGATCGTGATTTAGGAATCCAGATTTGGAATAAGCACAAAGTGGCAGGTGACTTTATAATGAAAGAAAAAGTGGCGATTAGTCAAGGTGAAGGTCGAAATATTACGCAAGGTTCTTTTGGTGGTTACAATTATACTGGACGAGTCGAGTTTTTACCTTTTGGAATGTTTAAGAAGGATAAAGACGATTATGTTGGTTCGGCCTTGACATATTATAAGAAACTAAAAGTTATGATTGGTGTGGGTTATGATATTAATGATAATGCGGTTCGTAATCGTGGTCAATTAGGTAGTTTTATTACTGATGCTAATGGAGATTATTTCGGTGAGCGATTAAATACTTTTTTTGCTGATGCGGTTGTAAAGTACAAACGCTTTTCATTGATGACGGAATACATGGACAAGAAAACAGCTGATGGTACTTCAGCGGTGTTAGATGCTGCTGGGACGCAAGTTGGTAATTTTACAACAGGACGAGGTATTAATGTTCAAGCCGGGATGATGCTAAACAAACAGGTATCACACATAACCGGTGATGTAGAGTTAGTGGGACGTTTGACAAGTGTGGATTTTACTAATGGACAGAATGATGAAAATCAATATACATTGGGTGTTAATCGATTTATCTCAGGACATCAATTGAAATTACAAGCCGATATGACGTACCGTAAAATTATAGGAGCTGATGATCGTTTAATGTTCCGAACTCAATTAGATGTGCACTTTTAAAAATGATAATCTTAAGGTAATATTCAACTAGAAAAAAATAAAATAATTTTAACTTCAATAAACAAACAATGAAAAAACTAATAACAATTTTCGTAGCAATTTTAAGCGTTTCTTTCCTAGCCATGTCCTGCGGTGACGGTGAAAGCACAGGCGGTGAATCACATGCAACATCTACTGATGCTGGTAGTATTGGCATTGATGGGTCGAGTACTGTATTTCCTATTACAGAAGCTGTGGCTGAAGAGTATAGAGCTGTAGCAAAAGACGTGCAAGTAACGGTAGGTGTTTCTGGCACTGGTGGTGGATTTAAAAAGTTCTCTCGTGGAGAAACTGACATCTCAGATGCTTCTCGTCCGATTAAGCAAAAAGAAATTGATGCTTGTAAAGAAAATAATATCTCTTACTTAGAGTTGAGCGTAGCTTATGACGGTCTAGCTGTAATTGCTAATCCTGAGAATGATTGGTTGACTGATATTACAGTTGCTGAATTAAAGAAAATTTGGGAGCCAGCTGCTAAAGGTGTGGTGATGAATTGGAATCAAATTCGTCCTGAGTGGCCAGCAGAAAAAATAGAATTATATGGCCCTGGAACAGCTTCTGGAACGTTTGATTATTTTACTGAGGCGATTGTAGGAGAGAGCGGAGCTTGCCGGGCAGATTATAACTCTAGCGAGGATGACAATATCTTGGTAACGGGAGTCTCTGGTAATAAATATGCTTTAGGGTTCTTTGGTTTAGCTTATTACGAAGCCAATCAAGACAAATTGAAGTTAGTATCCGTTGATGGAGGCAATGGTCCTGTGGCTCCTTCTTTAGAAACTGTAAAAGATGGTTCTTACGCACCTTTATCCCGTCCGTTATTTATCTATGTAAATAGCACCGCTGCTGCCAAAGCGCACGTGGTAAACTTCGTGAAATTCTACCTTGAAAATGCTGGTGAAATGGCGAAAGAAGTTGGTTATATTCCAATGAAAGACGAGGAGTATGCAACTGAGAAAGCCAAGTTTGAAGACTTCTTAACATCTTTATCATCGGACACTGCTACTGAATAGTTTTAAACTATATTAGCATTGCAGATGAGAAAAATCTTATCCATAGAACAAAAGGAAAAGCTGATAAAGGCTTTTCTTTTTGTATGTGCGGCTATTACGTTGCTCACAACATTAGGTATTATTTGGGTATTGCTTTCGCAGTCGTATAATTTTTTTAAAGAAGTATCTGTTTGGGATTTTATCACTGATAAAGAATGGACGCCTCTTTTCTCAGAAAAGCATTTTGGTATTATGCCATTGCTTTCTGGTACTTTATTAACTACCGTTATTGCATTACTTGTTGCCTTGCCTTTAGGCTTAACGATTGCGGTTTATTTAAATGAATATGCTCCCAAAGGTTTTCGTAAAGCGGTAAAACCTTTATTGGAGATTCTAGCAGCTGTACCAACAGTTGTTTATGGTTTCTTTGCTTTAGTAGTTGTTACTCCTTTCTTGCAATCTATCTGGCCAAGTATCTCTGGTTTTAATTCTATTTCTGCGGGTATTGTGATGGGTATTATGATTATACCTTTTATCTCTTCTTTGGGTGAGGATGCACTTTTTGCTGTTCCTAATTCACTGCGACAAGCCTCTTATGGAATGGGAGCGACACGATTACAAACAGCTTTTCGAGTTTTAATTCCTTCAGCTTCTTCGGGTATCATTGCTTCAATAATTTTAGCTTTTTCAAGAGCGATAGGTGAAACGATGATTGTGGCCGTAGCTGCCGGTCAACAACCACAACTAACGATGGACCCAACAGTGCCGATACAAACGATTACATCTTATATCGTACAAGTAAGCTCGGGTGATGTGCAACATGGTTCCTTGGAATACAATACCATTTTTGCGGCCGGTTTGGCTTTATTTGTGTTCACTT
>CAYMFF010000035.1:0-16725 GCA_964389575.1 uncultured Chitinophagaceae bacterium
TGGTTATTTTACATTGAATTTGGAGTAGATTGCATCTACGCTTTCATATTTTTTTGAAACTAAATATACCAATGTGTAGATGCAATCTACACCCAGCCGTGGAAACATAAATCTAATAATCCTCGTCTACATCTTGTTTAAGATAAAGGTTGTAGTTGGCTTCTAATTCAACATCCTTGTAGCTTAGATAAATGTAATGGGTCTCTGTACCTTTTTTTCGTGTCAGTTTATTTTTCTTTAAATAAATCTGTCCGCCTTTTAGTTCTTCATCGGAGTCTATCCAGTAAGTGGTCAAACTATTCAATTCTCCTAGTTTTACTTTCTTTGTCGAAATGGAATCGGTAACGTATGGCTGTCCGTATTTTTTGTTGAGGTTTTGAGTTATTTCTTTATGTACAGCTTTGACTTCTTTTAAATTTTCGGTTGAAAAAAGAAATGCAATTTCATAAAGCTTATTGAAGTTATCAAAAAAGTATTTTGTATCCTTTAATTGATTCCCTCCAAAATCTCCCCCAAGGGTATACATCATATTGCCACGATATCCGTTTTGCGGATTTTCTCCACGAGCTTGTAGTAGCTCAAGAACTTCTTGCTTTGTACTTCTTAAACTAACTCCTTTGGCTTGTGTTATCTTACTTTGAGCAAATAATGAAGTCGTACTAAATAGTATGGCTAGTAGGGTCGTTAAAAATTTCATGCTTTGACAAATGTACAACCAAGAGCAAGAATACCGTCAAGTCTTAGTGCAGTTACGTTAGCTATCAGGGTTGGGCATGCTTAACTGCACGAGAAGCTCTCACTAAATCTTGCACTCAATGTGAGCTTATCAAGAGCAAGCGTAACTACTAATCATATTTTATAATAATCACAACAAAAAGTGGCAGGTTGAGAAGTTGGTTCAGCCTATTTTTACAAGCTTGAATTAGTAAAATGAATACACTAAAAACAACGAATACGCTATTGCTTATTTTGGTCATTCCATTGTTCTTTTATGTGTTTAAAGTGCTGTCGTTTATTTTTATTCCGCTCATATTTTCAATGTTTATTGCGCTTATGTTTTTGCCACTCATGCGTTGGCTTCGTGGCAAAGGTGTGCCCAAGTTTGTAGGGATTCTTTTAGTGGTATTGATAATTGGTGGTGTGTTTAAGGTGGGCGTTTCGCTTATTTCTTTGTCTAGCCATGAGATTCGCTCAGCTGGTCCAGAGTTAAAAGATCGTGCAACAGTAAAGGTCACCAACCTTATTTTGGAGTTGGAGAATGCCTTTGGTTCTCAACGTGATGCTGACGATAAACCAATCGCTTTTTACTCTAAAAAAATGAATTTTATGGGTCAAGCAGGCAATGTATTTGGTTTTGCTAATCGTACCTTGACTATGATTTTAATGACCGCCTTTTTTGTAGTGTTGTTTTTGGCCGAATCGATAAATGTAGAACGGGTGCTCAAGACAAGCTTATTTAAAAAGAAGTTTGTGTCCATAAAAACCTTTATGCGTATTGAAAAAGATATTGGAAAATTCTTCAAAGTAAAATTTCTCATTAGTTTATGCACTGGTATAGGCTTTAGTTTGGCCTGTTATATGTTTGACGTTAGCTTTCCTATTTTCTGGGGGCTTTTTGCTTTTTTGATCAATTTTGTTCAAATGGTCGGTTCGGTAATATCAGTGATTTTACTTTCAGTTTTTGCTTTTATCGAGCTTGATTTTAATACGACTTTATTGCTTTTTGTATTAACCATAACAGCTGTGCAGGTGATTTTTGGTGCTATTTTAGAACCCGTTTTTTTAGGAAAAACATTTTCAATAAATGTGATTACAGTTTTAGTAATGCTTATGTTTTGGGGTTTTTTGTGGGGTGTGCCTGGTATGATACTTTCTATACCTATGACTGTTTTCCTGAAAATCACCTTGGAACAATTTCCACGAACCCTGCCTTTTGCTAAGCTGATGGATGGGAACGATTTATTATAATGTCACACAACTAGAAAATGAGCTAGTTAATGCAATTGAAGAGAGGAACTGGTTTGATTAAAAATGCGAGCATCACAACGTCTAAGGTCACAATAGTCTATTTTGCTAAATGGATTTATCATAAATTCATTAAAATAAAAACTATCAATGTTTGGCATTAAAAAATCGACGCTAAGAATCATGAAAACCATTTTGGTGGTTGTGATGATTGTTGGATTGTTTAATCCTTATATAAGTGAAACGATTCCGTTAGAATATTTATTAATTGATGATACGCTGACAATACTTCCCAAGGTTGTAAATTATATCATTGTTATTTTTATAGCGTTTTATTTATACATTTTATTGTATCAAAATTTAGTAGATAAAAAGTTGTGGCTGCATTTTATTGGTCCCTTTTTGATTTCTTATATATTGGTGGTAATTAATGAGTTTGACAGAACGGAATGTTTCTATTTTTTTGAAGCGGGCCAAAATGTTTTATGGGAAGATTTGATTATTCTGATGAGTAGCATTACTCTATTAGCAATTTCATTTGCTTTTGCAAAAACAAAGTTTCAATTAATAGAAAATATAATTCTAGCCACGCTGTTGATGCCAATGGTATATTATTTTCATTATTTTCACTGGAACATGCATTTCGAATTAAATTGGCAAGTAGGATTTTACTTTATTCATATGTCCTATTTTATGTTGCTTTTTTTAGCTCTTTTGGAGTTGTTTGTTTCTGCATATAGGAAAATAAAAAAAGTATAGAAACTAAAAAATGGCTTCCCATTGTTCGTCGGTGTCAAGGAATTTTACCCATTGATTATCTATTCTGATATAAGTATCTTTCGAAAGTTGTAATCCTTCTTCTGCAGCTTTTTTATATACAGCCGTAGAGTAGGCTCGCATGGTTCGGAAGCTTTCCATGATTCTCATATCTGAGAAGAATATGTCGCTTTTACTGGGTATTGATACCGCCATGCGGTTACTGTTTACATATTGTTTTACAATTTCATGCTCCCAAAATTCATCAATCAGCATGGCTGATGGATTAAAATTAATGTCAAAGTCTAAGGCATAAAATGGTTTGGCTTGCTCTGAAATTTTCATGGCTTTTAAATCCATAACCGCAAACTTGCAGTTGCCATTAAACTTATCAAGAAGATTGCGCATGGCCACTTCTTCAATTTGTTCAGCAGTTAATTTTGTTTGTTCTAATAGTTTTTCAGATACCATTTCGTATCGATCGCCAAGGTCAAGCGAAAAACATTGCAGAATGCCATCCGATAGTTTTTTGGTCACCAACGGGTTTGTGTTTTCTGACATTGTAACCCGTGGGTCGTCCGTTGCTTTAACTACAGGGTAAATGTTTTTTCCGAGACTTCGGTAGTCTTCTCTTTCTTTTTTAATTTGGTCTATTGGGGTATCGAAGCCAGTGGCTTTCTTTTTTTTACCAAAGAGTTTATCAAATAATCCCATAACAGTTTATCGTTTATTTCGTTCGATTAAACGAGTCCATAGGCTGGTTCGTTCTTCTGTTGGAGCCATAATTTCATCCAAATTTCCGTCCATAATAATCCACACTTTTTCGTTTTTAAATTCATCTGCGAATTGGTCAACTGACCAGCCGACATAACCACTAAATGTTCTCATTTCGTTTGGGCTTATTTCGTTTGCATTGAGTTTGTCCGCTATGGAATCCAATGTGCCTAGGAAGTATAGGCCAGGAAAAATCTCATTATTACTTTTTAAGTTATCTAGGGTATGAATGTTTACGAGTGCTTCATTAAATTTTACGGGTCCACCAGTCGTTACTCTTAATTTGCTCCCTTTGTATTCTTCAACCAAATCACCCAGCGGTTCACTTTGTACTCCATTTATTATCACTCCGGTAATATTCTCATCAGTCACATGAGTGACTAGCACAACAGCATTTATAAAATTGGGCCCGGGAAAATTTGGAATAGCCACAATGTATTGTCCTTGTTTTACAATGGCTTCTTTACTGTTAACCGTTTTATCCTTATTCACAATCGATTCGCTGGTGTCACATCCAACGGTTACAATAATTATTAAAATGAATAGAAGATGCTTCATGGGGATTTATTTGTTGTTTCAAATATACATGGCTATTTCAGCTTAACTGGACCGCTTTATATTTTTTTAATTCCCTAATGGTCTTATGAGTGTTTAGAAAGTCGAAATAATATTAACATTGAATTTGCTTCGATTAAGCATTGACGTTTAACTTAGCTGTTGTATTTTTGTTTAGATATTTCCAACTAAAGTTAAACATTGAAAAAGAACATTAGCGTCATCGGTTCAGGTTTTGCAGGTATTGCCGCAGCATGTTATTTGGCACAGGCGGGTCATGATGTGGTTGTTTATGAAAAGAATGATCAGCTTGGAGGCCGAGCTCGTCAGCTAAAGCGTGATGGATTTCTTTTTGATATTGGACCTACTTGGTATTGGATGCCCGATGTGTTTGAAAAGTTTTTTGCTGATTTTAATAAGAAGCCAAGCGATTATTACACACTAGAAAAGTTAGATCCTGCTTATCAAGTTTACTTTGGCGAGGGAGATTCGATTTCCATTCCTGCCAACTTAGAAGCAATTTGTGATGTATTTGAAAAAGAAGAAAAAGGAAGCGCTGAAGCTTTGAAATCTTTTTTAGCGAAAGCGAAAAGTAATTATGATATAGCAGTAAAAGATTTGGTATATCGTCCTGGAGTTTCTCCATTAGAATTAATAACACCCAAGACCGCCACTAAACTGAATCAATTATTCTATGCGATTCGTAAGCAAGTAAATAAAGGATTTACCAATGTCCGACTAAGAAAAATATTAGAATTTCCCGTTCTATTCCTCGGCGCCAAACCAAGTAATACTCCTGCCATGTATAATTTTATGAATTGGGCAGATTTTGGATTAGGAACATGGAATCCAAAAGGTGGAATGTACGCTGTGGTAGCAGGAATGACAGAACTTGCAAAGGAGTTAGGAGTGACTTTTAAAACAAAGGCTGCGGTAGACTCAATCGAAATAAAGAATGGGAGTGTTGACTCTTTAACCGTAAATGGCGAAAAAATTAAAACGGACATTATCGTAAGCGGAGCGGATTATCACCATTCTGAAACGTTATTGCCAAGTCAATACAGACAATTCAGCGAAGCTTTTTGGCAAAAGAAAGTTTTCGCTCCATCGGCTTTATTGTTTTATGTTGGATTTTCTAAAAAAGTAAAAGGAGTCAAACATCATACCTTATTTTTTGATGAAGAGTTTGATCGTCATGCTGAGTTTATATATGATGATCCAGCGTGGCCAGAGAGGCCATTGTTTTACATTCGATTTCCTAGCCTATCGGATGATTCGTTTGCTCCTGAAGGCCAGGAGGCTGCAACGATTCTAATGCCGATTGCTCCAGACCTAGTTGATACTGAAGAAACTCGTCAAAAGTATTTTGATTTAATCATAAAACGCCTAGAACGATTAACGAATCAAAGTTTAAAAGATGATATTTTATTCATGGAATCTTATTGTGTCAACGATTTTAAAAAAGATTATAATTCGTACAAAGGCAATGCGTATGGTTTAGCCAATATTTTAACGCAAACCGCTTTTATGCGTCCACGAATAAAAAGTAAGAAGGTTAAAAATTTATTTTTCACAGGACAATTAACCGTTCCAGGACCCGGTGTTCCACCTGCTTTAATTAGTGGAAAAATCGCTGCCGCTTCTGTTATTAAAAACATGAAACCGTGATTAGTTTATATACCAAAATAGCAGAGAGCGGTTCTCGTATTATAACAAAAGAGTATAGCACCTCTTTTTCAATTGCGGTCAGTTTACTCGCGCCAGAAATTAGACAAGCTGTTTATAATATTTATGGTTTTGTTCGGGTAGCTGATGAAATAGTCGATACGTTTCATGGTTATCCGCAAGAAGAATTATTAAATCGTTTTGAGGATGATTATCGCCATGCGATTCAAACGGGTATTAGCTCAAATCCTGTGCTGCAAGCTTTTCAGCATACGGTAAACGAATATAATATTGATATGCACTTGATTGAAGCTTTTATGAAAAGTATGCGAGCTGATTTAAGTAAAGAAGACTATGATACCAAAGAAGAAATTGCTGAATATATTTACGGTTCGGCCGATGTGGTGGGTTTGATGTGCTTGAAGGTTTTTGTGAAGGGAAATCAAGAAGAATACGATAAGCTGAAAGCTCCGGCAATGAAGTTGGGCTCAGCATTTCAGAAGGTGAATTTTCTGCGTGATATCCACCATGATTTTAATGCATTGAATCGTTCATATTTCCCAGATGTAAATCCAGAAAATATGAGTGAAGATGATAAAAGAAAAATTGTGGTCGATGTGCAGTCTGAGTTTGATGAAGCCCTGGTAGGAATTAAACAATTGCCCAAACGAGCTCGCTTTGGCGTTTTTGTGGCGTATCAATATTTTAGTTTATTGCTCAAAAAAATAAATGATACTTCAGCAACCGTAATAATGACCGAACGTATACGAGTTTCTAATTTCAGAAAAATAACACTTTTAATAAAAGCGTATATCGTAAATAAATTAAATTTGCTGTAAGATGAAATGGCTAATCTGTTTGTGGTTGGGTGTTACTAGTTCGGCTTCGTTACAGCAAGTTGTGCAGGAGTTTCATGCGTTGAAAACAGAAAAGGCTGAGTTGCACTTTGTTTCTAAATATCAGAATAGCAAGAATGTTTCTATTAAAGCTTATGTGTTAGCCGTTCAAATGAAACAAGCGGAGCACACTATGAACCCCATTTCAAAGATTAAAATTTTTAGGAAATATAAAAACAAGTTTGACGCATTAATTAAATTAAACCCGAAGAATGTGCATGCACGGTATATGCGTTTGGTAATTCAAGAAAAAATGCCGGCCATTATGGGGTATAATGGCAGTATCCAAAAAGACAAAAAAGTGTTGCGGGTTTATTTTTCTGAACATGCCGAATCAAACTATTTAATCAATCTTATTAAAAAGAATACAAGTTTATGACCATACTATTTTACATACTTCTTACGATTGCTTCTTTTTTGATTATGGAGGGAATTACGTGGTTTTCGCACAAATATGTGATGCATGGTTTTTTGTGGTATCTGCACGAAGATCATCATCAGCCAAAGTATGCGAATACCTTTGAGAAGAACGATTGGTTTTTTGTGTTCGGCGCCATTCCGAGTATCATTCTTTTTTATAAAGGTGTGAATCCGGAGTTGAATTATAAGTTCTTTATTGCACTCGGGATTTTGTGTTACGGGATCGCTTATTTTGTGGTGCATGATGTGATTATTCACCGAAGATTTAATTGGTTTCAGCATTCAAAAAGTTGGTATATTATTGGCTTGCGAAAAGCACATAAAGCGCATCACAAACATTTGGGAAAAGAGGATGGTGAATGCTTTGGAATGCTCAATGTTCCCTTCAAATACTATAAAATAGCGCGGGGAGAAAAATAATGCCAGTTTATTTATATTTATTAGCTGGTAGTGTTTTAGTTCCAGGGCTTTTTTCAATTTTTTTTATTGATCCTATTAAGAAGTGGAAGCATTTTTTAATTTCTACGTCTATTGTCGCTGGTGTGTTTCTAATCTGGGATGCTATTTTTACTAGTAATGGTGTTTGGGGTTTTAATCCAGATTATTGTATTGGTTTTGATATTTTAAAAATGCCCATCGAAGAGTGGCTTTTCTTTTTTATAATTCCGTTTTGTAGTTTGTTTATTCACTACGCCATTCAATATCAGTTTCCTGGTTTTGGTTTGCCCGTTCGAATTGCTAAAGCCATAACGCTATTAGCTATTTTATCAGTTGCCATTCTGCTTTTTCTAAATTTTGGTAAAGCTTACACAACGGTCAATTATGTTATTCTAATTCCGTTGTTTATTTGGGGTTTTCTGAATAGAGCTGAAATGTTAGCTCAGTTTTATCCAGCTTTTTTGGTGATACTCATTCCATTTTTCGTCGTAAACGGTGTGCTGACAGGCACAGGAGTAGAAGAGCCTATTGTATGGTATAATAATGAAGAAAACATGGGCTTCCGCCTTTGGACGGTGCCGTTAGAAGATATTGGCTATGCATTTACCATGTTATTTGGTAATCTAGTAATATTTGAATATTTAAAAGAGAGATGGAAGAGCAAGTAATATTGGTAGACGAAAATGATAATGTTTTAGGCGAAATGCCTAAAATGGAGGCACATGAAAAAGGGGTTTTGCATCGGGCTTTTTCTGTTTTTATATTTAATGATAAGGGTGAAACTATGTTGCAACGAAGAGCTGATTCTAAGTATCATTCACCGGGTTTATGGAGTAATTCTTGTTGTAGTCATCCTCGCTTAGGCGAAACGAATGTGCAGGCCGGAGAGCGTCGGCTACAAGAAGAAATGGGTTTTACAGTTCCTTTAAAAGAGACGTTCTCATTTATCTACAAAACCAAATTCGGAAATGGCCTTACTGAGCATGAATTAGATTATGTATTGATTGGACGTTCCAACGAGGAACCCCAATTAAATCCTACTGAAGTAAGCGAATGGAAGTGGATCGCAATGGATGATTTATCGGCTGATATGAAAGATTATCCTGAGAAATATACTTTCTGGTTTAATAATTTAATGACAGAGTATTTAGATAGGATTGAAAGGGCTTAGTTATTACCCGTTTTCAAGTATCTATTTTTCTCTAAAATTCAATCCCCACACACTGTGTATAAACATTTGGGGCAAAAGCAGTGCTTTCAAATAAATTTGTCATTCATGGCTAAACAGGTTGGAGAATATAATGATGATTCGATACGATCGCTGGATTGGCGTGAGCATATTCGCTTACGACCAGGGATGTATATCGGTAAGCTAGGTGATGGTAGTCATGTAGATGATGGGATCTATGTATTGATTAAAGAGGTGATTGATAATAGTATCGATGAGCATGCAATGGGCCATGGTAAGGTGATTGAATTGGATGTTTCGCAAGATGAAGTGCGTATTCGAGATTTTGGTCGTGGAATTCCATTAGGAAAAGTGAAAGATGCCGTGAGTAAAATGAATACAGGTGCTAAATATGATAGCAAAGTATTTCAAAAATCAGTGGGTCTAAATGGAGTAGGTACGAAGGCGGTAAATGCATTGAGTGATTACTTCAAAGTTTCTGCCATACGTGAAGGAAAAGTAAAGACGATAGAGTTTAGCCGAGGGGAAGTAACCAAAGAGCATAATCAATCCAAGACCAAAGAAAAGAATGGTACTGAAGTAGTTTTTAAGCCGGACAATACTGTATTTAAAAAGTATGGTTTCAATCTAGAGTATATCAAGAATCAGGTTTGGAATTATTGTTACCTAAATGCTGGTTTAACGATTCGCTTTAATGGCGAAAAATTTCTATCCAAGAATGGATTGTTGGATTTGCTGGAAAGAAAATCGAATGTAGAAGAAATTCGATATCCAATAATTCATTTGAAAGCGGAAGATATAGAAGTGGCCATAACGCATGGAAATGACTACGGTGAAGATTTATATTCTTTTGTAAACGGACAGCATACTACACAAGGTGGTACCCATCAGCAAGCGTTTAGAGAAGCTTATGTGAAAACGATTCGAGATCACTTTGGGAAGAATTGGGATGTAAGCGATATACGCACCAGTATTGTGGCGGCCATTAGTGTGCGAGTGATTGAACCTGTTTTTGAAAGTCAAACCAAAACAAAATTAGGTTCACTGACTATTGAGCCAGAAGGGCAGTCGATTAAAGGTTTTATTCAAGATTTTTTAAGCAAGGAATTAGATAATTTTTTGCATAGAAATCCAGAACATGCTGAAAAATTAAAGAAACGCATTGAGCAAAATGAGCGAGAGCGTAAGGAATTAAGTGGGATTAAGAAGCTGGCAAACGAACGTGCAAAAAAAGCAAATCTTCATAATAAAAAATTGAGAGATTGTCGTTTGCATTTCAACGATGTAAGCAAAGGCAAAAACAAAGAGGAGTTAGAAGAAAAAAAATTGGGCACCACGGTATTTATTACTGAGGGTGATAGTGCCAGTGGTTCTATTACAAAATCAAGAGATGTAAAATTGCAAGCGGTATTTAGCTTGCGCGGTAAGCCATTGAACTGCTTTGGATTAACCAAAAAGGTGGTGTACGAAAATGAAGAATTCAATTTACTTCAACATGCACTTAATATTGAAGAAGGTATTGAAGGTTTGCGATATAATAATATTGTAATTGCAACGGATGCTGATGTAGATGGAATGCATATTCGATTATTGATTATGACTTTCTTTCTTCAGTTTTTCCCTGACTTAGTTCGGAATGGTCATGTTTATATTTTAGAAACTCCTTTGTTTAGAGTTCGGAATAAAAAAGAAACCATCTATTGTTATAGCGAACAAGAAAAGAAGGACGCTATTAAAAAATTAACGGGTAAGCCAGAGATTACTCGATTTAAGGGATTGGGCGAAATTTCACCAGAGGAGTTTGCTATGTTTATCGGAGAAGATATGCGCAAGGAACAAGTGGCGCTGTATGATGAGGCGAAAATTCAACAATTACTTTCTTATTATATGGGAAAGAATACGCAAGACAGACAGAAATTTATTATTGATAACCTGCGCGTAGAAATTGACGAAGCAGCAGAAGATTTAGAAAAAGAAACCGCATGATACATTTAATAGTAGGGGATAATGCTGCCGAGAATTTAAAAGCAGCTTTTGATTTGGATGAAAATTTAAAAGGTGAAGTTGTTGTATTAAAAGACACTTTAGGAATCGGGCCGATAGCTACTGATCAAAATTCACACGATGAAATTCGTACAGCTTTTTGGCAAAGCTTAAGCGGTGAAGGTGCTGAAAGCGTAGAAGATGAAAAAAATATTCAAGCTGTAATTCAAAAAGCAGAAGCGGATGAAGAACCAGTTTGTTTGTGGTTGGCGCCCAATGTGAGCGATGTTTGTGCTTATTATTATCTATTGACGCAGTTCAAAGAGTATCCGGGGATATTTCATGTTATAAATATTGATTCATTGCCTTTTTTCAATGAGAAAGGAGCGATTTTTTATCCCAAGAATTTTAGCGAAGTGTTGCCAAAAGAGTTTGTGAAAACAAAGCGCTTATTAAAAGAAGTTACACCTGCTGATTATGAAACCGAATGGGAAACTTGGGGAGTCTTACAGGCAGAAAATGCTATGGTGCGTGTGCACAAAGGGGGGCGTGATTTAGAATCGGCTGATGAAACTTTTTATGATAACTCTATTTATTACACAGTAAATAAAGAGCCTCAAAGAGGGAGTAAAATTATTCGACAAGCATTAGCCAAAGTTGATCAAGCGGTTAGCGACATTTATTTATATAGTCGGTTAGAGCAAATGGTAAAGAACGAACAAATTATTTGTGATCAAGAAAGCCCAAAGCATTTAGAGAAAGCAAATTTTCATCGAACCGCTGGATTTGGGATTAAGAATGATGCAAGTTCTGAGGAAAGTGAAGAGGCTACAGAAGAAAACTAATCTCCAAGCATATCCCTAATCTCGTCACCGGATATTTCTCGTTTGCCAGGGTCCATTGGGTCAACTATAGGTTTAGAAATTAGTCCAATTATTTGACGTTGAACTCTTTGATGACTTCTCTTCATCTTCAAGTTTTGAGTAAAGTAATTATTGCTTACAGTAATGTTTTTTATTTCTATTTTATCATATCCTACAGAGCTGATCTTTAAAGTACAAGTGCCCGGCTCTAGCAGTTTTATTTTATAGTTTCCTTTGAAATTGGTTTTTCCTTGCCCTAATAATATGTCGCCTTGAAAGACGCCGACACTAGCAAATGGTATCGGCTCTCCTTTTTTATTAATGACCTTTCCTACAATCCCTCCAGTATTAGATTGCGCATGCACTTCGGTACTAATTATGGTGGCAGTAGTTGTTAAGCCAAAGAGTGGTAAAAATGCAATTGCAAATGCATAAAGAAAGCGCTTTACTTTATCGGTAAATTTCGGAATTCCTAAAAGTTGTTCTTCATTAGCTCTGCCACATACGCTGCCGGTATTTTTATTCAAATACCGAAGTATTTCTTCATTGCTCATGCCGGTAAAATCTTGAACCACAATATTGCATTTATCACAATGTCTTCCTTGTTCTTGAGGCGTCATTGTGTTCCACTTTTCGTGACAAGGCTTAGGTATAGAGATGAAGTTTTGCATGAGCTTGACATAAAGTTAGTTAAAGAAGTCTGTATTTTCACTATCTTTAAATCATGAAATTGTCATTAATAATAAGCTTCTTTTTTATATCTATTGTTTGTTCTGCTCAATCAACAGATGTTAGTATTCCATACAAAGGATTTCAATATCAAGTAAAAGGAACTTTCCTAAAAGCAGAAAAACCAAATGGAACTGCTGTTTTGATAATTGCTGGAAGTGGTCCTACAGACCGAAATTGTAATGGATTAGGTGGAGAGTCTAATGCCTACAAATTCTTAGCCGAACATTTGGCTTCCAAAGGAATTTCATCATTGCGGTATGATAAGTTAGGAGTAGGGGAAAGTTTGCCTGGGATTCCTGAAAAACAGATGTTGTTTTATGATAATGTAGCCGTTGCGCATGCTGTGTATGATTTTTTATCGCAACAAGACGGTATAGAAAAAATTGTTATTGCTGGTCATAGCGAAGGTTCCTTGGTCGGGATGATATTAAGTGAAGAGGTAAAAGCACATAAGTTTATATCAATAGCAGGTGGGGCTTTTCCTGCTAGCGATATTTTAAGTACACAATTTAAAAATATTCCAGATCCTGAATTTAGTCAAGAAGCGATTCGTGTTTTGAACTTATTGAAAGAAGGTAAGAAGATTGATAAAATGGATAAAAGACTGTACTCAATTTTTAGACCTTCTATTCAGCCTTATATTAAATCTTGGTTTGCTTACGATCCACGAATTGAAGTGTCGCAATTAAAAATGCCTGTATTGATATTACAAGGCGATAATGATGTTCAAGTCGAAACGAAAAATGCAGAAGAGCTAGCCATGGCCAATAAAAAAGCCAAGAAGGTAATTGTTACTGATGTAACCCATGTCTTAAAAAAAGGTCCTAGAGATAGAGAGGGAAATATTGATAGTTATTCTTCGGCCAATGTTGATATTGATGATGGGATTAAAAAGGCGATTACAGATTTTATTTTGGAGTAATAATATCGCCAATTTTTATAACGGCAACTTCACCTTTTTTGTATCGAATGGTTTTTTCTGTTGACTTATATTTCAAAGAAGAAGTTTTGATGCTGTAACGCTTATATTTTTTTCGTTCAAAATGAAAGAAACCTTGATTATTACTTCTAACAGTTCCTTTAAGTTCTTTACGCTTGTAAAAATCTATTCGTGCTGATACGCCATTTCCATTTTGGTTAATGAGTCTTCCGGTAATAACATTAGGTTCCTTAGTTCGGCAGTTATGTATGGCATAACTTGAAACCCGCATTGTGTCATTTCGGTTATAAAATCTTGCTTTTGATTTAGTGCCACATTCATTACAAAAAATAAAACCATGACCTCTAATTCCTTTAGATCTTTTCAGTGAGATGTTATTTATGGAGATTTTATTTTCTTTTACTTCTACTAACTTAATTACTTTTTTATTGTACCCAATCGAATAGATTTCTAACGAATAAATTCCTGCCTTAATGGGTTTAATTTTAAACATTCCATTAAAGGTTGATTTCGTCATGCCTTTTATATTTCCTGATTGCAAAACACGAATCGAAGCAAAAGGAACGGGCTCATTATTTTGGTCTGTAATTTTTCCTTCGATAGAGCCAGTAATTATTTGGCAGAAAGCTTTCTTGTTGAAGCTGGCTGCAAATAAAATAGTAAAAAGGAAATATAGAATTTGATTCATTACGTGTGATTAGTAAATTGGGTTAACGATCTTGATATATGCTATCAAATTCTTCTTTCGACAAGTCTTGAATTCCCGGATTTCTTCTATCGATAAGTTGATTGTTTAAATCGACCCAATTGCAGCAAGAACTTTTTTGATAAAAACCAGAATTGTTTTTATCGAAAATTAATTGAATATTTTCTTTTTTGGTCGTGTTGTAAAATATATTTCCAGTACAAAAAGATCTTCCAATATGATATTCAACATGAATTTCTATTCTGGCGAATTTAGGGAGCTTGTCTTCGGAGTATAAGCCTGGTTCTAATTCTTCTCGCGTGAATAAATTGATTTCATAGCTTCCATCAGAGTCTGATTTTATTTTAGTTTCAGTTTTATCAAATGAAATAATGATATCGGCATATCGGATTTTTTCTTTTTTGTTGTTGATTACATTTCCTTTCAATTTTGCGTAATAGAATTGACCGTTAGATTTTGTTACCAACAAATTAAAGAAGAGCAACGTTATTAAAGAATACCAATAATTCATAATCGAAGATTAAGATACTGTTTTTATAGAATATAAGCAATTGTCAATACCTAATTTGACAATCCCCAGACTTTAATACACTCAACCGCTTCTTTTACGTCGTGCACTCGCAAAATGTTTGCACCTTTTTGTAGGGCAATCATATGAGCCACGCTAGTGGCGTTTAAAGAATCGGCTGCGTCAATATTCAGTGATTTATAAAGCATAGATTTTCGTGATAAACCTGCTAAAACCGGACAATCCAATTGTTGGAAATATTTTAAGTTTTTTAATAATTCAAAATTGTGTTCAATCGTTTTTCCAAAACCAAAACCAACATCCACAATAACATCCTTAATTCCTGCTTCTCGGCAACGAACAATTTTCTGCTGTAAATTCTTAAAAATATCCAAGACTACATTTTCATACAAAGGCTTTTCTTGCATGTTTTGTGGGGTGCCTTGCATGTGCATGCAGATATAAGGCACATTATGTTGGGCAACTATTTCATACATTTTATTATCCGCATCGCCTCCCGAAATATCATTTACGATGTGAGCGCCAGCATCCAATGCCAACGAAGCAGTAAGGCTTCTGTAGGTATCAATTGAAATTATTGCCTGGGGGTATTGGATCAGAATATTTTCAATGGCCGGGATTACTCGATCTGCTTCTTCTTTGGGACTGATTTCTTCTGCTCCCGGTCTAGTGCTCATGCCGCCAATGTCCAAAATACTGGCACCAGCCACTAACATATCACCGGCCGCAGATACAATATCTGCGATAGATTCTTTGCGACTTTGTGCGTAAAAACTATCAGGTGTCACATTAATGATTCCTATGACCTTGGGCTCATCAAATGTGATTAATCGACCAGCTACGTTTATTGAGTATTTTACCATTGAATAGTTTGCGAATTTACTGATTGTAATTAGTGAACAATTAAAAATCAAAAACTAAAAAATAAAAACTCGAGAGCATTACTTTTGAATCTCAATGGCCAATACAACAGAAGAATACAACGCAATCATAGAAACCTGCAAAGGCATTTACCTAAAAAAAATGCAGGACTATGGTACATCATGGCGTGTATTAAGACCTATTTCTATTGTAGATCAGATTTACATCAAAGCTAAGCGCATCCGGAATATTCAAGAATTAGGAGAGCAAAAAGTAGAAGATGAAGTAGCAGGAGAGTGGAAGGCTATTGTGAATTATGGCATAATAGCCTTAATTCAGTTAGAAATCGCAGAAGAAACAGAATGGGAGCTACCGGCCCAACGAGCTGAAGAATTATATAATAAGCACCAAAAGGACACTTTTGAGCTTATGTTGGCCAAAAACCATGATTATGGCGAAGCTTGGCGCAATATGAGTCAGGAGAGTTTTGCTGACCTTATTATTACCAAATTATTGCGCATCAAGCAAATCCTATCCAACGACGGTAAAACTGTTATTTCAGAGGGGATGGATGCCAATTTTAGGGATATTATCAACTATGCAGTTTTTGCGCAGATTTTAGCCTAAAAAAACATTGGAGTTAGTTTCCGAATTTTCAGGATTAATTTTGGTATTTATCAACAAGTAAATGTACTTTTGCACTCCCTTAGAAAAAGGGGCTAATATTATGTCGCAAAGAATCAGAATAAAGCTAAAGTCTTACGATCACAATTTGGTGGATAAATCTGCTGAGAAGATTGCCAAAACAGTAAAAGCAACGGGTGCGTTTGTAACGGGTCCATTACCGCTTCCTACTAAGAAAAAAATCTTCACGGTTTTAAAATCGCCACACGTAAACAAGAAAGCGCGTGAGCAATTTGAATTAAGCACGCACAAAAGATTGTTGGATATTTATACATCGTCTTCAAAAACAGTTGACGCTTTATCAAGATTAGATTTGCCAAGTGGAGTAGCCGTAGAGATTAAAGCATAACATACAAATAAATTTTAAGATATAGTCATCCGAGCCAAGGCGAGGCGCTGACAACAAACTAAAAGAGAATGAAAGGACTTATAGGAAAAAAAGTTGGAATGACTAGCATATTTACAGATGCTGGTAAGCACATCCCTTGCACTATTATTGAAGCTGGTCCTTGTGTAGTTACACAAGTAAAGACCGAAGAGTCTGATGGGTATAATGCCACTCAGATAGCTTATGGTGAGAAAAAGGAAAAAAATACACCCAATGCCATGCAATCTCATTTTGCAAAAGCGAATACCACACCAAAGCGTGTGGTAAAAGAAATTCGTAATTGTGAGACGGAAGCTGGATTAGGTGATTCTATTGACTGTGGTATTTTCGAAGAAGGTGAGAAAATCACTCATGAGTTTTCTTTTAAGAACACAGGTAGCG
>CAYMFF010000035.1:16735-29416 GCA_964389575.1 uncultured Chitinophagaceae bacterium
TGGTAGGTACTTCAAAAGGTAAAGGTTTCCAAGGTGTTGTAAAGCGTCATGGATTTAAAGGTGTGGGCGATGCAACGCATGGTCAACACAACAGAGGGAGAGCGCCAGGTTCTATTGGTGGAGCTTCTACTCCTGCAAAAGTATTCAAAGGAATGCGTATGGCAGGAAGAATGGGTGGAAAGCGTGTAAAAGTGCAAGCCCTAGAGATAGTAAAAATATTTCCAGAGAAGAATTACATTTTGGTAAATGGTTCAGTTCCTGGTTTTAATGGTTCAACAGTATTAATACATAACTAAGATGCAGATAGACGTTATAAATAAAGAAGGAAAATCAACAGGTCGTTCAGTGGAATTGCCTGATGGCATATTTGGTGCAGAGCCAAATGATCACTTGATCTATCTAGCGGTAAAGCAGTTTCGTGCGGCGCAACGATATGGTAATCATAAAGTTAAGGGACGTGCTGAAGTTAAAGGTTCAAGCAAAAAGTTGCATCGTCAAAAAGGTACAGGAGGTTCTCGTAAAGGTAATTTGCGTAATCCATTGTACAAAGGTGGTGGTGCGGTTCATGGGCCAGAGCCACATTTGTACACTTTCAAAATGAATAGAAAGGAGAAGGATATGGCTAAAGTGAGTGCTTTTGCGCACAAGGCTAAGGATAATAAAATCAAAGTAGTAGATTCTTTAGAGTGGGAAGCTCCCAAAACAAAAGAAGGAGTTGCCTTGTTAAATAATCTTGAACTAAGTGATAAGCGCGTATTGTTTGTTGTAGATGGTTTTCAAGATAATTTCTACTTAAGTGTAAGAAACTTGCCAAAAATGCAGGTTTGTGATTTGATTGATGTGAACACGCATGATATCGTAAAAGCAGATACGCTAGTATTTACTGAAGCCGCTGCCAAAGAGTTTACAGAAGATACTTCTGAAGAAGCCGCAAATGAAGCAGCAGCAGAATAAAAGATAAAAAACAGTAGTAATGAGACTAAACGAAATATTAAAAAGCCCAATAGTAACAGAAAAGGCAAACGAGCAGACTGAAAAGTTGAATCGTTACATGTTTGCATGTGATCGTAGAGCGAATAAGCTTGAAATCAAAAATGCAGTGGAAGATTTTTACGGAGTTTCCGTAGAAAATGTAAACACCTGTGTAATGCCTGGTAAATTCAAATCGCGCTTTACTAAGGAAGGATTGCTAACCGGTAAAACATCTGCTTATAAAAAAGCAATAGTTACTTTGGCAGAAGGAGATACAATAGATTTATACGCATTTTAAATTAGATTAAAAAATGGCATTAAAGAAATACAAACCAATGACGGCCGGAACTCGATGGAGAGTCGGTAACGCTTATACCGAGGTAACTACGGATCAGCCAGAAAAGTCATTGTTAGAGAAGAAAAAATCATTAGCAGGTCGTAATAGCCAAGGTCGTCGTGTTATGCGTTACCGTGGCGGTGGTCACAGAAAGCATTATCGTATTATTGATTTCAAAAGAAACAAAAATGATATTCAAGCAACTGTAGCTACTATCGAATATGATCCAAACCGTACAGCATTTATCGCGTTGCTTCACTATGTAGATGGTGAAAAACGTTACATAATTGCGCCACAAGGTTTGAAAGTTGGAGATAAAGTAATAAGTGGTGAAAAAGTAGCACCTGAACTAGGGCACAATCTTCCGTTGAAGAATATGCCCTTAGGTACTATTATTCATAATGTAGAATTGCAACCCAATCAAGGAGGAATATTAGTAAGAAGTGCTGGAGCTTCTGCGCAGTTAAATGCGAAGGAAGAAAAGTACGCTGTATTAAAAATGCCTTCTGGAGAATTGCGTCGTGTGTCTATTAACTGTTGGGCTACGGTAGGAACTGTGTCAAACTCCGATCACCAATTGCAGTCTTACGGTAAGGCAGGTCGCAAGCGTTGGTTAGGGATTCGTCCACGAACTCGTGGTGTAGCAATGAATCCAGTAGATCATCCAATGGGTGGTGGTGAAGGCCGTGCTTCTGGTGGTCACCCACGTTCACGTACTGGTAAGTATGCAAAAGGAGAGAAGACGCGTAAGAAGAACAAAGGTTCTGATAAGCTAATCCTAGTTCGTAAGAATGGTAAAAAATTATCAAACAAATAATTAGTAAAAGATATTATAAATGGCAAGATCGATTAAAAAAGGACCGTACGTCGCAACTAAACTTCTACGAAAAGTAGATAAAATGAATGACGGTGATACAAAAAAAGGTGTAATTAAAACTTGGAGCCGACGCTCTACAATTACTCCTGATTTTGTAGGACACACATTTGCGGTGCATAACGGAAATAAATTTATTCCTGTGTACATCACGGAATACATGGTAGGTCATAAGTTGGGTGAATTTTCTCCAACAAGAAACTTTAAAGCTCATAGCGGAAACAAACGATAAATTATGGAAGCAGTAGCAAGATTAAGAAATTACCCAACGTCTCCACGCAAAATGCGTTTACTGGTAGATGTTATCAGAGGAATGAAAGTGGAAAATGCATTGAACTTTTTAAAGTTTAATTCGCAGCATCCTTCTACACCGTTGGAAAAATTATTGAAAAGTGCCATTTCTAACTGGCAGGTAAAAAATGAAAGTGAGGATATTGATGACTTGATAGTGAAAACTGTTTTTGTAGACAGTGGTCGCATGTTAAAAAGAATGTTGCCAGCTCCTCAAGGTCGTGCATATAGAGTGCGCAAGAGAAGTAATCACGTGACTATAGTAGTGGATCAAAAAAATCCAGCTGCCGCAATGGAAGCAACAACGGCGGTAGAAGAAGCGGTTGTAGAAAATAACGATAATAACGAAACTGAAAATAAATAAGTAAATGGGTCAAAAAACAAATCCAATAGGTAATCGTCTTGGAATCATTCGTGGTTGGGATAGTAGCTGGTACGGTGATAAAAAAACGTATGCACCTAATCTAATTGAAGATAACAAGATTCGTAAATATCTTAATGCACGTATCAATCGTGGTGGTATTGCTAAAATCGTTATTGAGCGTATGCTTGGTAAGTTGATTGTTACGGTTCATACTTCACGTCCGGGTATTATTATCGGGAAAGGGGGTCAAGAAGTTGATCGTATTAAAGAAGAGTTGAAGAAACTAACAGGAAAGACTGATGTTCAAATTAATATCTACGAAATTCGTCGTCCTGAGTTAGATGCCAATATTGTAGCAGACACAATTGCCAAACAAATTGAAGGTCGTGTAAACTATAAGCGTGCGATTAAAATGTCTATTCAGCAAACTATGAGAATGGGAGCTGAAGGAATTAAAGTAAAAGTAGGTGGTCGTTTGAACGGTGCAGAGATTGCTCGTAGTGAAGAGATGAAAGAAGGCCGTACGCCATTACATACTTGGAGAATGGATATTGACTATTGTTCAATGTTTGCTCAAACAGTATATGGTAAAATTGGTATTAAAGTTTGGATCTGTAAAGGAGAAGTACTTCAGAAAAGAGATTTAAATCCAAACTTTGGATTTAGTAAAGATAAAGGTGGTCGTGGAGGCAATCGAGGTGGAAACCGTGGCGGAGGCCGTGGAGGAAATCGCGGTGGCGGTGGACCAAGAGGTGGTCGTAGAAATGATAAATAAGAGAACGAATAAAAGAATTTAGTAATGTTACAACCAAAAAGAACAAAATATAGAAAAGCCATGAAAGGCCGTATCAAAGGGAACTCAAAAAGAGGAACTACTTTGGCATTCGGAACATTTGGTTTGAAAGCATTGGAGCCTAAGTGGATTACCAATCGTCAGATTGAAGCGGCTCGTCAGGCTATGACTCGTCACATGAAAAGAGAAGGGCAAGTTTGGATTAGAATTTTCCCTGACAAACCAATTACTGCTAAGCCTGCAGAGGTGAGAATGGGTAAAGGTAAAGGTAACTTAGAGTACTACGCAGCGGTAGTAGCACCTGGAAGAATCATGTTTGAATTGACTGGAGTTTCTACGGAAGTAGCTAAAGAGGCACTTCGTTTAGGCGCGCAGAAATTACCAATTAAAACAAAATTTGTAGTTCGTAGAGACTACTCAGAAAAATAATATTTAAAGAACAGAGAGATGGCCAAGAATAAGAAACAAGATTTGACTGCATTGAGTGACGAAGATATCCAAAAGGAAATCGTTGAAGCTTCTGATCGATTAAAGAAAATGAAATTTAGTCATGCAATTACGCCAATAGAAAACCCAATGGGAATTAGAGACGTGCGTAGAAAAATTGCCCGATTAAAAACAGAACAAACAAGAAGAGTAGAACTAAGCTAGTATCAATACTATCGAGATAAAAAAATAAATTATGTCTGAAGAAACAACAACAATCGTAAGAGGTCGAAAAAAATCGAGAATCGGTATTGTAACCAGTGATAAAATGGATAAAACAATTACGGTTGCAGTTTTACGTAAAGTAAAGCACCCATTATACGGTAAGTTCGTAAAGAAAACATCAAAGTTTGCTGCTCATGATGAAAAGAATGAATGTGGTATTGGTGATACAGTTCGTATTATGGAAACACGTCCATTGAGCAAAAACAAAACATGGCGTTTAGTAGAGGTGATTGAAAAAGCCAAATAATTAATAAGAGAATAAAAATTAATAGAAATGATACAGCAAGAATCTAGATTAGGAGTAGCGGATAATAGCGGAGCCAGAGAAGTACTTTGTATCCGTGTGCTAGGAAATTCAGGTCAGCGTTATGCTGGAGTAGGTGATAAGATTGTGGTGAGTGTAAAGCACGTAACTCCGGGAGCTGCTTTGAAAAAAGGTACTGTTGCAAAAGCAGTTATTGTGAGAACTAAAAAAGAAATTCGTCGTAAGGATGGTTCTTACATAAGTTTTGATGACAACGCCGCTGTTATACTCAATGCTTCAGATGAGCCTAGAGGAACTCGTATTTTTGGGCCCGTGGCTCGTGAATTGCGTGAAGCCGGATATATGAAAATTGTTTCACTAGCACCTGAGGTGCTTTAATAAAGTAAAATATTTGAAAATGAGATTTCAACCAAAATATAAAATTAAGAAAGGCGACGAGGTAGTAGTTATCTCGGGTGCGGATAAAGATTTGAACTCACCTAAAAAGGTAATGGAGGTTCAAAACGATGAATTTCGCCCACGCGTAAAGGTGGAAGGTGTAGCTATGGCTACTAAACACCTTAAGCCCAATGCTCAAAATCCACAAGGAACGATCGTAAAAGAAGAAGCATTTATTGCAATGTCTAATGTGATGCTTTGGGATGCTAAAGAGAGCCGTGGCGTAAGAATAACAAAAGAAAGAACTGAAAGCGGTGTAAATCGAGTTTCTAAAAAATCAAAAGAAGTAATTAAGTAATGAGTACAGAAAAATACATACCCAGATTACGCAAAAAGTACGAAGAGGAAGTTATTCCTGCTTTAATGAAGAAGTTTGAATTTAAATCACCAATGCAAACTCCAAAGTTGCAAAAGATTTGTTTGAATCAAGGAACCAAAGGTTCTGTAGCAGATAAACGTTTGGTTGATAATGCCCTTGATGAAATGACAAACATTGCTGGTCAAAAAGCAGTGCCTACTTTATCAAAAAAGGATATTTCAAATTTTAAACTTCGTAAAGGAATGCCAGTAGGTGTTCGTGTAACATTACGCGGTGAGAAAATGTGGGAATTTTTAGATCGCTTTATATCAGCGAGTCTTCCACGTGTACGTGATTTTAAAGGAATAAATCATAAAGCATTTGACGGAAGAGGTAATTATACCTTAGGTATTGATGAGCAAATCATTTTCCCTGAAATAGATATTGATAAAATTAATAAAATAACCGGAATGGATATCACATTCGTAACTTCTGGTCAAACAAATGAAGAGGCTTACGAGTTATTAAGAGAACTTGGAATGCCATTTGATAATATAAATAAGAGCGAAAACTAAGAGATTATGGCAAAAGAATCAATTAAAGCAAGACAGCGCAAAAGAGAAAGAATGGTTGCGCAATACGCCGAAAAGCGTGCTAAGCTAAAAGCCGAAGGAAACTGGGAAGCATTAGATTTGTTACCAAAAAATTCTTCTAAAGTTAGATTAAAAAATCGTTGTGCTATTACAGGAAGAGGGAAAGGATATATTCGCTATTTCGGGGTTTCTCGTTTAGTATTCAGAGAAATGGCCTTAGATGGTAAAATTCCAGGTGTGAAAAAAGCAAGTTGGTAAATTAAAAAATATAAATGGAATAGTCAGGTAGTAAAAAACTAAACCGGCTAAACAATAAAAAATAAACAAACATGGTAACAGATCCAATAGCAGATTACTTAACAAGAATACGAAACGCCCAAATGGCTCAACATCGTATTGTAGAAATCCCTGCATCAAATTTGAAAAAAAGTATGACAGAAATTCTTTACAAAAAAGGATATATTCTGAAGTACAAGTTCGAAGATGATAACAAGCAAGGTTTAATAAAAATTGCATTAAAATATGATGCAATAAGTAAAGAACCAGCCATTCATGGTTTGGATAGAATTAGTCGTCCAGGTTTACGTCGTTATGCAAAACCTGCTGAAATTCGTAGAGTAAAGAATGGATTGGGAATTGCAATTGTTTCTACTTCGAAAGGTGTAATGACTGATAAAGAAGCTAAAGCAAATAACGTTGGAGGAGAGGTTCTCTGTCAAGTTTATTAATAATTAAAGAAAGTAAAACGAATTAATTATGTCAAGAATAGGAAAAGCACCCATCGCAATATTAGACGGTGTTACCATTAAACAAGATGGTAATATTATTACAGTGAAAGGAGCAAAAGGTGAATTAACACAAGAGATTTCTCCCAGTTTATCTTTAGAGGTAAACGAAGGTGAGGCTACATTGGTAAGATCGGATGAATCAAAAGATACTCGTGCTAAGCATGGTCTTTGTCGTTCGCTTATCAATAATATGGTAGAAGGTGTAACCAATGGATATACTAAAGTGTTAGAACTTGTAGGTGTTGGTTATAAGGCTACCAATCAAGGAAATATTTTAGATCTTGCTTTAGGATATTCCCACAATATCATTGTGGAAGTTCCTAGCGAAGTAAAATTATCTACCGAAACAGTAAAAGGTCAACCGCCTCGTGTAACACTGGAAGGTATCGACAAACAATTGGTAGGACAGGTAGCGGCGAAGATTCGCAGTCTCCGTAAGCCAGAACCATATAAAGGAAAAGGTGTACGTTACCAAGGTGAATACATTAGACGTAAAGCAGGTAAAGCAGCAGGTGCAGCTTAATTAAAATAAAAAATGTAATAGTTATGGGGGATAGATTTAAGCTATACCTAATAAACAACTAAACAAAAAGAAAAATGAGTAAATTAGATCCAAAAGTAGTCAGAAGACAAAAACTAAGATGGCGCGTTCGTTCAAAGGTGAGCGGAACAGCAGAAAAGCCACGTCTTTCTGTATTCAGAAGTAACAAGGGAATTTATGCCCAATTGATTAATGATAAAGAAGGTACAACTTTAGCTTCTGCCAGTTATTTAGATAAAGACTTGGCTAGCTTCAAAGGAACCAAATTAGAACAGAGTGGAGCAGTAGGTAAAGCAATTGCTGAAAAAGCAAAAGCTGCTGGTATTGAAAATGTAATTTTTGACCGAGGTGGTTATTTATACCACGGAAGAATAAAAGCATTGGCAGAAGCTGCACGTGAAGGAGGACTTAAATTTTAATAATAAAGAAACAAGATGAAGGATAATAATAAATCACAACCAAGAGCTGGAGAAATAGAATTACAAGATAAAGTAGTTTCTATCAACCGTGTAGTAAAAACAACTAAAGGAGGTAGAACGTTTAGTTTTTCTGCTTTGGTAGTAGTTGGAAACGGTCAAGGAATTGTTGGTCAAGGAATGGGTAAAGCAAAAGAGGTGCAGAAAGCAATTCAAAAAGGAATTGATGATGCTAAAAAGAATTTACAAACAATTCCATTACACAAAGGAACTATTCCTCATGAAATATACTTGAAGAACGGTGCGGCTAGAATTTTGATTAAGCCAGCAAGTCCAGGTACGGGTGTAATAGCAGGAGGTAGTATGCGTGCTGTTTTGGAAGCTGCAGGTATTAAAGATGTATTTGCAAAATCTTATGGTACTAATAATCCGCAAAATGTTGTAAAGTCAACTTTTAAGGCACTAGCAATGATGCGTTCTCCAATGAAAGTGGCAAAAGACAGAAACGTAGACTTGAAAACCGTATTTAACGGATAAAACGTAATACAATGAGCAAGGTAAAGATAACACAGGTAAAGAGCGCAATTGATCGCTCACAGAGACAGAAAGATACGCTGAAAGCCCTAGGCTTGCGTAAGATTAATCAAACCGTTGAGAAAGAGGCAACTCCTCAAATCATGGGTATGGTTAAAAAAGTAGAACATTTAGTTACAATAGAAAAATAAGATAAGATGAAACTGCATACATTAAGACCTGCAAAAGGTGCTAAGATTAATCCAAAGAAAAGAATCGGTCGTGGACAAGGTTCTGGAAAAGGTGGTACAGCAACGCGTGGTCATAAAGGAGCTCAATCAAGAGCAAACTACAAGTCTAAGCGTCATAGCGAAGGTGGTCAAATGCCGTTGCAACGTCGTTTGCCGAAGCGTGGGTTTAAAAATATTAATCGTATTGAGTACAAGACGTTTAATTTAGATCAAATTGAGAAAATTGCTGAAAAGTATGATTTGACCAACTTTACGGCCGAAGAGTTGTACATTCACCAATTCGTAAACCGCACAGATAAAATCAAAATTTTAGGTAGAGGAGAAGTAACTAGAGCATATACTTTTAAAGTAAATGCAATTACTGAAACTGCTAAAAAAGCGATTGAAGAAAAGGGCGGTACGATAGAATTAATATAAGATAAAGAGGTTCACGCCGGACGTGAAATAATATTTAGAGATAATGAAAAAATTTATAGATACCTTAAAGAACATTTGGAGCATTGAAGAGTTGCGTAAACGCATACTTTTCACGCTTACCTTATTGTTGATTTACCGTTTGGGTGTACAGATTGTACTTCCGGGTATAGATGCTAATGTATTGGATAAACTTGCACCTGCGGCGCAGGATGGTTTATTGGGCATGATTAATATGTTTGCTGGAGGAGCCTTCTCCAAGGCATCTATTTTTGCATTGGGTATTATGCCTTATATCTCGGCGAGTATTGCCATGCAATTAGCGCAGATTGCAGTACCACAAATTCAAAAACTTCAAAAGGAAGAAAGTGGACGTAAAAAGGTGCAAATGTATACGCGTTACCTAACGGTAATTGTGACTTTGTTCCAAGCAATCGGTTATATCTCTGGTATTCTTCGTCCGCAGTATGGTGCAGCTATCATTAGTGACACATTCTTGTGGCAGATTACTACTGTAATCGTTTTAGTTTCAGGTACATTATTTGTGATGTGGATGGGTGAAAAAATTACGGATAAAGGTATTGGTAACGGTACTTCACTTCTTATCATGGCGGGTATCATTGCTCGTTTCTTCCCATTGACTGCTCAAGAATGGTCTGCAAAGGCCGATGCGGGTGGTGGAGCACTTATTTTCTTATTGGAAATCGCTATTATGATTGCTGTTATAATGGCTATCGTACTGCTCTCTCAGGCTGTAAGACGAATACCGATTAACTATGCTAGGCGTATGGTTGGTGCATCTAGTGCCAAGGATATATCTGGTAATCGTGATTTTATTCCATTAAAAGTAAACAGTGCAGGGGTTATGCCTATCATATTTGCACAAGCTATTATGTTTATTCCTGGATTATTTGCTACCGGAGAAAATGTAGCTCCATGGGTGAAAAGTTTGGGAGATTATACTTCCATTGGTTACAATACAATTTACTTTTTTGTAGTTATTGCGTTTACCTATTTATACACCGCTATAATCATCAACCCGCAACAAATGGCTGATGATCTGAAACGGAACAATGCTTTTATACCAGGTGTTAAACCAGGGTCAGATACTTCTAATTTCATAGGAATGGTTTTAGATCGTATTACTTTACCTGGAGCTGTGTTTTTAGCCATTATTGGGATATTGCCTGGAATCGCTGCACTTTTTGGAGTGACGCAAGGTTTTGCTCAATTCTATGGAGGTACTTCTATGTTGATTGCGGTACAGGTTATTTTGGATACTTTACAACAAATCGAGTCACACTTATTAATGCGTCATTATGATGGATTAACGGATACCGGTAGACTGGGTGGTAGGCAATCAAGAACGACTCCTACGCAAGTAGCTAACGGCTAAGATCCAATACTTTTAAAATATTATTATCCTCCTAACTCTTGATAGGAGGATTTTTCTTATATGAAACTTCTATTAAGTGTATAAATGGATTTCCGCTATAATTTTTATTCAAGCTAGATTGATAAATTATTCCTGCGTTTTTAAATTCCACTATTACGAGTTATTGAAATTTATTCTGCCGTTATAAATACGCTAACAATTTATTATAGAAGGTAGTACTACCTTCGCAGCATGAAGAAAATAACTACGACCTTAGCCCTACTATGTGTTATATTCTCATTTTATCAATCCGCGGCACAATCTGATAGTTGTCTTGGTCTTGAACCACCTAAAGGTTTTGCTATTACAGATAATACCGCTGAGTATTATAGAATTGATGCAATTGATTCCACAACACCGGAAGTTACCTCATGTCCTATTGTAGTAAATGGTACACCGATAGTAATGAATGGAGAAGGATCAGCCTATGATCCATTCGCTAATCGATATTATGTTTTTAATAATAGTGATTTATATTATATTGATTTAGGAGCTCCTTGTGATGGAAGTACAAATACCTATTTAGTACAGGCGAATACTTCCATTGTTGGTACAAGCCAGGGTGCTGAGCTAATTTATGATTCGGCCACTATGACACCTACCCTTTGGGTTTTAGATGATAACTTACCAGCGGGTGTATTGCGTAAATTAGACCCTTTAACGGGGAATGAACTATATAATGTAACTATTTCAGGTGCATCAAAGTTAGATGGTATAGCTATTGATCCTGCTACAGGTATTTTTTACGGTCAGGATGACGATGTTGTTGAAGTTTACAGAATAGATACTGCGACTGGAGTAGCTACTTCATGTTTTAATTTACCTCCAATGGATGGGGAGGCATTGTCTTTTGGATCAGATGGTAGAATATATACCGAAATGGATAGAGGAGATACCTCAAGAATTATTTGGGCTGCGGATGTGCCTGCTAATTGTACTAACACTACTTTGCCAGTTACTGCTGTAGCAACTTTTTTAACAACTAATGGTGATGTTGAAAATTTTGGGATGAATGGCCCAGCTTGTTTTTTAGAAGCACCTTTATATGTTTATTTAAATGATTTTACTGGTAAGGTTTATCCTGATTATAATGAGCTTATATGGGAAACTGCAATTGAGAAAAATCATAGCTACTTTATTTTAGAAAGAAATACAGGAGCTAAATACGAGCAAATTGCAATAATTCCTTCTCAAGCAAATGGAGGAAATTCTAATGAACCTTTGGATTATTCGTTTACAGATATGAATCCTTCATCAGTAAATTATTATAGATTAACATCTGTAGATTTAGATGGTAAAGAAAAAAGACATCCTGTTGTTTTATTAAATAGAACTGTAATGAGCTCAATAAATATATATCCTAATCCAACAGATAATATACTGAATGTGCAGGTTGCTCAAGAGGACTTAGAAGATATTAAAATTAAAATCGTTGATTTACAAGGTAGAGAACTATACAACTCTGGGTGGATCACTAATGACGGGCTTATTAAGAAAGAAATTGAACTTTCTAATTTTAGCGCTGGTTTTTACTTATTAAATATGACTAATGAGCAAGGATTTAATTTAGTAAAAGAGATAATTAAAAAATAAGAATTTAAGGATAAGATAAAAAAACTCCCACGCCAAAGCGTGGGAGTTTTTTTATCTGAGTAGCGAGACCGAGATTTGAACTCGGGACCTCAGCATTATGAGTGCTGCGCTCTAACCAACTGAGCTACCTCGCCATTTCCTTTCGGAAGGAGTGCAAATGTAATTAATCATGATGATATTTTTCGCCATTTAATATAGAAAATGCACGATAGATTTGCTCACAAGTAACGAGCTTAGCAATACGGTGTGGTAGCGTTAATTTCGACAAGGATAAGGTGAAGTCTGCCCGCTGTCTAATTGGCTCCGTAGGACCGTAAGAACCAGCTATTAGTATAATCACGTTGGTTTTGTTAGATATTTGCCATTGATTAATTTGATTGGCTAATTGTACCGAAGGCAACTCGTTGCCTCGTTCATCTAGCAATACTAAGAAATCATTTTTATTTAAAAGTTTCTCAATTAGGCGACCTTCTTTATTTTTTATTTCATTTATTGAACTTTTACTATTGGCTATTTTGCTATTGTCAATGCTTTTTAATTTAATATTAGAATATCGATTAATCCTTTTAATGTATTCTACTATAGCGTCATTGAAGTCATTCTTTCCAGGTTTCTCTATTGTCCAAAGTTGTATTTTCATACTGATGTAAATATAAAAAAAGCACCTAATAATTAGGTGCTTTTTCGTGACCGCGTCAGGATTCAAACCTGAAACCTTCCCGACCTTAGTCGGGATGCACTTTATTGCCAGCGATTAGTTTTTCTATTCGAACCCTACTTTTCCAAGATTTTAT
>CAYMFF010000036.1:0-29245 GCA_964389575.1 uncultured Chitinophagaceae bacterium
GTAGGAGACGAATTCACACATGATTTCTCATTCACGCAAGAGCAGGTAAACACATTTGCTGAGATTACAGGAGACACTAATCCATTGCACATTGACGAGCAAGCAGGGGCAGATAGCATATTTGGAAAACGCATTATGCACGGCCATTTGAGCCAAAGTGTTTTTACTAAAATTTTTGGTACGATGCTACACAATGATGGTCATATTTATATGATGCAAAAATCACAGTTTTATGCACCCATGTTTGTGGATACAACATACCGCGCAGTAATTACGGTAAAAGAAATTTTCCCAGAGAAGAACAGAGTGTCTTATGAAACAAAAGTGATTGACCCAGCAGATGATAAAGTTTGTGTAAATGGTGAGGCGCTTTTGATGAATAAGAAAGCGTATGTTTGGGAATAGAATAGTCCTAGAATTTTAAAAATGAAGCAGCCTCTAAGGCTGCTTTTTCATTCTCTAATTTCTATTGGTGGAAATAATTCGGAAAGGTTAATTCTTTTTTTGTTCACTCCTGGCATATTATGAATTCTTGGTCCCCACAACCTTTGCCAAATGGACCTTTTAGTAAAATCATGATAGTCGTAAAATCCTGAATCAAAGAGTACGACTCCAGATTTTAGAACTCGACCATCTTTTATCCATTGAACTTCTTCGCCCATTTCTCCTCCGGATATTATTTCTTTTATGGCTTCGCAGTTAATAGGATTAAAATCCAAGCCGACTTCATCACCTGGAATAGTATCATCAAAGTCATTACAGAAAAAATAATCACAATGAATGTGGTTGTATCCCGGGGTTAATTCATTGCTGAAGTGAAAGTATATCAGTCTATTGTCTTCAAGTAAACCGACATAGATAACAGAGGAGTTATCAGGACTTTTGTATTCATAACTAAGAATGAGAGTGTCATTTTTCCACTCCTCATTAACAGGGTCAATCTGATTGGAGTTTATGAGCAAGTCATCAATATATATTCTCCACTTATTGTCCATTATTCAAAATCACCAACTTCTGCCAAATCTTACGGCTCAGCCCTGTACTCAAGGTTTCAATTTCATTTACTGCGCTTATCACTGTTTTATCAGGCAAGCTTTGTGCATACAGTGCTGCCACTTTTGAAATCAGCGCCATAGCTTCTGAGCAATAATCTAGATAACGTTGTAATTCAAATTTGGTAAGTGTTCGTTTGGGCGAATGTTCGGTATTGCCATCAACGTTCAGAATACGAACTGGATCTTTGGTAAGTTGATGCATGTCAATCACATGGGCAATTACTCGAAGTTCATTCAATGCTTCTAGCGATCGTTTTCTTTTAATTCTGGTTTCCATAGAAACCAAAAAGAAAATGGCAGCCCCAATTAAAATCATATCATTCAATACAGCTTCAAATAGGCCTATAAAATGTCCGAGTGTGGTATCAGCTAGTTTTAGATCAACATATTTAATACTAAATATTAATCCGCCAAAGCCGAGCAAAATAATAATAAAAGTAAACACTCGTAAGGGTATGTTGGGTTTCGAAATCCATTCTATTGTGGCTTTGCTTTTTTTTCCTACTTTCAAAAGCTGATTAGTAGCTTTACGCAGACCTGCTTCAGGAAAACGATCTGCTATTCTATTTTCAAGCCGTTCGAGAGTTTCTAAAATTAGGGCTGGGTCAAGTTGTAATTTTTTATTCATATTACACCCGCTCAAAAATAACCGCGGCACCTTGACCTACACCCACACACATAGTGGCCAGACCATATTTCGCATCTTGTTTTATCATTTCATGTAATAAGGTCGTCGAAATTCTTGCACCGCTTGCGCCCAATGGATGACCAATGGCAATAGATCCACCATTTACGTTAACCTTGCTTTCGTCCAAACCAAGATCACGCATGCAGGCTATACTTTGCGAGGCGAAAGCTTCATTCAATTCAATGACATCTAAATCAGCAACAGTCAAGCCAGCGCGTTCCAGTGCTTTTTTAGTTGCCGGCACAGGACCTATTCCCATAACGGCAGGTTCAACTCCGGCAATTGCCATTGATTTAATTTTGGCCATAGGTTTAAGCTTATACTTTTCTACTGCATCTTCATTCGCTATTAAAAGCATGGCAGAGCCATCATTTATCCCACTAGCGTTTCCTGCCGTTACTGTTCCGTCTTTTTTAAAGGCAGGTTTTAAGGTTGATAGTTTTTCTATTCCCGAAAATCTTGGGTGCTCATCTTTATCAAAAACGATATCATCTTTTTTTCGTTGCGGAATAGAAACAGACATTAGTTCCTCTTTAAATTTCCCAGCTTTATGAGCAGCATCATATTTTTCTTGCGAGCTATTCGCAAATACATCTTGTTCTTCTCTTGCAATTTTCCATCGCTCGGCCACATTCTCGGCAGTTTCACCCATCCCAAATGGATAGTGCATTTCAGATAATTTTTTATTTACAAAACGCCAACCAATCGTGGTATCATAAATTTCTGCGTTTCGACTAAATGCACTATTTGCTTTGGCCAAAACCATCGGTGCGCGGCTCATGCTTTCTACACCGCCTGCCAAATACATTTCGCCGTCGCCACACATAATAGCGCGGCTCGCATCCATAATGGCCTGTAAACCCGAAGCGCACAAACGATTCACAGTGTTTCCGCCAACATTCTCAGGCAAACCAGCCAATAGCGCCGCCATTCGAGCCACATCTCTATTGTCCTCACCAGCTTGATTAGCAGCTCCGGCTATCACATCTTCTATTTTGGCAGTATCAATACTCGGGTTTCGTTTCACGATTTCTTTAATTACTAGAGCTAATAAATCATCGGGACGAATAGATGAGAGCGTACCTCCGTATTTCCCAACAGGGGTTCTAACGGCATCAATTATATAAGCTGTTTTCATAAGAATGCGAAGGTACAACCCGCGAAATAAATGCTCATTTGGACTGAATTCTTAGTTAAAACCTTATTTCAGAACCTTTTCGCCAACGAAAGGCATTTTATTTACGTCTTAGTAACAAATGCTATTTGTCAGAATCTTTTTACAATAAAGATGTTGCGAAGGCGTTAACTATTTATAGTTTCGTTTGTGTAAACCCTAGATTATGAAAAAAACCTCCTTCATTGTACTATTAATCCTTGGATGCTATCAAGTACAAAGTCAAAATCAACTGATTCGATTTTATGAAAACGGAAAAGCTGGTTTTAAGAATAAAACTGGTCAAACAGTTATTGCTCCTAAATATGATCAAGCTTCTGTCTTTGCAGAAGAACTTGCTATCGTTATTAAAAATGGAAAACGCGGGTTTATTAATACCAAAGGCGAATTACAAATACCAATGATTTTTGAAGACGTCAGTATTTTTTCTGATGGTATTGCAGCTGCAAAATTTGAAGGAAAATATGGTTATATCAATACGAGTGGTGATTGGGTAGTTCAACCAAAATATGATGAAGCCTATCCGCTTCACAACAATCGAGGACGTATAAAACAAAATGGCTTGTACGGTTATATCGACCGACTTGGAAAAACAGTTATTCCGATCCAATATAGTATTGCTAGAGATTTTAATCTGGGAATGGCTCCTGTGAAGCAATCAGAGAAGTTCTTTTTTATAAATGATGCTGGTCAATCAAAAATTAGTAAAGATTTTGATAATGCTTATACTTTTTTGGCGAACGGCAAAGCACCGGTTCAGATAAAAAATAAAATGTATTTCATTAATAAGAAAGGAAATATTTTAGAAGAAATTGAGTTGAACCCTGAAAAAGACAAACGTCATGAATAAATATTTTTTAATTCTTATAGTATTTCTAGTTCCACTTGTGACAAGTGCTCAAAGTGGAGAATGGACATGGGTGCGAGGTCCTCAAAACGGATCAAGCCCGTTGGGTAATTATGGTACTCAAGGTGTTTCATCGCCAACAAACGTTCCACCATCTCGATATCAAGCGGCCTATTGGAAGGACCTTACTGGAAAGTTCTGGGTTTTTGGTGGTGTTGCTTTTGGTGGTTCTTCGGATCATTACAATGATATGTGGATGTTTGATCCGGCTACCGAAGAATGGACTTGGGTTCAAGGTCCACAACTAGCAAATAATACATCAGGTCAATATGGAACGAAAGGTGTTTCTTCTCCACTAAACATCCCACCGGCTCGAGGTTGGGGTGCCAATTGTTGGACTGGCAAAGATGGTATGCTTTATTTGTATGGAGGATTTGGATCAATTGGTACTTCATTCAATGATGTGTGGCGTTACGAAATTGCAACGAATGAATGGACTTGGATTGCCGGTTCTAATACAACAGGTGTTCTAGCTAATCATGGAACTTTAGGAGTTGCATCACCCACAAATGATCCGGGTGAAAGAAACGAATGTAAATCTGGTTGGACTGTAAATGATGAACTTTGGATGTTTGGCGGCTTCAGCGGTGCAGCTCAAGCGGCTAATGATTTATGGAAATATGACTTAAATACAAATCTTTGGACATGGGAGTCTGGTTCTAATATACCTGGTAGCACAGGAAGTTATGGAACAGTTGGAGTACCAGCGGCTAGCAATATGCCACCGAGCCGAGCTAGTTATACTAAATGGGGAACTGGCGATGAGGCCTTTTATATTTTTGGTGGGATTGATGGGTTTGGGGCCGATCTTAATGATGTTTGGAAGTATGATTTGAATACCAAATTATGGGTTTGGTTGGGAGGTAGTACAGCATCGCAGCAAATGGGTACCGTATCCGCATTGTGTGATGCAAAGCAAACAAATATTCCTAGTGCGCGTTATGAGAATCAAACGGTACAAACGAATAACTCTTGTTCTAAAGCGTTTTGGTCTTTTGGCGGATTTTCACAAAGTTCCTTTGGTTCATTAAATGATTTATGGATCTATGATTCTGACAATAATGAATGGATTATGGTATGGGGTGACGTTGGTCAAGGTATTTTTCCAGCTAGTTATGGAACTATGGGCGTCACGAGTGCGGCAAATGCAATTCCGGAAAGAGGTGGTCTCTGTGTTTGGACGGATGATAAAGAAAATATTTGGATTTTTGGAGGCTTAAATTATGGCGCTGGAAACTATTGTTATAATGATATGTGGAAGTTTGAACCTGATACCGCATGTTTTGATATCATAGCGGCTAATTCTTCTTTCTCATGGCCTGAGCCAAACCATACTATGTGTGATGGCGAGGTTTATACTTTTAACTTTCCTGCTGGGACAGTTGTTACTGCTGTGCCTTCGACCGGTTTTGCTTATGATATCAATACAGGTTTGCTTAGCCTATCTCCTTCACAAAATCAGACGTACACACTTACGGCGCAGTCTCCTGTTGGAACTCCTTGCCCGATAAATGAAACGAATGATGTAAGTATTCAGATTAATTATCCGCCGATTGCTGATTTCGAATTATCCCCAACGGAAGCTACGAAGCGAAACGCTACTTTCGAAGGAACGAATACGTCAATTGGTGCTGATAATTATTTGTGGTCAAATAACGGAAGCGATTTTAGTACTGATTTAAATTTCAGAGAAACCGTTTCTGAAGTCGGCTTGTATTGTTTTGAGTTAAAAGCTTTTAACCAATGTGGTAGCGATGATATTACAAAGTGTGCACGAGTTATTCCTGATGTTGTAGTGCCAAATGCATTTACGCCGAATGGAGATAACAAGAACGATGGTTTTCGCATAGCCAATTGGCAAGATGTGGAAATAAATTATTTAAGTGTCTTTAATCGATGGGGGCAGAAAGTGTTTCATACCACAGAAGTAAGCGATGCCTGGAATGGAACATTTAAAGGTGTAGAATGCGAAATCGGAACTTACTTTTATATTATAGATATAAATGTAGGTTCAGGAACTGACCTTATGCGAGGTGATGTGACGCTTATTAGATAGTTTATAAAATATTCTGAGGTACTACCCGTCGAGTGGCTGCTTTTATTCTTTTACCATAACCTACTTCTTGATCTGGGTTGTATTCTAGCGTGGTTTCCCAAGCATTTTCAGGCTTGAATTCTGTTTCCATACCTTTTAAAACTCCACGACTTAATTGTTTGTCTTTGACAATGACTAGACACTCTGTATTTAAATTCGCACTACGCGGATCTAGATTGAAAGTACCTATCACTGTTGTATGACCGTCGATTACCATACTCTTTGCGTGTAAACCAAAAATGGGTTTATAGTCTAATTTGATTTGCAGTTCGCCGGTCATAATTTGTGATCTAATTTGAGCATTCGGTTTAAATTCAAAAACCCGAACACCGGTTTTAAGTAATTCTTCTCGATTTCGTTGATAACCATTAAAGGCTTCAACATTATCAGTTGATGCTAGGCTGTTGGTTAGTATTCTAACTTTCACACCGCGGTCTACTGCATCTTTAAACATTTTAATACTGGCGGGTGTAGTAATTAAATAGGGTGTTTGTATGTCTACACTGGAAGTCGCATTATTTACTAATTCAAATAATTTTTCTGTTGTGGCACCACCACCGTATAAACCGTTTTTGCCGTCGTTCTTACCGGGGATGTCGCTGATGAAATTCACCGAATCGGTCCAAATAATCTGTCTAGATTTTCTCAGTTGATTAAATACACTTGGCAACTCTTTTATTCTCTGTCGTACTTGCGGCCAAAAGTTTTCTGGATTGCAAGCGTATTGATGCAAGTTTTCAAAAGCAATAGTATCTGGAAAAGGATGGTCCGTTTCTTTTGCTACTTTTTTTACATCAATGCTTAGAACAGAATTCCAAAATTCAGAAAAAGAAGCTGATACGTCTTGAGACGTTTTTCCTATTAATAAGATGTCTCTATCTCTAAAATTATACTCGTGGTCATAGTCGAAATATTCATTGGCGATATTGCGCCCACCGGTAATAACGACTTTATTATCAACTACAAATGTTTTATTGTGCATCCGTTTATTCGATGATGCATATTGGGTCGCGAAATTTTTTAGTTTGCCCCAGAGGTTTTTACCTAAGTTTACACCAGGGTTATAAATTTTTATTTCAATATTTTTATGAGCATTTAAACTGAGAATATCAGTTACGCTGGCATCCACCATAATATCATCCACTAGAATTCTAACTTTCACACCTCGATCGGCAGCACGAACGAGATAATCACAGGCTATTAAACCAACATTGTCTGTACTAAAAATAAAATATTGGATATCGATACTTTTCTCAGCGTATTCGCTGAGCCAAGCGCGTGTAATCATTGCGTTGGCTCCATCTTCTAGTACAAAAAGACCAGTTTTCGTATTCATTAAAGAATCTACATCTGCCAACTGACCACTTAAGGTAATACTATCATTTCTATGAATGCTGGCACAGAAATCTTGGTCGCTTTTTGTGCTTAACGGATGAGGGATTTCATTTTTACAATCCGAAAAAAAAATAGCAACTGATAAAAGAAGTATTAAAGTAATAAATTTAGTCGGCATGAGTTAAAAGTATAGATTTTTAGGACAATAAAAAAAGACCACCGCTGAGGTGGTCTTTCTATTTTGTATTCTAGTATTCGATTAATTCCGTATTGTCATTTCATCTAACAACGGACGGCCACCTAATACTTTATCTAATACCCACATAATGTAGCGAGCATCAACGATAATTGTTCTTTTAAATCGCTTATCAAAAGCAATATCACCACTCATTGCTTCCCAGTTACCATCAAAAGCGGCACCAATCCATTCGCCGTTTCCGTTAATTACAGGACTTCCTGAATTACCACCCGTAATGTCATTATTCGTAATAAAGCAGGTAACCAATTCGCCTTTACTATTAGCGTAGTCGCCATAATCTTTACGACGTACTAAGTCTACTATTTTAGTTTGTAGGTCAAATTCTTTGTCTCCCGGCTTATATTTTTCCATTAAGCCCGCTGCGGTAGTGTAGTGCGAGAAGCTTACGCCATCTTTCGGTTTATACGCTTTTACATTTCCGTAGCTCAAACGCATAGTGCTATTGGCATCAGGGTACATCAACTTGCCTTGGTTTTTTTCTAACATTCCACCTAAATAGGCGCGGTCTAATTCAAAACGCTCATAGCGATAATCTGTAATGATGTCAGCATAGTTTTTTTTCCAATTGTCATTTACATTCATTGCATATACGATGGCCGGGTCTTCCAATAGTTTATCTATATTTTCTGGTGTTGCCATTCGGTCAAAAGCTTCATCATTTAGCAAGGCTGTTTTTTGGTACAAATAACTAGTGTAATCCTTAAATGTTTTTTCAGTTCCACCAGTTCCAAATCGATTGAATACTTCTGACGAAAAAATACTAGGGTGTTGCGCACGAGGAACGTCTTCATAGAACATCTGATTCATGGCCGCAAAAAGGTTTTGGTCTAATTCTTTGTCCATCGATTCTATTAATGACGCTCTTGTCTTTTTAAGCGCAGTCAATGCTTTATTTATTTTATCAATATCTGCTTTGCTGTCGATCAATTTTTTCAAGCCCGAAACTCGTAAAGCAAGCTGGGTCAATTTAGGCGAACCAAACGCCTCATAGAAATAGAGGTAGTGTTTTACATACGGTTTGTAATCTGCATAGGCCTCGGCATAGTCAGGAAATAAGTTCTTAAGATAGCGAGCTTCTTTTTTTGACCAACGCTGAAATTCAGCTTCTTCGTCCATTTTTTGATCTTGGATTTTCAGTCTTTTTAATTGCTCGGTTTGTCCAATAAAATATTTCCAATAGTTTGCAACTGACGCGTACGTAGAAGCGTATTTTAAATCTACCGCTGGCTTACGATCCATTACTTCGCGCATAACGGCTAATCTTTTATCTCTGATTTTAACTATGGTTGGGTTAAAATCATTTACCGAAAGATCAATACCTTGAGAGGTAAGATAGCGAGTTGTGCGACCTGGATAACCCATGATCATTGCAAAGTCTCCATCTTCAACACCTTTTAAGGATACTGGTAAATGGTGCTTTGGGTGATATGGTCTATTGTTTTTAGAATATTTTGCGGGTCGATTGTTGTTATTAGAATAAACACGAAACATACTAAAATCACAAGTGTGACGAGGCCACATCCAATTATCCGTATCTCCTCCAAATTTACCTAAACTTTCAGGTGGTGCTGCTACCAAACGAACGTCTGTATACACTTCATAAATGAGCATATAATATTTATTGCCTGAATAAAAACTACGCACGTCAACACGATAAGCGCCGTTGTTATCATTTTCTTTCTGTAACTCTTTAGTCACCTCACGCAATCTTTTGCTAACGTCTGCACCATAGGCATCGCTTATTTTTTTACGTACTCGTTTAGTTACATCTTCCATGCGAACCAAAAATTTGACGCTTAATCCTGGGCAAGGTAATTCCGCATCTTTGGTGTTGGCGACAAAGCCATTCATGAGATAATTATTTTCTACAGTACTTAGCGAAGAGATATTACCATAACCACAGTGATGGTTGGTCATAAGCAATCCATCAGCAGAAATCATCTCGGCAGTACAACCACCACCAAAATGTACGATGGCATCTTTCATTGAGCTCTTATTTACACTGTAAATGTCTTCAGCGGTTCCTTTCCAACCTAGTTTTTGCATTTGTTGGAAGTTTTGTCCAATCAACATGGGAATCCACATTCCTTCATCTGCTTTGGCTGGTGCAAAAAGGATAATACTAAGGAATGCAATCAATAGTTTTTTCATAAATTTTATTTTTTATCCCGGTAACAATCGGGACTGACAAATATAATGGACAAGAACTTATTATTCTTTTATAGTCCGTAAAACTTGGATGAATGGCAGTAGCTAGGGCAATAGCTTATAATTGCGGTAGCTGAAATCTAAGCCCAGATACTTTTTAAAGAAAACTTTGAAGTGTTCTTTCAGACTGGTATTTTCTTGTTTGGGATCGTAGTTAAATTCCCAATTGAGTCTTTCAATTCTATCTTGCATTACCTTAGGGTGAGTACCACGAAAACGCTCCAAGGCATGTTCGTTTTTTTCGTATTTATACTGTTGTGCTGTACCAGCTCGTTTGGCAGATTCTTCGTCGCTGTGCCAGAGTTTTTGAAACGTTTTTTGTTTTTGTTGCATAGCGGTTGGCTCCTTTACCCAGCCATAATGATGAACAAAAGCATTAATCAGTTTCACATTTAGTTTTTGACCATCAGGATATTTGGTGTTGTTTTTATTCTTTCTGAAACCTTGGGCATCACGATAAGAATATATATGAGACTTGTTTTTTATAATACGAATTTCATGTGGGTACCAACTCGTGGCACTTCCAATGTAATCGTAAGAGCCATAAAAATGACGATACTTAAAGAGCAGGCCATCTACTTTGTCATTCGTTAAGTTTTCTTTCATGGCTCGATGAATGTTATCTAAGTATTTTTCATGAATTACTTCATCACCTTGAATGTAAAATGCCCAATCTGAATCCTTAGATACAGCGGCCAAGGCCTTATCGGTTTCAACCGCTAATACACGACCACCCTCGCGCAGCGTGTCATCCCATTTGGTTTCAATAATTTTTATTTTATCGGTTTGAATGGATTGAATTAAACCCAGCGTGTCATCCTCAGAATTTCCGATGGCAACAATGACTTCATCACATATGGGTAGAATAGAAATGATTGCCTCCACAATGGGATAGTCATAAACAACAGCGTTGCGCACAAATGTAAAACCAGATACCTTCATTGTTACAAAGTAAAGATAGACATTGATTAAGGCTTCAGCTTTAATAATCGCTGAATGCTAGCAAAGTGTGCAAACAAAACAATGGGCACGACCACAGATGGTAACCATGTAAAGGGGAATTGCAAAATGGCTTGATTAGGCTGCTCGAAACCAAATTGTTGGAATGGAAGTTCTACCGATAAGGTGGCATGAATAACAATATTTATTAAAAGGATGGCACATAAAATGTTCCAAAGCATAAGAAATTTGGGTCCGATACGATTTTTGACAAAGGCTAGATAATAAATAATAGGGGCTGTCAGACCGGCAATAATATCAAAATTTCTACCTGCAAAAGTCATGACCTCAGGTATGGCTTTTGCCGTGAACAAAGAATATAGTATGAGCTCCACAGGAATTCGGATGGTGTGCAAAAGAGTTAATGTGCGCAAATCAAATGTTTTTATAAAAGATTTTCCTCGCTTGGAAATCAGCAAATAGAGTATGAGCGCAAAAGATGGCGCCACAACCATAAAAAATTTGGGGGGTAGAATAGGCTTGGTTTGGTAAAAACCTATATAGGATAGGGTGCCATGAATTAATAAGTATAAACCAACGATCGCTAAAATCTTTATGTTTTTTTTACCGGCTACGAATAAAATAAAAACGGTTGTAAGTGTTATTAAAATAAATGCAAGTGAAATAGAGTAGGGAATATTCATTGTACTTATGAGATTTATTAAGCAAAGATAACATACTTGGCAAGCAGCATAATCGCTACAAACCAAAACAAGAATCCTAATCGCAAGTAGAACCAAAATTGTTTCCATTGCGTTCTAAAAATTAGCCATTTACTTCCTATAATTAATTCTAACAAGATTAAAATTTGCCAACAGGCTGGGCAGATAATTAGTAATATTTTGAAAAGAAAATTCAGCTGCTTTTTAGGATGAACATACAGCTGACTTTCTTTTAGTCCTCGTGAGCTTATGATGGCTTGAAGTTCTTTTTTATTAGATCGCGGAAGACCTTTGAGTTTAATCAACGCCAATACTTGTTGGTCAGTTAGCATATTAGTTTCTGAAACAAGCATATCCTAAAAGTAAAAACCATTCGCCGAGGCGAATGGTTTTTATTCTATTTTTTTTATTACGCCTAACCTAAAGCTGGGATTCGTAACACTTGACCTGGATAAATCTCGTTGGCGTCTTTAATCATTGGTTGGTTCGCCTCTACAATTGTTGGATATTTAGAGCCATCGCTATAGAATTTTTCTGAGATTGCCCATAGCGTATCTCCTTTTTCTACTGTGTGCAACTGACTGTCGCCAACTTGAACATCACCGCCAATCGTCATTTGATTGTCTACTTCACTAATACCTGCGATATTTCCGGCAATTAAACTTGCTTTTTCAAAATCAGCTTTTGAAGCCGCATCTCCAGCGAGCACTACTTTGCCTCCTGGATGAAATTGAATATCAAAATTATCTACGTTTAAGCCATGCGAATTCACAAAATTTGTAAGTGCGTCTTTTTGGTTTGTGGTAACCTGCTCATCCGTAATGTTCGGGTTTTCCGCAACTTGTTCTTCTTTCGATCCAAAAATTTTCTTTCCGGCATCTTTTATAAATGAAAATAATCCCATAGTGTTTGTTTATTTTTTTGTTGAGCTACAATAATAGAAAAAAAATATTGATTTTTAGTTAAGTAATAGTTGGTGAGCACAAACATACTTCCTTATAATAAATTGCTACAACGCCATTTTTTCCTTGAACTTGCTAGCCTGTCTTCTTGAAACTTCTACTTCTTCACCACAAGTTAGAATTACTTTTAGTCCTCCATTAAAGTGGGGATGAATGCTTTTGATACTGTTAATATTGATGATTTGTCGTCGGTTGGCTCTAAAGAAAAGATCATCATCAAGTCGTTCCTCAAGCGCATTTAATGACTTAAGAATGAGTGGTCGATATTTATCAAATACAACTTTGCTATAATTTCCTGCATTTTCGAAGTAGCGTACATCGCCAATTTTCACGAACCAACATCGTTCACCATCTTTCACAAATACTTTGTCTGTGGCACTTAGTTTTTTATTTGTAGTGTCCTCAGATTCTTCCTCTTTGTCAATGGCCAATTCTACTTTTTCTATTGCCTCTTTTAATCGTTCTTCTTCTATGGGCTTCAGTAAATAGTCCAGTGCATTAACTTCAAAAGCTTTGATAGCGTATTCGTCATGTGCTGTGCAGAAGATAACTTTTGGTATGTGATCAAGAACTTCCAGTAAATCAAAGCCTGTTTTGTTTGCAGGCATGTTGATATCTAGAAAAATTAAATCTGGTTTTTGTTCATCAATTTTATTTATGCCGTCCGCTACATTTGCAGCTTCATCAATTATTTCAATTTGCGGAAAAGACTCTAGCATATCGCTAAGTTCTTTACGCGCTAATCTTTCATCTTCTACAATAATGCTTCTAATTTTCATATGGTTTTATTTTATTGGGGATACATATTTCTACAACGACCATGTTATCTTTTTCAAACATATTTATCTCAGCTAATTCAGGATAAAGATGACTCAGCCTTTTTTGCGATGAGCTCATACCAAAGCCAGTGCCTTTTAATTTATTTTCTTGGTTTATTCGACCTTCATTTCGAATGCTTATTCTAATGAGCTCGCCATCAGCCTCTGAGCGGATCCATATGGTCCCACCATTTTCTTGCAGACTAATACCATGTTTAACCGCGTTCTCCACTAGGTTTTGAATCAACATTGGTGGGATGAGCATAGCCCGTGTTTTGGGCTCAATTTGAAATTCGTATTGCAGTCGTTCTTCAAAACGAATTTTTTCTAAATGCAAATAATTTTCAACCAGTTTTAATTCTTCATCTAAGCTAATACTATTATCCTTTGTGCTGATCGACGTGCGTAATATTTTGGATAACTTAGTCACTGCTTCTCTAGCGGCCGTTGGATCTTCTTTTATAAGCGCTCGAATACTATTTAGCGAGTTGAAAATAAAATGTGGTTGCAAGTTCGAACGCATACTTTTTAATTCTAATTCCTGCATATCATTTTGCATTTGCAATTGCGAAATAATGCGCGAACGATTACTCTCTATATAAGACCAAGTGAAATAAATTAATGACCATGCCAATAATATTAAATACGCCGACATGAATGGTCTTATCAAATGGCGCAGTGAAGAAATGTTTTCTTGCTCAGGATAAAATATGTTGAGCAGAATATACTGCCATAAACAAAAAATTAGAGCCATTATTATATTGGCAAATAAAACGCGCGTGATTAAACGCGTTGTTTCTAGAGATGGCCATTTTTGTCGAATTAATGTTTTTCGATAAAAATGGGTGAGTGCCAAACCTCCGGCAACTAATAATACATTGATTATTATTGTTTTTATATGAGAATCATTGGGTTCGAAAAAAGAAATATAAATATTAAGCAGTGCAAACAGACTCCATCCTACGGTTTGTATCAGCCAATATTTTTTATTCGATTTCACGATTATCAAAAGTAATAGGCTAGAAGCAGATATCTAACGTTTTATCTATGAACGGTTTTAATTCTTGATGAATGATTTAACGTGCTTTTAAGTATGCAATCAACTATATTTGTCGGATTAAATTTGAATATGTTTAAGAACATTGTTTTTATCGTGCTTTGCTTTGTAAGCTTATCTGTGGGTGCCCAGAATACCAGTGATGCAGCCTACAGCAAACCTTCTAAGGATTATTTTATGTTTCAGATGGGCTATGACGGTTGGGCTGGAGCTCCTGATTCTGTCAATATTGGAGGCATTAGTCGTAGTATGAATGCTTATTTATGCTATGATTTTCCTATCAAAACGTCCAATTTTAGCTTTGCTGCTGGAGTAGGAGTGGCGAGTAGCAATATTTTCCTAAAAGATCAAAAAGCAATTATTGGTGATTCGTTGACTGAAATTCAATTTTTGGACGACAATGATGAATTCAAGCGTTTTAAATACAGTCTAACTTATTTAGAAGCGCCCTTGGAACTCCGTTATTTTAGCAATAAGAAAAATAGAAACAAAGGATTTAAAGCGGCCATTGGAATGAAAGTAGGAGCTTTGATTAATGCACACACCAAAAGTGTAAGAGAATTTAATAATAAACCCATCCGGGAAAAAGTAAGCACTCGTCGGTTTATTGAAACGTATCGAGTCGGCGGAACCCTTCGTTTTGGGTACGGTAACTTCTCCGTCTACGGACAGTATGGATTGAATACGCTGTTCCGAGTTGGAAATGGTCCACAAGAAGTGATTCCTTTTTCTGTCGGGATTTGTATCAGCGGATTATAAAGTAAATCACCAGCCAGTTTTCAGTAATCTCTTAGCTGCTCGCAATCCACATTTTTGATATTTGGCATAAGCCGAAGCTCCTTTATCTCGTATAATGGTATTGCTTTCATTTTTAAGATAGGCATCCAGCGCATCATGTATTGTATAGGCCTCAGGCGCCACTAAGCCCGTAGTCCAAATAAGTGGGTCGACATTCGATTTTTGTAAATGTTGCGAAAAATAATGATGACTATAACACGCAAGAATGATGACATCTCTTTTTACTTTATCTGTATTTTCAAAAGTTTCATTAAGCTCGAAATCCATAAGACCATCATGACCAATATAGGCACAGAGTTTTGCATTACCATTAATTCCTATCACCTTGCCGTTAGTGTGCAGGGTATCTTTATTGTTTCCGGCCGAGCTCTTTAAGAAATCTACTGTAGTTAGTTTAATATGTTTTCCGTCATACGCATCTACCACAAGAAAGGCACCTGAATCTTTGTGTTTAAATACCAGTCTTTCAAGGATGGTTTGATTTATTTTTTGAGAGCGGATTATTTTCCAATTTTTACTTTTCTTAAAATAGGTTTTCATACCATAAGCAGAACCCCAATACAAATTCGTATTGGGGTTCTGACCATTTCCTAAGCTTTTTGAAACGGGTACAATTCCTTGATATTGATTGTCGCACAATGCTACGAAAACATGAATTGTTTTTGTTGTAGCATCAAATGATAATGGTACGTTAGCCACTTCTTTTTTACTTTCATGACCGGGTTCCTTTGTTGTATTCGTTTGACCTTGACAACTTGTAATTCCTATGAGTAAAACGACGATCCAGTATCTCATTTTTTAAGAATCGTTTTTCTAATTTTTAATACAGAAATTACAATGCTGATATTCAACAATAGAAATAGAAGTACCAATAAGGTATTGTTTTCTGCAGGGTTGATACTTCCTTTTCGGTATCGTTTTCCTTCTAGTTTGCGTTCCCATTCGCGTACATAGCCATGATGATTATAAGCGTCATCGCCTGTATAGAATTCTAAATTATCTAATTCTGCTTCTCGACGATCAATCACTTTTTGTACATATTTCTGACCTTCGGTGCAACTAATATCTCCCTTGTAAGGATGGCGTAATACATAACGCGCCTGGAAATTTGATTTGTTGGGTGTGGTTTGAAATTGTAAATCTTGCGGAAAGCTTTTCCTATTATATCGAACATGTAATCTGGTAAAGTGGACATTTTCATTTCGATTGCCGGCTACCCACCAAGCGCCGGCACGCTTCATATCTGCAAAGTTGGGTGCTGGACTTACACAAGGATCGCATTTCACAAAATTGCGAGGACTAATATCCCAACTATATTCTAAGTAAACGGCTTTGCCTCTATTGCGCTTCCATCGTTTCTTAAAAACGTCGCTATAAAAATTACCAAAGTCATCTTTTATAAAAGTGGGCATATCCATACCTGTTGGCATTTTTATCGTACGATAGTTTGTGCATTCTACTCTTCCTTTTTTAGTAAGCGTGTAGATAATTAGGTCTTGGTTTCCTTTACCGTTGGCCATTCCCAATCGAATAGGTAACATAAATTTTGGTGAGTTTAACGTAATTTGTAAAGGGCGCAAATCCGTATATCCTTTTCCTTCATGCTTTTGCAAATTAATTTTTGCCACAAAGAATTTCATATCACTTTTGATGTATGGGTCTAATACCTCTTCGGCATTTCTAGGAATTTTATATCCGTTTTGCGTTAGCCATTTTTTTAATCCATTACTCTGTGTGGCGCTAAGTATCAAAATATCATATTCGCCAACATTATATTTCGCCTCTATAGTTACGCCCAAATCTTCTTTAACTTTCATTCCATCTAAAACGTACATGGTTTCATCAGCTCTACCTCCGGCTATGGTTGATGGAGCAACTTCTAGCTTCTTATATCGATTGCAAGGAGCTGGATCATGATATTCAACTAAGCGTGGAGCTGAATAAGCATCCAGCTTATCAAAAATGTTACGGTGCACTACTCTAATATTTTGTTCCTGTAATACCTGTGGCACCGGCACTACCATAGCAAAGTCTTTTACATTGCCCTGAAAGTCATTACTCATGGTTATGACCGTTTTGTTTCCATCACGGGCGATGATGACTTGTGATGCTTTGTTGAAAATTTTGGTGTCTGCTTTGGCTACATAAAAGCCACAAAAAGCAAACGAATTGGTTGCTACGAAAATAGTGAGCAACAGAAGCGGAATGATTTTTTTTATTGTCTTCATAATTATTATTTGTTTTTAGATGCTGTTTGTAATGAGATGTGCTGTATTGTGTTTTTCCATAAAAATTTCTGCGACGGAAAGAAATAAGATATCAAAGGAGTCGTAAATGCTAAATAAAATAATGCCCAAAAAGGTGCCGAGGGGATGTAGTAAAATTCTTTGAGTAAAAATGCTAGCAGGGCAATGCTTACTGCCCAGAATTTACGTGCAGATTTATGAGCCGGAGTTGACACAGGATCTGTTATCATAAAAAAAGTAAACAGCAGAAAGCCGCCATTGGTAAAACTTTGCATTAGATGATCTAACGGCCATTGAAGGTATAAAATTTGATAGCTATACTCCAACAAGAAAAAACTTAGTAGAAAAAGAATAGACAGGTCTATGCGATTTACTTTATAGGTGATGATAAATCCAAGACAACCGATTAAGAAAAATAAGATGGCCAGATTGCCCCATTGGCCGGGTGAAATCCATACCTGATCGGTAAGTATAATGGTGGCTACGATTCCGAAATTTGCTGGATTGATAAAATGTTTTCCTTTATATCTGAATATGAATTTTCCACCGATAGCAATGAATGCTATTAGAATGTATAAAGACCAATGGCTCGCTTGTACTAAGATACAGAGTCCTAGTGAGGTAATTAAAGCACTTTTAAGTGAGCTAAGCTTTAAGTCAAATATTAGCCGAGCAATATATTGAAACACCAAGCAAGAACTGATGAGAATATAATACTTCATAACGTTGGCATCCCAGCCTAAACTAAAAATCCCTAAGAGCAAGAACGAGCTCAGAAATAGAATTTGATAATCTCTTGCATCGATTTTTAACTGCATTGATTTGGGTAATACCTGTGTGTTCATGACTATAAGATGCAGGATCTATTTAAAATCCATAAATAGACAAAATCTGTTGGTGAGCTATAAACAAAGAACGCCCTCGCAAAGCGAGGGCGTTCTTACTCAAAAATTCATAAAACGAACTCTTATGAATATTTTTATATTCTTAGTGACAAGCTATAAAAGCTAGTTGGAATAATTTATCATTTTCAAGACCAGCGTGTTTCCGCGCTTCTTGCTCATTAATATTTAGGCTCAATAAACCTTTATAGTAACGATACATTTTGGCAATTCGAAGTAACTCGCTTTTTAATAAGCGGTTGTTTTCTAATTTGCCCATTTCGAAATCACGAATGTTTTTCTTAAGATTTTTAGCTTGTTGCAAAAAAGATAGTGGTTGAATATCATCTACCACAAAGGTATTTTCATCTTCGCCGGTGAGTAAGCTAATATTCAATTTTACGGTAGTAAATACAACGGATTTAGAACGTAAGTCAATGACATATAAATTTTTGTCATTGGAATTTAGCTTGTCGCTAATTTCTAATTGTAAATCTTCTCCGGTACGACCGGTGAAACGAAGCATATCATTAAACTGCTGAAATGAAAGCAATAAATCCATGGATTGAATCAAAGCGCCCACGCGAACTTGTGCTTTTAAACTAACCAAATCACTATCATCAAATATGATTTGTGTAATTTGTAATGCTTGTATTTCTTCCTTTCTTGGTATGAATGTCTCTGTCATAATGCTCTTTTTATTTTTCTGAATACAAAGATTTGATTTTGGTGCGTAAAGTATTTACGTACTAAACTATTTTCTTTATATTCGCTTTTTCATGGGCGTATGGATTCAGATTCTTTACATTATAATAGACGTAGTGAAAGGTCGAAACGTTAAGCCCTTAAGAAGAATTTGACATTTGTCTGACACAAACCCAGTATTTATAGATGAAAAACAAGAATGCATACGCTCGATACCGAATAATAGATCAACGCTTAACAAATAAATCACTCAAAGCGCCTAGTTTGGAAGATTTGGTAGAGCATGTATCCGAAAAGTTAGATATGACTATTTCGGTTTCTAGCATTCAAAAAGATATCTACGCCATGCGCTACGATACGAATCTGGGCTTTGATGCTCCGATTCAATTTGATCGCTACGCACGCGGTTACGTTTATACCGAAGAAGGTTATTCAATTAGCAAAATGCCCGTATCGGCCGATGATTTAAAAGGCCTGGAATTTGCCATTACCATTTTAGAACAGTTTAAAGATATTCCAGCTATTAAAGTTTTTGAAGATGCTATTGTAAAAATTGCAAGTAGTGTCAAACAAAATATTAATAACGAAGAAAACGGTCAGGATGTTTTTATTCTGGATCGGCCCAATAGTTATAAAGGGATTGAGTTTATGCCTTTATTGGTAGAATCTATTCGAGAGCGACGCGAGGTAGTTTTAAAATACCAGCCCTTTGGCAAAGATGAAAAACGACATGTCATTCATCCTTTTTTTATAAGAGAGTATAAAGCAAGACTGTACTTAATCGCTAAAGATATTCATCCAACTAAGGCTCCAAAAACACTTACTTTTTCTTTTGATCGAATGAATGATGTCATTAAGAGGAATGAAACGTTTGATGAAGCGAGTATAAATAACAAAGCGTATTTTGATGCTACCATCGGAATATCTAGAACCGATGCCAAACCACAAGAAGTTGTTTTACAATTTTCGCCGCATCAGAGTAATTATTTATTGTCGCAACCATTGCATCATTCTCAGCAAGTCATTGAACATACCAAAAAGGTATTTACGATTTCCGTAGAAGTTGTATTAAACTACGAACTAAGCGAACGTATTAAAGGCTATGGGTCTCAGGTGAAAGTCCTTAAGCCGAAAAGCTTGGCCAAGGAGTTAAAAGAAGAAGCGAAAGAGCTTCTCCGTTTGTATAAATAGATGTTAGTTATCTCTTTTCTCAAAAGTTTCTTCGCCTTTTTCTTCAATCCTACGTACCACAAGAAAAATTATGATACCCACAATAGCCAAAAACATAATTCCTTGAAAAACTAATATGCCCGTTCCAATATCCATAATTATACTAATTTAACGGCGGTTCCATAGGCTAATATTTCAGAGCAACCTTGCATTACCATAGAGGTGGTCAAGCGTACATTAATTACAGCATCTGCACCATGGGCTTTGGCATCTTCTATCATACGCTGCATAGCTTGTTCTCTACTTTCGGCTTGCAGTTTGGTGTATTCACTGATTTCCCCACCCACAATGTTTTTGAGACCAGCAAAAATATCTCTACCAATATTTCTTGCTCTTACAGTGCTTCCTCTTGCTACGCCAAGTATTTCTGCTACTGTTTTGTTTGGGATGGTCTCTGTGGTTGTAATAATCATATCTGTTCGTTTGAGTAAAGATAGGTAGTCAAATGTGAATGAATAATACCAGAATTACGAACGGTGTTGGAATCAGGATAAGTGGTATGTATGTTTTACAAAAGAATAATTTGCAGAATTGAGAATAGTTTTATTTTTAGTTGGTGCGAATTCAAAGTCTTATTGGAATAATAGTTCTAGTGTTTATTTCTAGTCATTTAGGAGGTCAAACAAGACCAATTATCAAAACAAGTGATTGCGCTATTAAAGAAATACGCAATAAGTGGAACCAGACACGATATGGTGTTGCAAATGCATCTGGAAGTTTTATTATAAACCCAATCTATAGACGAATCAGTGCAATAGGGTCTCAATGGTATAAAGTTCAAAATGAGAAGGAAAAATACGGAGTGTTATCCAATGCTGGTAAAGAAATTTTGACCGAAATCTGGAATGAAGTTTATTTCAAAGATTCATTTTTTGTGGCAATAAAAAATTTTAGACAAAGACGATTTTCTATAGGAAACAGAGAAGCAGGTCCTGCGTATCGTTTATTTATTACTGGAGATTATTATCTTTTCGATAGTAACGGAAAATCAATTCCCAACTCTTTTAAGCATATCATGTTTGAGGACTTGGAATTTATTGCTCGCAATAGAAAGCTATCTGATTACTTTGATTGGTACTATAAGCGAAAGGATCGCTAGAATTATTGAATCAACAACTTCTTGCGAATAAAATTCTGTTGCTCATCTTGAATAATAGCGTAATAGACACCTGCCACTAGTTGAGAAGAGGAAATAGAATGTTGCTTTGATAAATTGTGTTTGTGATACATCGGCACGCCCAAGGTATTATAAATCGTTATGCTGTGCTTCCTGGAATTTTTCAAATGAATATTAAGCGATTGCCCTTGAAGTAGCGGATTTGGAAAAAGACTTGCCTCGATTTCTTTTTCGAGACTTTCAGTAGAATTTGGGAAGCCCCACTCATAAACTCGAACGTAGTCAATAAAAAGAGTATCACTTACAAAATTTGATGCCGGACTGCCGGGCCAATTTCCTCCAATAGCCATGTTTAATATCAAAAAGAACTCTTCGTGAAACTCGTCTGTACTATTTATATTATTCGCTGTGTTCGCTGAATGATATTGAACGCCATCTACAAACCATCGAATGCCAAACTGGTCCCACTCAATGCTATAATCATGATATTGATTTACATCGTTTAGTGTTGTGTCGCCACCGTAAGTAGCGTATCCGTTGGCATCCCAATGGATCGTCCCATGTATTTTTTCGTTGGTGTTAATGTGTTCCATAATATCTATTTCACCACATTTGGGCCAGCCAACACTTGAAAAACTATTGCCCAAGGTCCAGAAAGCAGGCCAGAGACCTTGTTGTTTTGGGATTTTTATGCGCGCTTCAATCTTTCCATACTTCCAGCTTTGCTTGCCTTGCGTAATCATACGAGCCGAAGTGTATTGGCGTCCTGCATAACTTTCCTTTTTACAAATTATTGCCAGTTGACCATTTATGATTTGCGAGTTTTGAGGTCGAGCGGTATAAAACTGTAATTCGTTATTACCCCAACCATTCGAACCGGTTCCAATTTCATGGGTCCAACTATTCATGTCAATAGAAGGTCCATTGAACTCATCTGCCCAGACTAAATTCCAACTTTGAGCAAGAGAACTTGAGGACATTATGCAAAACACGATGAGAGTAAAGTAGATTTTTTTTGACATATTTATCATTGAATGATTCAAGTCAAAGGTATATCATTATCCTAAAAATCTAGTACGTCCAAAAGCTTGATTGATTATCAAAAAGCTTACCACACTTGTAATAATTGTCTATGAATGCCTTTGTGGTGGTTTAATTCTAAGATATAAATGCCGTTGGCAAGTTGATGATAATCCACCGTTTTTTGATTCTTATATTGTTGTATAACTTGACCATTAACAGAAAGTATTTTAAGTGTACTATTTTCGCTTGCGGTAATATTAATTTTCTTATTTAGAATGTCAAGTTGGAGTAAATTTCCTTTTTCAATATTGGGTACACTTAAAGTATTTAATAAATAAGGAGTGCTTTCTAAATAACATCCAAAAGGGGTATATGCACAAACGGTGTAAGATCCATTTTGCGTTGGTGCAAACGAACTAGCACCTGAGGTAAGGATTATCGTACCATTCCTTTTCCAAATGTATAAACTAAAGCCCGCGCCATTAGTTATCAAATTGGTTCCATCAAAACTTAATGTAGGATTCGTTGGGATAGAGTAGCTGCAATTCGTTTTTTTAGAGGTAAGCATTCCATAGTTTAAATCGTACTTACTTTTAAAACTATTCCAAGATTCGCAATTTTCCTTTAGATAAAAATCCAAATAATCATCGGCATACGCCAATGTTCTATTTATTTGAGTGTCTCGTACTATACCACCGGGTGTAAAACAGGAAGCTTCTCCCGTAGCACAATTCAAATTATAAGTATTAAACTGGCAATGGTACGCATCGGTAAATTCAATATGCGTTTTGCAAGTAGACGCCATCGAATCATACATCTGAATTTGTGTAGCAGTTGGAACAACGCAATCATAGCTACCACTCACGAAAAACGAAGGTATAGTGCATGAAGTAGCAGCAAGAATAGCACTGGGTGTAGTTTCTGCCGCAGCAAAAGTTAAAAAACAGCTCACACCAATTATTTGGTACGTATGACTTAGTATAGCAGCCCCACCACCCATACTATGACCGGCAATGGCAATTCTCTGATTCAGATTTTGATGAAAAATGGAAGAGGAATTATTGCCTAAACTTTGTATTTCATGTGCAACAAAGGCTAGATCTTCTGCAAAATCTTGATGATTTGGTAAGAGTCCACCTTCTGTTCTGGGCAAAGCAACCACGTATCCAAGCGATGCCCAATGGTCATAAAACGGTTGATAAGCGGTCCAAGTCATTACGAAACCATGTCCAAATACAATAAGCGGTGCATCTGAAATTGCCATCGGTACATTAGTTCCAGCAGTGGTTGCGGGGTAATATATCTCAGTTTGAATTTGTCGTCCAGGGCCACCGCCACTACCAAAACCTCCTGTGCGATTGGGATCGCCGAATGTAATTGTAGTGTGACCCACGGCAAATTGAGCAGAAGAAGAAATAGAAGCAAGGACTAAAACCAAGAGTAGTATATGTTTTTTCATAACAAGTATGAAAATAAGACGTTTTTAGGAAACAATTGGTTGGCAATTATGTTGCCAATGGTTAATCTACTTTCTTATAAGAAAGTAGTTCCTCATCCTTATGAGATAATAAAGTGAGTATCATTTCATCTCGTTTATACTTTTTTACTTTACGGAATGAATTTCCTACTTGATTACTCAGTTCATTACAATACATTTCTGTAGCTATGATATCAGAAAAATTAATTTGATTTTTACTTGCATTGTGATGATTAATTTTTCCACTAAAATCATTACAACCATCGTTCCCCATCATAGTCATGTCGGTAAGATTAATTTCTAAGGTTGATTGATTTTTTAGTTTACCTCGCACAGATTCACCCTGCACACTAACTAGTACATAAATATCATGTATTGAAACTGATTGGCTGGACAGTGGTGTTTTCATTGATGCGCATGAACAAAAAAATAGCAATATTGTAAACCATTTCATGTAGTAAAGATAATTCAGTTTGAGCAAGCACTTGTAAACTAAAGTTTAATCTGCGTGCATTATTTGAAAAGACTGAATTTCACCCTTCAAACAAATGTTTAAAATATACGTTTCTACTGGGGCGATGAGATAGTCTATCATATATCCGTACTATTGATCCTAGAAGTACTGGCTTTATAACAGCTGCTCAATTCGCGCCATTTTTAGGGCTACGAGTTTCTTGGAATAGATTAGCGTTAGGTTATTCTATAAAAGCTCCATTGCAATTTGACTATACAAGTTTAGCAAGTGGAAACATTTTCTCCGCTGAAGCGAATTTTCAACAAAGTATATCCGTGGGGTATCGAATTTATAATCGGAAGAAGAAATCGTAGGACTTCTTATATCTTGTCAACATTGGTAGACTGTCGACCAATAATTTTTAGCGCTATTGAGTTAATATACTAGCAAAAGAAATAGAAGCTTGTAAGTTAGTTATCAATCATTCGTTTAATAATGTATGCAATTCAAATTCAAACTAGAAGATAGAAATACATTTAGCTATACCGGCTACCGCGAGATGTTGGATATTCTTATGGCTGATGGTAAAACAACTGGTGCAGATCAATCTGAGGCTATGATAGCTTATACCAAAATGAATATCGTACGCATGAATCGTTGGGATAAGCGAACAAATCTAACTGATGAATTTATCGATATATTGAAAACCGCGCCTAAACAAAAATGGCTCGTGCTCAACGAAGGATGGTGTGGTGATGCTGCGCAAAACCTACCTGTATTAAATAAAATGGCTGAGTTAAACGAGGACATTCAATTAGAAGTAATTCTGCGAGACGAGAATTTAGACATAATGGATGAATACCTCACTAATGGTGGACGGTCTATTCCTAAATTGATTGCGATTGATGAAAACAATGAAGTTCTTTTTACTTGGGGACCACGCCCGCAAAAAATGCAAAATAAAGTATTAGAATTAAAAAAAGCTGGATTGCCGTATGCCGAAGAAGTACATAAAATGTATGCCAAGGATAGAGCAGTAAGTATTCAAGAAGAGTTTATGGCGTTGCTTCGTTTGGAGTCTGTTTAGAAATAATTTTTAACTAAACGATTCTCTGAAGTAGTCTCTGTTGAACGCAGTGAAAATAGGCTCTGTGGTTTACTTGGAGCCACAGAACAGAGTCCCCAATGCTTCGCAAAGGGAGACTCTGCGGGGAAGAAGGCGAAGAGTTACAAACGTAGGAGAGCGGATAAAATCTTAACTAAATAAATCTATATATTCTTTAAAGGCGTACAATCTATTACGTCCATAACCAGTTATCTCCTCAAGTATCCCAAGTTTTTCAAAATCAGCAATAAGTCTATATGCCGTAGAACTATGAATAGATAACCTCCCTGCAACTTCTTGAGTTGAAAGCAAAGGACTTTTATATAATTCATTAATTAATTTTTTGGCATCTGCTTGTTTCCGACCTAATTGAATTAAACGATTTAATTCTATATCGTTTCGCAACTCTATAATATTTTCAAATGTTTTTATACTATTTTCTGCAGTCTCTATAACACCTTGAATAAAAAAGTCGAGCCAATGTGTAATTCCTCCACCCATCCTTACGAGCATTAAATTATCATAATAGTCTTTTCTATTTCGTTCGAAAAATTCAGACAGATATAATGTTGGTTGCTTTAGGATTTCTTTATCTAATAAGTATAAAGTAATAAGTAGTCTTCCAATACGCCCATTTCCATCCAAAAAAGGATGAATGGTTTCAAACTGATAGTGAATCATTGCTATTTTGATAAGATGCGGTATGCTAATCGCTTGCTGTAATTTTTCTGAATTAATGAACTTCTCTAAGTCAGCCATTAGCTCCGGTATTTCTTCATGAGTAGGCGGCACAAAAACCGCATTCTTCAAACTTGAACCTATCCAATTTTGACTACTTCTATATTCTCCGGGCAGTTTCTCTTTGCCACGAACATTATCTAATAATGTTTTATGTGTTTGTTTTATAAGGCGATTAGAAATTGGCAACTCTTTCATTTCATCCATAGCTTGATGCATTGCTCGGATATAGGCATTTACTTCTTGCCAATCATCTCGTTTTTCTGGTTGTATATTTTGCTCTTCTATTAATGCTTCCTGAAAAGAAGTTTGCGTTCCCTCTATTTTACTCGAAACGGTTGCTTCCTTGGCGATGTGCATTCTAATAAAAAAATCAATATCGGGAATCAAGGAAGAATAAGCATCTAACCGCCCAAGCATTCTATCAGCTTTGCCCAGTTTGTTAAGTAGCTCTGGTTGTTGGATAAGCCATTGCAAATGGATGGGGTTTGGGCTAAAACTCTTGTATTCTAAGCGTTCTATTCTTTTACCTGCCTCGAAATCTTCAATATTCCTTGTTTGCATAAGTGCAAATATAACTTTTTATAATTGCATTTAATGTCATAAGTGCAAATAAGAGTATTTATAATTGCACTTAATAGTAAAAGCGAATCAAAGATAAATTGATGCTATGCCACTATTCGTGTGACTTTTCTGCTTATCAGCAGATGGTTCAGAGAACCATATTATTTTTAGTTCCAGATGACTCTGCTTTGCAGAAACATCTGGAACAGCGGGGAAGAAAAGTAGAAGCTGGGAAGAATAAAATGCTTGTGCTAAATGCAGTCAGGAATAAATTAATACATCGAATTTTCTCCTGCCAACGAGATAAAAGAATGTTTGTTAAGAAAGTCGCTTAAACATTTGTTTTTATCATAGAAATCAAAGGCGAAAATTGTAATGACTTTTCTTGTTCAGAAAATAACTTCTTAGAACGTTTTATTTCAATTTTACAAGTTCAGATTTAATATGATTTCCTAACTTAATTAAATTTTGTTCTTTAATAATAGAAATAAAGGATTTATCAAGCACCTCAATTTTACCATTCTTCAACTGTGCAAGTAATTTATTCTCGCTAAGGCTAGTATCTAATATTTTTAGATTATCATAGGAAAGAGCACTTTTATCAAGGTTTTTTAAGCCTTTTTCAAACCTTTTTACAATCTGATCGTAGGGAACATGATGACCTCCTAATTTTACCCTTTTCTTTACTCGTGCTGAACAGATTTTTATATTTGGAAGGTACAGAAAGTACAAATGAGTTTTATATCCTTGTTTAGTAAAGGCCTTGCGCCATTTATCGGTATAGACTTTGTCAAAATTGGTCTGGAAGGAAAAATTTTTATTCTTTTTTATAGCTAGTAAAGCTTTTTCTTCAAAAAGATTCTTGGTTTGTATTTCAATATTCTTTTCAATTTCAAGTGTCATTATACTTTCGAAACGAGTATAAATTTTAGCAAATTCAACATCATAATCAAAGCTTGGAATTTTGAACTCTTGAATTATTGAGCTTTTAGGTCTCTTGGTGTATTCAGATTTTCCAGCACCATTAGGACCTGCTATAATAATTAAATGAGGCATTAAAGTCCAGAAGTTTCCAAAAAGGGCACCACTGACTGTTCTTTAGTTTCTTGAACAGTATGCTTTTCAACTTGTTTTTTAACTTTATTCATTCTTTCAAGCATGGCTTTGTTCTCCTTATTTAATAGAAGTTTACCTTTTTCTTGAATACTTGAAATAATTTGCTCCAGTTGTAATAGTTCCTTATTGCTCATATATTTAATCTTTGTTGCTAGATATTCTTAATCATCTTAATACTAACCAATTCTGTGCCAAATAAAGCGCAAATGAACATAAATTCTATCTAAAATTACAATATTCGGCGCACTTTTCAAACTAGGTAAGATTTTATTAACTTATTCTGCCCATTCAAATACATACTCCTATCCTGCCTGCAGCAGGGAAAAATAACGTTTTTCTTCGCAGTAGTCTCGATAGGGAATAATTATTGCAGTTACCGCTTCGCTTAAACTACAATCAGCTGGGGTACAATTCAGAACGTCTATCTTGAGGTAGTTAGAAACTCAGGATAGCTAGGCAATTTGACCTCAGTAAAAAATCTTTATTTTTGAAAAAACATAATGAGTAAAAAAACTTTTTTTTATCTAAAATTTGAGGAGACAAAATTAAAAGTCTTATCGGTCAAAGAAAAGTCTAATGGCGAATTAATTGTTCTACCTGCAGCTGCTTATGAATATTCTGAAGAGGAAATCGGTAATGGAAATGAAGCAGACAAATTAATGTTGAATCAACATTATACGGTACATAATTCTGATAAAAGCGAATACAATAATAATTACATAAATCATACAATAGATTTAGATGGCGGCGAGAAAAAAAGCACGAAAATAGTTTCTAAAGCACTGAAAGTAAACAACCTTTTTGTACCTCTTTATGCAGCTAGAGCGCAAGATTTAACCAATGATAGATATCACATTATAGAAAAAGATTCAAATGAGTATATTGACCTAGGTGAATATTTGCCAAAAAAAACTACTTTATTCTTTATGGTTGTTATTGGCGTATCAGCACCTTCTATTGATGAAAAAGACTTAAATTCTATCACGGTTAAATTTAAAAGGTATTCATTGACTTTGTTCTGGAGTTTTGGTCACATCCCATCGCATACTTCTGGAATGAAGTATCACTTTCTAACTGTACCAGACCAATATGTTATACAACAACTAACTTCTGGTTATAATGCGCAAGAATTAGTAACTCATTTCAGACTACATAGAAAAAAGATGTTCTGTAACTTTATTGATTTTATTTCTAAGCTGCATCCTAATGTTCCGTATGACAGAAATATGCTCAAAGTTCTCAGTTTTAAAAAAAGCTCTACAGATGAGCTTACAGATGAGGATGATGAAAATATAAAGAGATTCTTAGGTTAAAGTTGTAGATCTAAATTAAAAAAGACGCAAATAATTTTTACGCCTTTTAAAAATTATCTACTCAAATACATAGACCGCTCCTTATAAAGTTTCCTAAAATAAGGATCCGTCAAATCTTTTATAAAGCGAATCGCCTCTCCTGTACTTTTCATTTCAGGTCCGAGTTGTTTATCTACATTCGGGAATTTATTAAAAGAGAATACCGGTTCTTTAATCGCAAAGCCGTCTAGCTTTTTCTCAAAGGTGTAGTCTTTTAGTT
>CAYMFF010000037.1:0-18445 GCA_964389575.1 uncultured Chitinophagaceae bacterium
AATCTCTTGAATGTTGTGTTCAAGGTTTGGGTAACTACGTATGGTTAGATGCGAACGAAGATGGAATTCAAGATCCTAGTGAGATGGGTGTAGCGGGTGTAACTGTTACTTTATACGGCCCTGACGGAACAACTGTTATTGCAACTACCACTACGGATAGTACTGGTTTCTACTCTTTTGAGGATTTACCAACTGGCGATTATATTGTTGGCTTTAGTAATTTCCCAGCAGGTTCAACTCCAACACAAAGTAATGGTGGTGTAACTGATTCTACCAATAGTGATATGAATCCTAGTACTGGATTTACGTCTCTTATTACAATTGGACCGGGAGAATATAATCCAAATGTGGATGCGGGTATTTATTTTGGTGCTCCTTTACCAGTTGATGGTTTGATCGCTACAAAAGCAACAATCCAATCTCGAACAAACTGTAAAGTAGAATGGTACACTTTTGCAGAATTAAATACAGATCATTTTATTATTGAGCGTAGCACAGATGCTGTAAATTTCCAAGAAGTTGGAGAAGTGAAAGCAGGTGGAGCTACTCAAGATAAAGTGGAATATGTATTTAACGATGATATTGCAAAGGTTACAGACGCAAATGCCCTTTACTACAGAATCAAGTTGAATGACATAGATGGAAAAGTGACTTACTCAAATGTAATATCTACAGATATGATATTGTTTGATGAAGTGGCTGTTTATCCTAGTCCGTTTGGAAACTCATTTACTGTTGCCTTAAATGTAAAGCGTGATGCAGTTATTACTACACAGCTTACTGACATTACTGGAAGAACAGTGCGTAGTGCGACGAATCGAGTTGAAAAAGGAGCAAGTGAGTTCACTATTTCTGATCTTGAGAATTTAGCTTCAGGTACGTATTACTTGAAAGTAACAAATCAAGCAACGAAAATGGATTATATAATCAAAGTGCAGAAGAAATAATTCTTAGTAACAATTTGTAAGGGCGTCACGCGATTGTGTGACGCCCTTTTTTTATTTAGATTATTTAGAGAAGAAATTTTTAACCTTTTCCAGTAGTCCTTTATCCTCTAAGCGACATTGTTCTATTTGAAATTCATACAGCTTCCGCCAGCCTTTCCATTGTCGCTCGCTTCCCAACGAAAAATTATGCCAAATGCTTATGAAGGTGCCGTTCACTTTTCTTATCCGTTGTATATAATTGCTTATTTCTTCTTTGGTTTCTTCAACGGTTTGGTTTTGTTCAAATTTAGAATTGCATTCCATAAAACAAAACGGGAAAACACGCAACCTAGTTGCCTCTTCTTTAGATAGGTTGTACCACAAGAAAGGCGTGCAAGTACTTGCTCTAAAACCATTAGTACTTCCATATCCCATAGAATATTCTGATTCAAAACCTAATTGGATTAAATTTTCATAGGTTTCTGGCAATGTAAATTTAATATAATGTTGCCTTGATTTTTTAATTTTCTTTTCGGCAACTAATCGTAGGTTTTTTCTTTCTTCAACGATCATTTCAGCATGTTCATTCGATTGAAAAGAAGGGTGTAAACCAATATCATATTTCTCAGCAGTAGTGGATATTAGTTTTTCCATTGCTAGCGACTTAATTGAAAGGTTCTTGTCCAATTTGCCTGGCGCACCAACTAAAAAAAAGTAAATAGGGGATAGCTTATTCTTGTTATGTAATTTATCCAAAAAGCTAAAGGTGTCATACGGATCTTTCGCGAGTCGAAGCACGCTAAATGTTCTATGAAATAGAGCTCCAATTTTACCGGAAAACAAATCTATGAAACCACCGCCCAAGCCACGCCAAAACCCTTTGTGTCGGTAGCTATACGCTATATCGATATCATAAGTAGGCAAGAATGTAAACTCCTTTTTCTTGAATTCTAAATTCGGGAACTTTTCTTCGAGCATAAAACGCAACTCAGCAAGCCATTGATTAATTAACGGTTTTTGCAAGAAGTTCTCTTTATAAGCTATTGAATTTTCATGACCATATCGTCCAAATTCATCTTCTTTAAAGTTTAGATATTCTTCATAACGACTAACTAAATAAAAAGAAGCTGAAAGTAAATCGAAAGGAACTTCACTTTTATCATTATGATACAACGTGCTTAATTCTTTCCATTTTCCGATTGAGAATGATTGGTTGAGTATTTCATCTTCGAATAAAAAATCACTTGGATAAATTTGCAACTCAGTTTCCTTTATTTTTTTTGTTGAATAATTTATGCAAGCACGCTGATGTTTAGAAAAAGTTTCAATATCCGTAACCAATTCATACGAACAGGGTAGTACTTCAGAAAACAAGAAGTCAACGATGTAATTGAGTCTTTTGCTTTTTCGTTTTGTATAAATTATTAAGTCCAAATTACTTTTTGCTTTTTTTGTAAAGTTGTTTAAATGATTTTTTAAACTTCAAGGGTGTATGACCATTATCCCACTCAGTGCCAAACATTTTTTTTACAACTTTGGTTTTAATGCTCGGTCCTGCCATATCTAATAAACTTCTTTTGTGCATTGCTAATCGCCAAATTCGCCATGCCCACTTTTCGTTATTTTCAGTTGCGTTGTTTGATTGGCTCAGTGTTCTATTATAGTGCAACATTCCATGTATATTAATATTCACTGGACAAGCATCGGTGCAGCTTCCACATAATGTAGAAGCATGGCTTAAGTGGCTTTTCTCCTTAAAGTTTTCTAAGTGTGGCGTAATAACAGCTCCGATGGGGCCGCTATATGTACTGTCATAAGTGTGCCCGCCTATGTTTTGATAAACAGGGCAAACATTCAAACAAGAACCACATCGGATGCAATAAGCACTTTCGCGAAGAGCAGGATCATTAATTAGTTTAGTCCGTCCATTGTCCAATAATATAACATACATTTCTTCTGGGCCATCTACTTCATGCACTTGCTTTGGTCCTGTAAATATTGAATTATAAACCGTTTGTTTTTGCCCGGTTCCATAAGTAGAAAGCAGTGGCCAAAACAAGTTTAAATCTTTGATAGAAGAAATCATTTTTTCAATGCCAACAATGGCAAGGTGAACTTTAGGGAAGGCTGTGGACAATCGAGCATTTCCTTCATTTTCAGTGATACAAATACCACCAACATCGGCCACCAAAAAGTTTGCTCCCGTAATTCCCACTTGAGCTTGTTTGAATTTTTTTCTGAGATTTTTTCTGGCTACCAAGGTGAGCTCTTCTGGAGAAAGGTTAGCCTCCGTGTTTAGTTTTTCGTAGAACAGCTTCGCAATATCTTCTTTGCTTTTATGCATAGCTGGCGTCACTATATGGTAAGGAGCCTCATTATCTAATTGTTGAATGTATTCTCCTAAATCAGTTTCAATACTGTCAACATCATGATCTTTCAAAAATTGGTTTAACCCAATTTCTTCTGTCACCATGCTTTTACTTTTTACTACCGTTTGGCACTTATGATGTTGGCAGATTTTTAATATTTCTTCTCTGGCTTGATCAGTCGTTTCTGCCCAAATAACCTTTCCGCCATTGGCGGTAAACTTTCTTTCAAAATCTATTAGATGTTCATCTAACTGTTCAATGGCAGTCCATTTTTTATTTTTTGCAATTTCTCGTGCTACTTCAATATCCAAAAATTGTTTCTTTCCTTCGACCACCGTTTCATTATACTTGGAGATATTTGAAGTCATTTTACGCTTATGCTCAAAGTCATTTACTTTGACTTCACTGTTGAATAAAAAATTCTGCCGGGTAGCCGTTGCCATTGGAACAAATGTACAACAACGGAAATTATTTAAGATACTTGCCAATCACTGGCAAGGCTGAGAATTCTTTGCGGTCATAGAAAAGGGCAAAGACAAGGAAAAGACCGACGAATCCAGCGCCTATTAATATCCGAAGTGTGAAACTATCAATGTTACCAATGAAAGAACTATGAATAAAATAAATAGCATAGGTGACGACTAAGTAAACTCCAATTTTTAATAAGTTATAAGGTACTGGGTAATATCTCCGGCCGATTAAGTAGCTGGCCATTACCATGAATCCATAACAGGCTAGACTGGCCCATGCACATGCAATGTAGCCATATTGAGGTATGAATAAATAGTTTAGAATTAGTGTTATGGCTGCGCCAACTAACGTAATGATTGCACCAAGATGTGTTTTGTTTTCTAACTTAAACCACACACTTAGATTGTAATAAATACCGTAAAGTACTTTGGATAATAATAGAATTGGAACAATGACAAATCCTGCAGCTCGTTCTGGGTGCAAATTTACTTTGATATAATATCCCCAAATATCTCTGAACAGAAGAACAGATAATATGCCTACACAACAAATGATGACGAAAATGGTCATGATGCGAGCGTAGGTTTGCGGTGCATTTTTATCAGTTGATTGCTTAATGAAAAAAGGCTCAGCACCCATTCGAAAGGCCTGTATGAAAATGATAATTAAAGCAGCTAATTTAAAATTAAGGTTATAAATACCAGTAAGAGTGTTTCTTTCGTCTAGACTTCCATCTAGAAGTCGGGGTAACATAATCCTATCAGATACATCATTAATCATGCCGCCTAATCCAACGATTACTAATGGGATAGTGTAGGCGAGCATTTTTTTCCAAAGTGTTTTATGAAGTCTAAATTTAAATCCTTTAAACTCTGGCAATAGTAATAAGAGGGTAATGCCGCTGGCAATTATATTAGAACTTAGAATGTAGACTAATGCATTTTTTTCTAATTCATAATTGGCGAATACATCATTAGCAAAATGAGTCTCTTGGAGCCAAGGGATTATTACGATAAAAATAAAAATGAATAAGACATTCAATACAACATTGATGATTTTTATCAGAGCAAATTTTCTTGGTCGCCCTTCTAGTCGAAGTTTTGAAAAAGGCATTGAGGCCAGTGCGTCCAAAACAATTATTGTAACTGCTAAAACAATCAGATGTGGGGCGTTGGGCACTGATAATAAATCACTCAATGAATTTCTTAGACTTATGAGAATAATGGCTAGTGGGATACCAATCGTAATTATGGTACTGGTTGCAATGTTGAATATTTTCGAAGGTTTTTCATCCCGTGCGAAACGGAAAAATGTCGTTTCCATACCGAAAGTGAAAACAATATTTAAAAAAGCGATTGCTGCATATAATGAACCTTGTTGCCCACTGATCGATGATGCCAAAATCCCAATGATGGGCGTTGTCAAAAGATTAATAAACCGACCCAGCACAGTGCTAACCCCGTACCAAATTGTCTGTCCTGCAAGTGATTTTATACTCAAAACCTTAGTTGTAAAGCAAATGTAAATCTTTTCGTTTTTTACAAATGATAAATTTATACAGATGAAAAGCAAACAAATGCTTAACAGAAAGTATTTCGCTCTTTAGTATTTTTAGGAAAATATTTTACAATGAAAAAAATAATTACTACCATCTCTTGTTTGCTGCTCAGTGCAGGATTTTTAATGGCTCAACAATTAACCGTCGGAGCTGCCAGTATTGCCAAAGTAGAGCGCCCAGCCGTTATCGCTTCTTATAATATGCCGGCTGAAATCGTAAAAGATGCATTGGCAGATAAACTGAAGAGGTCTAGCATCAGTAAAGGAAGTAAAGTAAAAGGTGGATTTAGAGCCTACCGTGGCGTAAATATTCCGGAAATAAGCGATGATAAAATTGATGTTTATACTCGTGTAACGGGTAAGAAAAACACTAGTACATTAAGCTTTGCAGTTTCTAGAGGGTATGACAATTTTGTGAGTCCTGATAATGATGCAGAGACAATGGAAAAAATGAAAACTTATGTGGCTGGAATGGTGAATAATGTGAATATTGCCAAAATTAAAACAGACATCGCGTCGCAAGCCAAAGTGCTAAATAAAGCAGAGAAAGCAGAAAGTAGTGCCGTAAAAAAGGGTAAGAGTTTAGAAAGCGAAATGAAAAGCCTTGAAAGCAAATTGGAAGCCAACAAAAAAGCGCAAGAGTCTAATACGAAAACGCAAGCCGAAGCAGCAGAAAAAGTAAAAGCAGAGAAGGCTATGTTGGAAGAGCTTAAGTCAAAATTAGAAATGATGTTGAAATAATTTCAGGATAAAAATATTGTAAACTCGTCGCGCTCAGCGTGACGAGTTTTTTTTATTTACGACTCAGGTAATTATAGTCATTCAACAGCATTTCTAAGAAAATATCATTTTCTAAATCCGTCTCTATATCCAAAGCCGTTTTTACTTTCAAGGAGATGCTTTCTATGTAGTTATCAATGTTGGATTTTCTATGCCGTTTCACCACGTTATCAATAATATTTATATCATTATCACTTAGTTTCATTACCTGCGGAAATTGAACATTATAATCCACAGTATGCAATTCTCTGAAAATGGTATCATTCAGATCATAAGGCAGTTTTTTGTAGACTACTACTGTACCCGCAGCAATGTCTCCGAGTCGCTGATTATGCTTAGTTGTAAGAAACATAATAATAGCAATAATGTTACAAATGGCTAACATCCATTGCAAAAAGTCCAAATCAAAAAAACCAAGCGAAACAACTATAATAATTACAATACCGCCAAAATCTATTGTGCGCATTAGCCATCGTACCATGGCTTGTGTGTTCGTTTCTTCTTTACCATCAGCGCTCACTACTCGAATTCCAAGCGTCATTTTGCCTAGGCTCTGTCCGTGGTTTAATATTTCAAAAAGTAGATGATAGCAAAATATGGGGATATAGATTATTATGTCCATTCCACTTTCTTTGGCATCGCCTCCCATTAATTTATTTAATAGCGCAAAGGTGACAAGGTAATATAACCAAAAAATAAAGCCATCAATTAGCCAAGCGAAAAAACGAATGTGAACAGGCGCAGATACGAATTGTAAATCGATATTAAAACTCGTATTGACATTTAGGGTACTCACCACGGATAAAATTACTTTAAAAAGATGGAGGAACCGTTTTAAGTGAATTTAATTTTTTGCTGAGATTTAAATGTTGCACATGAGTTACAAGAATAATTCATACACACAATTTTTTAATAGAAAATAAGGGTTAGAATAAAGCAGAAACAGTATTAATTGATTTAATTTGTATGTCAATGCGCGAAGGGAAGTTTATCGATAAAAATAAAGACCGTTGGATTGGTTATCAAGCGCCAACGGAAGATGCTGATGAACTGGCAGATCGATTTACTAATCTTGTGGATGACCTCAGTTATTCAAAAACATTTTATCCACGCTCTAAAACAACGAAGTTTATTAATGCCCTTTCGGCTAAGATGTTTCGATCTATTTATTTAAATGAGAAGAAGGGAAAAGGGCGTACGCTTGTTTTTTTTAAATATGAACTGCCTTTAATCTTTAGAGAATATCATTTTGAGCTTCTTTTCACGTTTTTGTTTTTTGCTCTGTGCGTTACAATAGCCGTATTGAGCTGTATGGATAGTTATGATTTTGTGAGAAGTGTATTGGGCGATGGTTATGTAGATATGACGGAGGAAAATATAAATAAAGGTGATCCGTTTGGAGTCTATAAAGAGAAGAACTCTTGGCTCATGTTTCTACAGATTGCTTTTAACAATATCAATGTATCCTTTATGGCCATAGTTTTTGGGCTGTTGGGCGGTGTAGGTACTTTGTATATCCTCTTTCAAAATGGAATTATGCTGGGCAGTTTTCATTTTATGTTTTTCAAAAAAGGATTAGGACTAGCATCTATTCTAGTAGTTTGGATTCACGGTACCATAGAAATTTCTTCTATCGTGATTGCGGGCACAGCCGGTATTATTTTAGGAAAAGGGTTTCTTTTTCCAGGAACCTATACGCGTAAGCAATCACTAATTCGTGCAGCCCAAGATGCTGCTAAAATTTCAATTGGTTTGATCCCGTTTTTTTTAATGGCCGCTTTTTTAGAATCTTATATTACTCGTTTTACCAGTATGCCCATATTTGTAAGCGCACTGATTCTGCTATTATCCGCAGGCCTTATTATTTGGTATTTTATTATTTATCCGCGTCTCCTCTATCGCAATGGTTATCGATTTCAAGATGGAGAGGTACAATATCCAGAAGTTGCTTAGATGAGTAAATGGATTTTCAGCTTACTGTTTTTTGTATCCTTCTTCATTGTAGGAAACGCCCAAACGAATAGTTCTTGGTCTGATGACGACAAAGAGGCATTTAATGCACAGTTAGATTCTATTCAGGCAGAAATTGATGGAGAGCCCTATTCTCAAAGTAAGCCGGAACCAGTGGTAGAATATAATGAGGATGCCGATAATGATGAAGTAATTACTTATGAAGATGATGATTACGACTCTGAAGAAGCTGCAAAAGAATACAAGGATTATGCAAGTGATTATCAGCCGGAATTGCGCGAGGTAGATGAGAAGGAATGGAAACGAATTAAGAAGGATAAACGATTTAATTACAAAAAGAAAAAGCCGGAGAAAAAAAAGAAGAAAAAGAAGAGAAGAGATCCTTGGTTTGATGGTTTGGGTGATTTCTTTAATACAGCGGCCTTTAAATACTTCTTGTATGTTTTACTAGCGCTCTTTTTGGGGTATGTTATTTATCTTTTCGTAAAAAATAATGATCTTTCATTTAGAAGAAATGTGAAAGACGATGAGATAGAGCCAGAGGCACCTTGGGAGGATGTGCAACAATTTGAAGATTGGGAATTAGCCCTTCAAGATGCGCTGAAGCAAAAAAATTATCGCTTGGCAACGCGAATTTATTATTTACATACATTGCACCTGTTAGACAGAAATCAACAGATACAATATCGTGATGATAAGACCAATTGGTACTATGTGCAGAAACTATTTGGCAAAGACTTACATGATGATTTTAAAGGATTGACACAGAGTTTTGATTACATATGGTATGGTGAGTATCAAATTGATCAAGAACAGTTTGGGGTGTTAGAAAAACAGTTTAAAAGTTTTCATTATCGGATTAACTAAATGAAATTAAGGAAACTCCATATAATCATAATTCTACTTTTCGTTTCGTCTTGTGTCGAAGAAAACGATTGGCGCTTTACGTTGGATAAAAATAGTACGGAGCCATTTGGCTTATACTTAGCGTATGATCGATTAGATGATGTATTTCCAACTGCTAAGAAAAAAACGATTTACGATTTATCTAAAGAGATTAGCGAACAAGTAGAGAAGTATTACTTCTCAGACCGCAATAGAGTAATCGTGTCGATTACATCAGGCATGTATTTGAATAATGATGAAATAGATAATCTGCGCACCTATGTTTCTAAAGGTGGAAATGTGTTGATGTTGAGTCAAGGATTTTCTGATTATTTTGATACGGTTTTTAATTTTAAATTAAAATCAGGTGATATGCGATATCCGCCTTCACGAAAAGACAGCTTCACTACTGTTCGGAATTTATGGAATGGCGTTTGGTATGATTATGAAATAGATGTGCCTTTTCAAAAAAGCTATTTGACCACTGATAGTGGATTGGCAATTACTCAAAAGAAAATGAACGATGGCGAACTTCAAACAACCATTGTCAAAAGATATATAGGAGAAGGACAAATTGTAATCGGTACTTGCCCGGAACTGCTTACAAATTATGCGCTTTTAAAAAATGAAAATATTCATTTTTATGAACAACTGTTCGGTCATTTTAAGGGCACCGCCTATCAAGTCAATTGGTTTAGTAAATTAACTGTTTCGCCGGATAGAAGTTCACGCACAAGTAGTTTGTCTAAGTTGCTGAAGGAGAAATCTTATCTCTATGCTTTTTTGGTTATGTTATTAATGGCTGCACTTTTTTTCTTATTCGAAACTCGAAGAAGGCAACGAATTGTGGAGGTAGTTCCTCCGGTTTCAAACGATTCCTTGGCCTTTACCGAAACGATAGGACAATTATATTATGGCGAAAAAGATAATGCCAACCTTGCTCGTAAAATGATACGGTATTATCTTGAACATATCAGAACCACGTATAACATACCTACTGCACAATTAGATAAAGAACTAATTGACAAATTAGCCCGTAAACTAAATAAACCAAAAGATGAAGCTGGGCAATTTGTAAATTATCTAAATCAACAATTAACGGCATATTCTATATCAGAACAAGAAATTAAAATATTATATAAAACACTAAAAAAATATAGCTAATGGAACCATTATCATTCGAAAACAAACTAGACGTATCCTCAGTATACAATACAATGAGTTTGCTCAAACAAGAACTGGCCAAAGTAATCGTTGGTCAGGAAGAAGCTGTTGAATTTTTACTATCCGGTGTATTAGCTGATGGGCATATCCTATTGGAAGGTGTGCCGGGTGTTGCTAAAACATTAACCGCTAAATTATTGGCCCGTTGTATTGATGTGAATTTTTCTCGAATTCAATTCACGCCGGATTTAATGCCAAGTGATGTTATGGGGACGAATATTTATAATCCTAAAACCACAGAATTTGAATTTCGTAAAGGGCCCGTTTTTGGAAATATCATTCTGATAGATGAGATAAATCGAGCACCGGCAAAAACACAAGCAGCTCTTTTTGAGGTGATGGAAGAACGAAAAATCACTATTGATGGGACTTCTTATGAGATGGATCCACCGTTTTTAGTAGTGGCCACTCAAAATCCGGTAGAGCATGAAGGGACCTATCAATTGCCGGAAGCGCAATTAGATCGCTTTGCTTTCAAACTAACTATTGAATATCCTGAGTTAGAGGACGAAGTAGAGATTTTGAGAAGACATCAAAATAACACAAGCATGCACGAGTTAATAGGACAAGTGCAAAAAGTGCTGAGCCGAGAAGAGCTACAGAAGTTGCGTTTGTTAGTGCGCGAGGTAAAAGTGGATGAGAACATAATGAAATATATAGCGCAGATTATTAATGCAACCCGTGACAATCCAGATTTATATCTCGGTGCTTCGCCTCGTGCTTCTGTTACATTATTAAATACTTCTAAGGCGTTAGCCACTTTGCGTAGCCGTGATTTTGTGACACCGGATGATGTTGTTCATTTAGCACCGTCTGTGCTTCGTCATAGAATTCAGCTCACACCTGAAAAAGAAATGGAAGGTGCGTCTGCCGAAGATGTTATCGCGCAAATCATTAAGGATATTGAAGTGCCAAGATAAATGAAAGAAAAATCTTACATAAAAGATTTATTTCTACGTCCAAGACTTTTTTGGTTGCTGACGCTGGCAGTTTTGCTGTATATATTTTCAATGCAGTTTTCGCTATTGATGATATTCGCGCACTTTGTTCTCATCGGAACCACTATTTTCTTTTTGCTAGATTATGCGATACTGTTTTTTACTTCAAAACAAATTTTTGTGCAACGACACATGGATGATGTGTTGAGTAATACGGACAATAATAGAATCTCATTGGAGTTATTAAGCGAATTTTCCTTGCCGTTACAGATAAATGTACTAGATGAATTGCCAGTGCAATTTCAAGAACGAAAGTTTGTGATTAGTGACACTATCAAAAAATTAGAAGAAAAAACGATACGCTATCTTTTAAGACCTACCACTCGAGGCGAATATCATTTTGGAAAAACGATGGTTTATGCCAGTACCTCAATCGGTTTTATACAGCGAAGGTTTAGTACAGAGAATGATTTTATGGTTAAGGTGTATCCTTCTTATTTAAAATTGAAACAATACTCTATTCGAGGTGTTGCTTCACGCAATCAAATTACGGGAAGCCGTAAAGTACGAAAAGGAATGAGCACAGAGTTTGACCAAATTAAAGATTACGTGCGAGGAGACGATGTGCGGACTATTAATTGGAAAGCAACGGCACGGCGCTCTCAATTCATGGTGAATACTTACATGGATGAGAAGTCTCAACAGGTATTTTGCTTGATAGACAAAAGCCGTTTAATGAAAATGCCTTTTGATGGTGTGAGTTTGTTGGATTACTCTATTAATGCGTCGCTTATGTTTAGCTATGTCGCTTTGCAAAAAGATGATAAGGTTGGGCTTATAACTTTTAGTAATAAAGTAAATGATTTACTCAAAGCATCAAAAAGCAAAAAGCAATTTAGTGCTATTGTGGAGCGATTGTACAACCAGGAAACAGAGTTTCAAGAAAGCGATTATGGTGCGTTGCAATTGGCTGTGAAAAAAGATGTAGGACAGCGTAGTTTGCTTTTACTCTTTACCAATTTCGAAACTTATGTTGGTTTCGAGCGTAAGCTTCCTTTCTTTCGGATGCTGAATAAAAAACATTTATTATGTGTGGTTCTTTTTGAAAATACAGAACTGAAAACAATTCATGAAGATAGAGGCAATAGCCTAGAGGATATTTATATCAAGACGATGGCTGATAAATATAACTATGAAAAGAAAATGATGCTGAAGGAGCTTCGAAAGAATGGCATTTTGAGTATCTACAGCGCTCCAGGTGATTTGTCGGTAAGCGTAGTCAATAAGTATCTCGACTTGAAAACTAAACGGTTTATTTGATGAGAAATTTCAACATCTCAAAAAACTATTATCAAATGAACGAATCATCAAATTATCAAATTAACTTAGAGTTATGGCTCAGGTAACCGTCAATCTAAAAATTCATAACCGCTCTTATAAAATAAAAGTAGATGAAAGTGAAGAGTCTTTCATCCGAGAAACGGCGGAAGATATTAATAAACAAATTGCCACTTTTCAAAAAAAATATAAAGGACGTGATTTACAAGATTATTTCGCGCTTACTATGATTGCTCGAATGACGGCGGTAAAAGAAGTTGCATCGGTAGATGAAGATGAATTATTGGATGCCATTGATAAGATTGATAAGTTACTATCTTAAATGACCAACAAAGAAATCTCAACTCAATTCTTCACCCTGGCTAAGCTCATGGATATTCATGGCGAGCATGCTTTTAAATCCAAATCTTATACCAATGCGGCATTTGCAATAGGCAAATTGCCTTTTGAGATTGAAGAAGTAGGCATTGAAGCCTTAGAAGGGCAATATGGAATTGGTAAAGGGATTATCAATGGTGTGTTGCAAATGATGGATGAAGAAGAGCTCCCTGAATTGGTAGAGATTATGCAACGCACACCAAGTGGCATTGTTGAGTTATTGAAAATTAAAGGAATCGGTCCTAAAAAAATTGGCCAGCTATGGCGCGAGCTTGAAATAGAAGACCCGGGTGCGTTGCTATATGCTTGTAACGAAAATCGGCTAACAGCGCTAAAGGGTTTCGGTGCAAAAACACAAACTACGATAAAAGAGAAGTTGGAATTTTACTTTTCGAATAAAGGAAGTTTGCTTTGGAGCCAAGCAGAGGTTTTGCTGCCTTCCATTTTGGAAGCAATAGAAACGCTATTCCCGAATACCTTTTTTAAAGTGCTTGGTGATTTTTTTTGGCAAAATGAAACGGTATCCTCATTTGATATATTAATTAATTCAAACGTTATCGATGTTCTACCCAAAGAAGATTGGCAATTGAAAGAATTAAATAAGCCAAGAGGCTCAAATGTTATACCAGAACAGGTATATGTATATAAGAATTCTTTAAAATTTAAATTCTATTGTATTACGGAAAAGGTTTCTAAAGAAGATTTTGAAAATACGTTATTCTATTATTCTTTCACGGAGTATTTAAGGGAGGATCTCTATACCAGAATGCTTACAGAGTTGTCTGATGAGATTGAAGAAAAAATGCCCAATTATTCTGAAGAAAAGGAATTTAAACAACATGGATTAGACTTTATGCCTCCATACTTGCGTAATAATGCTACAGCCTTTGAAAAAGCAAATGATAAACTTCCCAAAATAATTGAACAGGAAGATATTAAAGGTGTAATTCATAACCATACCAAATGGAGTGATGGATTGAATACCATTGAAGAAATGGCCAATGGGTGCATTGAAAGAGGTTATGAATATTTCGTTTTAAGCGATCATTCTAAAACTTCTTTTTACGCCAATGGTCTAAGCGAAGAGCGAATTGTAGAACAGCAAAAACAGATTGATGCTTTAAATCAAAGGCTGAAGCCTTTTCGGATTTTTAAAAGTATAGAATGTGATATACTGGGTGATGGCCGATTGGATTATAGCGATGAAGTATTGTCGACTTTTGATGTGGTGATTTGTTCGGTGCACCAGAATTTAAACATGAGCGAAGAGAAAGCCATGAGTCGTTTAATTACCGCAATCGAAAACCCATACACTTCAATTTTGGGCCATCCAACGGGTCGATTGCTCATTACACGAAAAGGTTATCCAATTGACCATAAAAAAATAATAGATGCCTGTGCGGCAAATGAAGTGGTCATAGAAATTAATGCCAATCCGCGCCGTTTGGATATAGACTGGCGATGGATTGATTACGCCATGGAAAAAGATGTTCTTCTTAGTATTAACCCAGATGCACATAGGGTAGAGGGTATTGATGATATTCGCTACGGTGTTTTAGTTGCACAGAAAGGAATGTTGTCACCCGCCATGAATTTGAGCAGTTTTTCGTTACAGGAATTTGAAGAATGGCTAATGGTCCAACATGAGAAAAGGGGTTAGAATTAACTAATTCTTGTTTTAAATAGCTTCCATAATTAAATCCAAAAGAACACGAACTTCATTCAAATTAGTTTGGTCAGTAGAAGGTTCTGCTAAGTGCACAATGACCATGTTTTGATCAGGTAAAATCCAAACGCGTTGTCCACCATGTCCGTTTGCATAATATCCATTATATTTTTCTAGTATCCACCAATGAAATCCAAATGGTCCGTCAAATCCGTTTTCTAATGGTTGGGTACTTTTTGATATCCAATTTGTTGGTGTGATTTGTTGGCCTTGCCAATTACCATTTTGCAAACAAAATTGTCCAAATTTAAGAACATCTCTAGGTAATAGGAATAAATCAAAAGCAGGATTTACTCTTCCATCGTTATGCTTTATCCAATGATATTTATTGATGTTCAAAGGTGAGAATAATTTGGTTACCGTAAATTTCTCAAACGAATTATTGTACTCCTTTTCAATTGCGGCTCCAATAATATTAGCGCTTCCGTTATTGTAGAAGTGTTTTATGCCTGGAGCGTCTGTAAGCGAAACACCTAAGCAGGTTGTGGCAGAATTATCAGGAAGTATTGAGGCTACGCTATAGAAAGGGTCTTTTAAACCTGTGGTCATGCGTAAGCAATGTTCTAATGTTATCTTTTGTTTTTGTACATCGGCATCAAAGTTTTCTGGAATATAGTCGTGTACTTTTTTGTTTAAGTTAGAGTCTAATATTTCTTGCTTTATTGCAATGCCGGTAAGTATGGAGCTGATACTTTTTGTTACGGATTTTATGTTTTGCAATCGATTTCTATCATCTAAATCTTTGCAATATGCCTCAAGTACTAGTTTGTTATTTTTTGCTATCAGTAATGTTTTCGAATTAGGTAAATCATTTTCTGAGAAAAAATAATCAATGGCATTATTTAATTTCTCTTGCTGCATATTTTCATCCTTCGGCGAACTTAGAATCCAGCCATCTTGCTGATCTGGTGGTGTGGTGTTGATAGCAATTTTTAGATTTTCATCCTGAATGCAACCGACACCAATTACAATCAATAGTATGGCCAGTATCTTACTTTTCATGATTCTTTATTTTTTTACTAAAGCGAATTGTGATGTTATTCGCAAGTGACTGTAATTGAACTGGCTGTTCGTAAGCATAATATATAAATTGATAGCCGATTCCCCATTGAGCTTTTTTGAACTTTTTAGATATAGTAGTATTTACCAGTATGGCTTTAAAAGCATTGAAACTATTCAGCGATAAATCTCTGTGAAAATAGGCTTTCGTATAATCTTTTTTTAAAGGATACGTTACTTCTTGCTTGGTTCGTGAGAACATACCTGCTAACGGTATTGAAAGCTTAGCGCTAAGATTTATCTTTTCGTTGATCTCATAATCAAATTGATTCATCCAATTGACCGTGTATTGTGTAAACCAAAATGGATAGCCATAGTTTAGTGAATATAATGAGTAGTCATAACGAGCCTGCAAGCCAAAACCAGTTTTCCAATTGGTGTATGGCGTAGGAAATAGTTTTCCGGCTGTGAGGCTAAGTTCGAGGCGTGACATGTCGTTTGTATTTCTGTTTTTTGCAGTGACAATGCCATTTGTCCAGAAATTTATAAAGTACAAATTATTTTTCTTTGTTTTTTTCGTGAAGGTTGCCCCTATACCAATATTATATCCTGAATATGTCAATGGGTGAATAAGCTTTTCTTTATGTTGCGCAACCCCATTGTTTACAGAAAAGCTTATATGTTGTCCCACACAACAAAACGGAATAAGAAGAATTACAATTAAACTAAATCGTTTTTTTCGCATAGGTTTATTTTGCAAATTTAAATGTTTAATTAAAGATGATTTTGTTATCTCGAATTTCTTTTGATTTATATATTTGAAGAACAAATTACCTCATTGGGCGACCATAAACTAGACAATAATAAAGTATCAGCAGCAGGCTTATTGATTGCCATGGGAATTATCTATGGTGATATTGGTACTTCGCCATTATATGTGTTTAACGCAATTTCTCATGGTCTGGGTATCAGCGAACAATTAATTTACGGCAGTCTTTCGTGCATTATCTGGACGCTAACCTTACAAACTACCATTAAGTATGTCTGGCTGGTTTTGAGAGCGGATAATAATGGTGCCGGCGGCACTTTTGCTTTGTTTGCATTGGTGCGAAGGCGTAAAAAATGGTTAGTCATTCCTGCCATGATTGGTGGTGCGGCTCTTTTGGCTGACGGAATAATTACACCACCTATTTCTATTACTTCAGCCATAGAAGGCCTCCGAGAATTACCAGCGATGCAATCTATATCCCAACAAACAATTATGGGAATTGTGCTGGTGATTCTAACCTTGTTTTTTGTGATTCAACAATTTGGAACAAGTTCTATTGGTAAATTCTTTGGTCCCGTAATGGGCATTTGGTTTACCATGTTGGGCGTTTTTGGCTTTGTAAATATCTTGGGAGACTTTTCTATTCTGCAGGCGTTGAATCCGATGTATGCGATTAATTTTCTCGTACAATATCCCGGTGCGCTTTGGTTGCTCGGTGCAGTATTTCTTTGTACAACGGGAGCCGAAGCATTGTATTCAGATTTAGGACATTGTGGTCGGCAGAATATTCGTTATTCTTGGATTTATGTGAAAACTTGCTTACTACTTAATTATTTCGGTCAAGGTGCTAATTTATTAGCGAAGTATGATGGCATAGAAATGACGGCTGATTTCATTGCAAAAAATGGCGTGAATGCCTTTTATGATTTAATGCCGGAGTGGTTCATTATCCCAGGTGTGATTATCGCTACGGCTGCAGCCATTATAGCAAGCCAAGCTATGATATCAGGTTCGTTTACGCTGATTAGCGAAGCCGTTCGATTAAACCTATGGCCCAAAATGAAAATCAAATTCCCAACAGATAGTATGGGGCAATTATATGTTCCGGGTCTTAACTGGATGATGTATGTGGGTTGTGTGATGGTGATTCTGTATTTCCAATCTTCATCAAAAATGGAAGCCGCTTACGGCTTAGCTATTATCACTACCATGATTAGTACCACTATTTTGTTTGCCAATTATCTGGTTATGAAACGCGTGAAAAGTTATTGGATTTATCTTTTCTTGGGTGTTTATTTATTTATTGAAGCAGGCTTTTTAGTGGCCAATATCAAGAAATTTCCTGAGGGTGGTTTTGTCACTTTCATAATTGCAGGATTCTTATTTGTAGTAATGTACGTTTGGCACAGAGCTAGAAAGATTAAAAATCGCTATGTAGAATTTGTGAAATTAGAAGATCATTTGCCAACAATTCAAGACCTTAGTACGGACAGTAGTATCAGCAAATACGCTACTCATTTGGTGTACTTGACAAGTGCGAATAATCCTCGTGAGATTGAGCATAAAATTATCTATTCTATTCTGAATCAGAAGCCGAAGCGTGCGAGTATCTATTGGTTCGTGCACGTTGATATTCAAGACGAGCCATTCACAAAAGATTATATCGTGGAAGAAATTGTGCCTAATGAAGTAGTTCGTATTGAGTTTCGATTAGGATTTCGAGTAGAGCAGAAAATAAATTTAATGTTTCGAGAAGTGGTGGATGATCTTGTCAAAAACAAAGAAGTTAATATCAATAGTTCATATCCTTCTTTGAAAAAAAGAAAAGTTCCTGCTGATTTTCGTTTCATTGTCATGGAAAAATTCCTTTCGTATGATAATGAATTACCAAATGGTCAAAAAGGAATTATGAGTTTGTATTTTATTCTAAAGAGATTTAGCCTCAGCGAAGAGCAAAGCTTTGGACTGGATTCGAGCAATGTATTAGTAGAGAAAATACCGCTGGTGGTAGCCCCGGTAGAGAATTTAAATTTGAAGCGAGTCTACGAGTAGATTATGTTTTCGCATTCAATGCTTCAAATAATTTTTGGTATGCTTTCTTTTAGGATTTCTTT
>CAYMFF010000037.1:18545-29148 GCA_964389575.1 uncultured Chitinophagaceae bacterium
TTTCTTTTAGGATTTCTTTGAAATAACTTAATTATTCTAAAAGGTTGATCGAGCTTCCGTTGGAGTTTCTAAACTGGCAAAGTCTTTCTCCAAGTATTTATAATACCCTACAATGCCTATCATTGCTGCATTATCCGTACAGTATTCAAATTTAGGGATATAGGTTTCCCATTCTTTTGTTTGTCCTAACGTCTTAAATCGTTGTCGCAATTCTGAATTTGCCGAAACACCACCGGCAATACAAACAGCTTTAATATTCGTTTGCTCCACGGCTTTTTCTAAATTAGAAAGTAGAATATCAACTATTGTTTTTTGAATAGAAGCACAAAGATCATTCAAGTTATTCTTGATGAACTGGTCATCTTTGCGCATTTCTTTTTGCAAGAAATAAAGCACCGAAGTTTTTAAACCTGAAAAACTAAAATTTAAACCGGTAGCTTTTGGTTTGGCAAATTCAAAAGCATTAGGATTTCCTTCTTTGGCATGTCGATCCATATGAGGTCCACCTGGATAAGGTAAACCTAATAGTTTTGATGTTTTATCAAAAGCTTCTCCGGCTGCATCATCTTGTGATTCGCCTATTACTTCCATATCGCTAGCACATTTGCAAATCACCAATTGGGTGTGACCGCCACTCACCGTCAAACATAAAAAAGGAAAACTAGGACGAGGTTCTTCAATAAGACAGGATAAAATATGCGCTTGTAAGTGTTGAACAGCAATCAACGGAATTTCAAGAACTTGAGACAATGATTTAGCGGTATGGGCGCCCACCAATAAAGAGCCAATTAAACCCGGGCTTTGTGTATAGGCTATAGCGTCTATATCTTGTAAAGACGTATTAGCTTTTTTTAAAGCAGCATCAATTACTGGTAAAATATTTTTAATGTGTTCACGACTTGCAGCTTCCGGCACAACACCGCCATATTGCTCATGAATCGTTTGGTTATAAATAAGATTACTCTTTACGTCATTATCCCATAACACAGCGGCGCTTGTGTCATCACAAGAGCTTTCTATGGCCAGAATTTTTGTCACAAAAAAAATTTGAAATCTAGAATCGAAGAAACTTCACCAACTTTTTACGCTTTTTGAATCGCTTCATTTCTTCGGGAATATGTCGTTTATGCTCTACAACATTGTCATAAGTCACTAATGTCAATCGGATCTTCAATTTTCCTAAGCGCCCTTTTTCATAAAAGGTTTTATAAAAAGCATCAATTTCTTTCTCGTCTGTTTTAATAACGTATTTAGCGTCCGCCGTGCTGATTTTAATCTGTAAATCATCCCACATTACTTCATCTACGATTCCATTAATGGTAAGCGAGCCATAATATTTTCGAGCATCAAAATCTATCGTTTCACAACAAGCATTGCCCGTTGATTTGATGAAATCTTCTTCTATTTCGCGATAGGTGCTATAATCGCAGGTATAAAAATTCTCAGATGAACGATCATAAAAACCGCAAACCGATTTTTGTCCAGGAAAGTGAAGCTCACTAAAAAAGGTATTATCCGTTACTGAAATAGTGGCTGTTTGATATCCCATTACGTAGGAATGATCTCCTTGCGCAACAGCAAGTTCAGCAATGGTTACAAAAAATAGTAAAACTAATATGCGTTTCATATATGCTCTCAAAGATAGGTGTTTCAAGCATTTCTGCTCAATAAACCCAAGTTTTTTAATGTTATGACATTAAAAAGACAATCCACAACTAACGCTCGTCATAAGATTTGCGTTATATTAGTATTATGAAAAGAAGCCCCATAGTGTTTACACTAATTGCATTAAGTTGCGCGTTATTTTTTTGGTCATGTAAGAAAAACGACCCTAACAATCCGGGCGGTGGTACCGGAGGCTCCGGTGGCGGAGGTGGCGGCGGTGGTGTTGTCATTCTAGATACCGTTGATATAGACTATACGGAAGAGGCGGAAATGCCGGCTAATGCACAGACAGTTTTCGCTTTTGTGCCAGTTGGAATGTATGTAGAGCCTGATAGTGGAGTATTCGAAACCAATACGGATGCCGAATTGTCTAATCAAGGTTTTACCAAGGAGCAAGTACAGAAGATATATGGTAAATCTTTAAATGTTTCAATAACGAATAATCCAACTCAAAATTTTGATTTTATGGATACGATTAAAGTTCATGTGGCAAAAAAGGATGGTTCGGAAAAAACACTTTTTGCTTATAAATATAATTATCCACTCGGGTTGCGAAGTATTGATATGGATATGACGGGAGATGATGTTAAAGATATTTTTAGATCTGATTCTGCCAAGATCTATTTTGGAGGGACTAAAAGAGGAGCCCAATATACCTTGCAAGGAAATACAAAAATTGAATTCAAAACAACCGTTTCTGCAGTTGTAGATGTTGCCAATTAAAATTTAATGCTAAATCCAAGCTTGCCAAAAGCTGCTGGTATATAGTAGTAATTATAAAGAAACCAACTTTGCCCTATTCCGATTTCCGCGAATAGGGCAATTTCTTGTGTAGCAAAGTAACGAGCCCCAGCGGTTCCTTCAAAAGTCCATGCTGTAGGGAACTCATGATGAATATAAATTCTCTCTTTAGGAGCAAAAGAATAAGTTTCCACTTCGGCATGACCACGCCCAGCGCCCAATCCACCATACAGGTTCCAATTTTTCTTTTTATAAAAATAATAATTCGCTCGTAAGTTTACCCCAGCTTCCCAAACTTCGGCGCCATGGCGATAGGGTTCTTGCAAACCAGTCGCCGGGTTTCTAGCATCTTGAATCCAGCTTACATCGCTATATCCATAAAAACCATTGATGCCGATGCTCAGCTTATTCGTTATAGCGTATTCTACTTGTAACATCATGGGTCCGAAGCCACGAGCGGTTAACTCACGATTACTTTCTTGACGATTTAAGTACATCCGAATAGAGCTAGGTAATCCGTAGGCTATACTTACAAGGACATTCTTTTTCTTAAAATGTTGTTCAATTTCTTGATCTTGACCAAAAGACACTGTGCTAACTAGTACAAAAGTTAGGACAATAAGATATTTAAACTTTAAAAGCATTTGCCTTATAAAAATAACAAAAAATGCCGACTTCCTAATTTACTTTTGCAAACTAAATTTGGAATTATGTTGCAACAATTAAAACAAGCTCAGCAAGAAGAATTTATTCAACGTCATATCGGACCAGACGAACGAGAGGCAAATGATATGCTCAAGTTTTTGGGTGTAGAAAGTATGGAAAAATTAATCGAAATGACGGTTCCGGATTCTATACGGTTGCCACAAGAATTACAAATCTCTGATCCTATTTCCGAGTATGATTATCTAAATACGATAACGGCATTGGGTCAGAAAAATGAGGTGAAGAAAAGTTTAATTGGCATGGGCTATTACGGAACGATTACACCTTCTGTCATTCTCAGAAATGTTTTTGAAAATCCAGGTTGGTATACACAATACACGCCTTACCAAGCAGAAATTGCACAAGGACGGTTAGAAAGTTTATTAAACTTTCAAACTATGGTCAGTGATTTGACAGATTTGCCTATAGCCAATGCGTCTTTATTAGACGAAGCAACTGCTGCAGCAGAAGGAGTTACTATGCTCTTTGGTAGTCAACGCAAAAAAGAAAAGACAAAGGTTTTTGTAGATGAAAATATTTTTCCGCAAACGGTAGATTTAATAAAAACACGCGCTACTCCAATTGGAATAGAAGTTGTGGTTGGAAAACTAAGTGACGCGCAAATTGATGAAAGTTATTTTGCCACCGTCGTTCAATATACTAATAATGATGGAGCCATAATTGACTACAAATCATTTATAGCTAGCGCCAAAGAAAAAGGTGCCGATACCATAATGATTTGTGATATTTTATCTTTGGTATTGCTCACGCCACCGGGCGAACTGGGAGCTGTGGTTGCTGTAGGTACTACACAACGATTTGGTGTACCTATGGGCTTTGGAGGCCCTCATGCTGCATTCTTCGCAACAATTGATAAGTATAAAAGAAATATTCCAGGTCGTATCATTGGTGTTACAATAGATGCAAAAGGTGAGCGAGCGGTGCGTATGGCATTGCAAACTCGTGAGCAACATATACGAAGAGAAAAAGCAACTTCTAATATTTGTACGGCACAGGCGTTATTGGCAAATATGGCAGCAATGTATGCTGTTTATCATGGCGCTGAAGGTTTAAAAAGAATAGCGAATCGTGTTTCGGCTTATGCCAAACAAATATCGGATGCCTTGGGTGATCGACAAGTCAATGAATACTTTTTTGATACTTTGAAAGTAAAAGTAGATAATGAAGAAGCTAGTATGAAAGCATTTGCAGATGCTGGGATGAATGTTCGTTCGTTTGGAGATGGTCATATAGGTTTAGCCTTTGATGAAACACTTACTGAAGAGGATGTAAATCAAATTGCTAAATTGTTAGACGTTTCAATTGGTGGTGACGATGTTTCATTGGACAATATTCCTGCTTTCGCGAAAAGAAGTTCTACCTTTTTAACGCATCCTAATTTTAATACCTACCGTACCGAGTCGCAAATGATGCGTTACTTGCGTAGTTTAGAGGATAAGGATATTTCCTTAAATCGTTCTATGATTTCATTGGGAAGCTGCACTATGAAATTAAATGCGGCAAGCGAAATGATGCCCGTGAGTCAAGCGGGTTGGAGCAGTATGCACCCTTTTGCACCAAAGGAGCAATGGAATGGATATGCTGAAATGATTGCAGAATTAGAAAAGGATTTATCAGAAATCACCGGTTTTGATGCTTGTAGTTTGCAACCCAACAGTGGCGCGCAAGGAGAATATGCTGGATTATTGGCTATCAAAGGATATCATGTGAATCGCGGTGATTCACATCGTGATATAATTATTATTCCAATTTCTGCGCATGGAACAAATCCTGCATCAGCAGTTATGGCAGGCTTTAAAATTGTGATTGTAAAGTGCGATGAAAAAGGAAATATTGATGTCGCTGATTTAAAAGAAAAAGTAGAACAGCACAAGGATAATTTAGCTGGTTTGATGATAACGTATCCATCAACACATGGAGTTTTTGAGGCATCGGTAAAAGAGATTTGTCAAACGATTCATGATAATGGTGGCCAGGTTTATATGGATGGTGCCAATATGAATGCGCAAGTTGGACTTACAAGCCCAGGTGAAATTGGAGCAGATGTTTGCCATTTAAATTTGCATAAAACATTTGCTATTCCTCATGGTGGTGGCGGTCCTGGTATGGGTCCAATTTGTGTTCGAAAGCAATTGATTCCATTCTTGCCCAATCATACTTTGGCTCCTGTGGGAGGCAAGGATGCAATGGGCGCAGTAAGTGCAGCTCCTTATGGTAGTGCTAGTATTTTATTGATATCTTTTGCTTATATCAAAATGCTTGGTGCTAAAGGATTAAGAGAATCAACAGAGTTTGCCATTCTAAATGCGAACTATATGAAAAAGCGTTTAGAAGGAAACTATGAAATTCTATACACTGGTGAGAACGGAATGTGTGCGCATGAATTTATTGTGGATTTAAGACCTTTTAAAGAAGCAGGTGTAGAGGCTGCAGATGTGGCTAAGCGACTCATGGATTATGGATTCCATGCGCCCACTTTGGCCTTTCCTGTTCCCGGGACTCTTATGATTGAGCCAACAGAAAGTGAAGATAAGGCAGAGTTAGATCGTTTTTGTGATGCCATGCTTTCTATCCGAGAAGAAATTCAAGAAGTACAAGATCAGAAGTTTGCTATTGAAGCCAGTGTATTAAAAAATGCACCGCATACACAAGCCGTAATAACAGCCGATAATTGGGAGCATGCTTACAGTCGTCAGAAAGCTGCATTTCCATTAGAGTTTGTAAAAGCCGCAAAATTCTGGCCCAGCGTTTCGAGAGTAAATGATACGCATGGAGACCGAAATCTAATTTGTACTTGCGAGCCAATTGAAAGTTATATGGAAGAAGCTGTTGAGGCTTAAAATTTGTGAAATGTCATTTGAAAGTCCTAAAGTTTTGCTTTGGGACTTTTTTTATTATTTATTAGTAATTTAGAAGTAGTGCGTTTTTATTCCTTATTCTTATTCAATTTTTTTCTATTATCGTGCAATGCTCAAGACAGGAGTGCTGGTAGTAATTCTACAACGGAAGTATTTGAAATTGGAGGTCATCAAGCTTCGTTTCCAGGGGGAGAAGATTCTTTGTTGAGTTTTATGAAAGAAAATTTAGAGTTACCCAAAGGTATTATCTGGGAAGGCAAAGAGCCTAGTGGAGTAGTATATGTGCAGTTCAAAGTTGATGCGTTAGGACTAGTTTCGGATGTTAAAATTATTAAATCAGTTCATCCGATTTATGATAAGGCAATTATTAAAATGATGAAAAAAATGCCAAGATGGATACCGGATACATGGAAGGATGAAAAATATATATCATCTTTAACCATTCCAATTCAATTTGGTGAAATGGAGGATGATTAAAACTTCCAAACTGCAATTCGAGAATCTTTTCTTCCCGTTTTCATTTCAATGAATTTCAATGAAGCAATATTATGTTCTGCACAAGCTTTTTGAATAATCGGAATACTTGATTGTTTGGAAACAAGGCTGGTAAAGAGTTTTATTTGATCTTTAAATTGCATGCTCTCTTTTATCATAGTCGTTATGAACTGTTTTTCACCTCCTTTTACTACAAGCTCTGATAGCGTGCCAACGCTTTTTGTTTTATCGTTCTGCCACTTCTTCCAATTCCATGATTGCGCTTGCCGTTCTGATTCAAAAAAAGGAGGATTACAAATGCAGGCATCAAAAATCTCGTTCTCATGAACGATATTCTTAAAAAAGTTTCTTTTCACTTTTTGCTGACGAATTTCAATATCTGATTTAGCAATATTATTCCTAGAGAGTATTTTGGTCACGTTTTCAATAGATTTTGTAGAGATCTCCGAACCTACAAATTTCCAATTGAACAAAGCATTACCTAATAACGGATACACCAATGTGGCGCCAGTTCCTATATCAAGAATTCGTTTTTCTCCAAGGCCTAATTCATCTTTCAAGTAATATAAGTAATCAGCTCGCCCTGGAATCGTAGGGCACAAATTAGCTTCAGGAAATTCCCAATAATCAATACCCATGTACTTCTTTATTAATACTTGGTTGAATAAACGAACGTTTTCTTTACGGCTAAAGTCAATGGTCCATCGGTCATATTCATTCTTTATTAATAACGGCTTTAATTCTGTTGCTTCTTCGGACAAAGCGATAAAATCATAACCTTCATTGAATATATTCTTGGGATGCATAGTTTATTGAATTTTACTTCGACATGTTGCGCAAAGAGCACAGATAACATTATCTACCGTTTTGATACTTTCACAGGCATCGGTCATAACACATTTTTTATTCGGACAGTGCTTTAATCCTAAGTTATGTCCAATTTCGTGAAGACATACTTTTTTATATCGTTCCAAACTTTGCGTTGCATTGTTATTTTTTAATCGAAAATTAGAAACTACACAACTTGGTCCGGGTCGAAATCCTAATCCAAAAATACCCCAATCTTGATATCGTTGTTTGGGATTTTTTATATTTCCGAAACGGTCTTTTTTCGTAGTAGAAATATCCTTAGATGTAAATCCCAAAATATAATCTATTGAATCGGGTTTGATTTTTTTGAGAAAACGAATGATTGAATCGGCGCGGAATCGAGCTGATTTTGTAGATACAAATGCGTCTTGCGGGATTTTTCTAGAAGAAAGAATAATTACTTCTTTTCCGATGCCCAAGTCTTTCGTAAGGCTGTGCGCAATAGCGTTTAGAACATTTTTATTTTCGTACTCCAATGGTTGGATAGCAATGGCCTTTTCTCGCCTTTTATCCGAACAAGAGACAAAGCAACAGAAGATAAATACAAGGAATGCAGGTCGCATGGCGAATTACTCTACCAATAATAATTTCTTAGTTTCTTGTTGACCGTCCACGTTTAGCCGAATAAAGTATTGACCATTCGGTAAGGCATTCCGATTAAAAACAAATTCATTTCTGCTTTTGGGTAATTTGCCTTGATATAGCGTTTTTACGGTACTTCCATTCATGTTATATATGATTAAGGAAACATCACTTTTCTTTTCTAGTTCAAATGAAACGGTATAGTTAGAAATGGCAGGGTTTGGATAAATAGACGCATTATGTTTTGAGTTTTTGTCCGTTTGAGAAACGCTTACTGGAAAATCAGCAGATTTAATCTGTGCAATCCAATTGGCCCAACTATTAAAACGACCCGATGTATTGGCTGCATAGGCGCCAAATAACCAGGCTTCAGGTGGTGTGGTGGCATTGTATTTTCTAGCTATTCCGCTATAATCGCCCCAGCGTTCTGTGCCGTTTGGGTTACCGGGCGCTCCCAAAATATCAATTATGGTGTCACCTTGTTTAACGGTTTGAGCCGAGCTCCAAATCATCGCATCGTCAATCGTTATTACGCAAACCTCTGGTAGTATATTCGTGTCAGAACGAACATAAACCATGGCTGTATTTTTATCCTGTTCATTATATCCAATTGAAGCTATGCAAGGATAGGCCAAGTTTGTGCCAGGTTCTGAATAGGTGGTATAATTAGCAGATTGGGTGCCTAAATTGATTCTTCCATAATTCACGCCACAATCTCCATTTTGATTAGAAGAAAAAGTGAAATGAATATTGTTATCCAATGTAAATGCTCGCATGGCCCACGCTGAGCCTGTCGAAATAGAATCGATGAAACCACTATTTTGGTCTTTAATGTAACCTTGTGCGCAAGCGCTATAATAAGGAATTTCATACGATGCAGAATCAATGGTTAGTGATGAAGCATTCATAGTATCCGTAATATTAAAACTATAGACCAATGAATCTTGACCAGGATTTAGCATCACAAAGCGCATATTTCGGTTTCCGGTTTCTCTAAGCTGACCATCGGGTGCTGGTTTTATGGTTATGAATTTCGTTCGATCAAAACCAGACCATAATTTACTTTGTAAAGGAGCACCGGCATAAGCGCTCGCAAGATCGATTTGTTGAATATAGGTTCCCAGGTAACTAAAATTGGGCGCACGTTCGAAAAGATTGGCGTTTAAAAAAAGCTCAAATTCGTTAATTCCGATAGACGCGTAATCTGTCCATCCTCCGTTCATAATTGGATTTCCAGTCAAATTATACATATGCCAACCTTGTAATGGGTCATTCGTTTTTGAAAAAGCGATAATAATACTCGTATTGGTAGTGTCTGCCGGAGCATGCAGTATTAAGGTTACAAAACGATCATGGTAGGGATCATAAAGAACCTTAGGGTCAAATTTTCCTCTGTTCAGTGTAGAGTCGTCAATAAAATCGTTCCATCGCGCAAAGCCCAACAGTTGCGAACCGTTTGCTGCATAAACTTCAATATTTTGATTGATAACGCTTACGATGATGCCATCATTACTAATCGCAATATCATTATCCGATGGAGTAAAAGAATTTAAATCATTACCTCTAAAACTATTACCAATAACGGGTGTGGCACCCGTGGTTTTATTTAAGTTTTGAGTTGGCGTAGTATTGCTATTATTTTGTTTCGCATTTGCTTTTTTTATTGCTTCTAAATTAGAAAAAGTAAAAGGCTTGCTGATTTTAGTTTGCAGAGCTGTATTCCAATGTGATGAACTGAGCCCGTTTGGAAATTGCACAGATTTGTAAATCGGTGTTGTTTGAACAGGAGAATGTTGGATCTGCGCATTCAGCGTAGCGGATAAAAATAATGCAAAAAGCAAGGTAGGTGTGAATCTTAACATGAAAGTGTTTTGTGTGAAGTTACGAAATTTCGACAGATTTTAATTCTACAAATCGTCACGATTCCAATGTTTAATAAATGCCTCAAGTTCTGATTCGGTTCTATTTAGTTCAATGTTAGCAACGTTTTCCTCTATAAAACGTATAATAATTCCTGTAGAATCTCGATGTCGCTTTTCGTCATTATCAAAAAGTGGTTTAAGAATGGCACCAATATTCCTCACAATATTCCAAGTAATTGCCCACCAGCCAAACACAAGATTAAGGTACCAAGCCTTTCGTTGTTTTTCCATCAGGCACGTGGCACATAAAATTTTTGGAGTTTTTTCGTAAAATGAGAAAAGAATCAATCCGCGTACTTTAGTTATATAGCCTCCCATTAGTTGTCCGTTTTTTCTTTTACAATTTGTACAGGCTGTGTTTTTAATTCGTTGTGCATGACTAGCGAATTCTTCGTCGGTTAAGGTCCTAGATTGACTGTCGATTGCCAATAATAATTTTTCATCCATTCCGCGTTTACGGATTTCTTCTTTTAAAATATTGATAGCTTCCGGGCGAAGTCCCCGAACCTTGTAGGTCGCGATGTCATGCAATTCGGCAATAGTTTTATTGGCATATAGTTTTTCGATATATTCAATTTCCATACGTTACACTAAAGATATGTTGAAGAAATTCATCATTCATCATTCAACATTCCCAATTTCACTACATCTTTGCACGACTATGCAATTATCAGAGCAAGAGCTTATAAGAAGAGAGAAGTTAGGTGCCTTGCGCGAATTAGGAATTGATCCCTATCCGGCGCC
>CAYMFF010000038.1:0-28108 GCA_964389575.1 uncultured Chitinophagaceae bacterium
GCAGGTGAGGATGACGCTTCTGACGATGATGATGAGTAGTCAGTTTTTATTTTAAGAATCAAGTGAGAAAGGCCTGCTGTAGCAGGCCTTTCTCTTTGCTCAATTCATAAACTTTTCCTGCATATACGCCATAAATTTATCTAGCTCACTAAAAATAACCTGATTAGAATCTAATGCTTTTTCTATTATCTTTTCTCTGGCTTCAAGTCCTGTATAAAAAAAAGTTCCAACGAACTGTTGCGCCAAACCGCTGGCAAACACGCTAAAGTCTGTAGCACCATCACCAATGATTACTATTGGGCTGTTTGGTTTTATTCTTTTTTCAAGCAGTTGGTTTATAATGGATTCTTTATCTCGACGGGCTATGTTCTCAAATAGCATAGGCCGTTCAGTATTCTTTATCTGATTGGCATGGATATTTTCAGCAGGTACAATTCCTTTTAATAAGGGTTTAATCCATTCTTCAAAACCTCCTGAAACCACAAACAACTGATGTCCTTTTTCTTGAATAAGTAAGAGAAGATTTTTCATGTCGGTTTCAATGCGATCTTTATTATCCCTTACATATTGTGTAATATTTTCTTTGGTTGGAGCTGCAATCTCTAATCTCCTATTTAAGGATTCTTCCATGCCGATAGTTCCCGACATCCCCAAGTTGCAAATGTTTGTAATTTCCAAACTCTTTTCTGTTGCTTGAACATCTCCTTTTAAACTATGCTGAATTATTTCATCCAAAGTTTCTCCAGGGAAAATAGTCGAATCAAAATCAAAAATGAACGTTTTCATAGGAGCTTATTACTTCAGTCCTAATTCTTCTCTTTGCTTCGCATCAATTTCTGCTGGAGCATTGAGCATTACATCACGGCCAGCGTTATTCTTAGGGAATGCTATAAAGTCTCTTATACTTTCGCTACCGCCAATTATAGAACATAGTCTATCAAATCCCCAAGCCATACCGCCGTGTGGAGGTGTTCCATATTCAAAGGCAGATAGTAAGAATCCAAATTTCTCGTCCGCTTCTTGCTCATCCATACCTAAGGCTGCGAACATTTGTTGCTGTAAATCTTTTTTGTGAATACGTATAGAGCCTCCACCTATTTCGTTTCCGTTTAAAACAAGGTCATATGCATTGGCCAAGATTTCACCATATTTCTCTTTGTCGCCTAGCCAATTGGTATGCTCAGGTTTGGGTGAGGTAAACGGATGATGACGTGCCACCCAATGATCATTTTCTTCGTCATGTTCAAATAATGGAAAATCGGTTACCCATAAAGCTTTAAATTCCTGAGGGTTTCGCATGCCCAAGGTGTCACCCATATGCAAACGTAATTCGCTCATTGCTTTTCTTGTAAGCGTATCGGCTCCACAAAGTATCAATACTAAATCACCCGCTTTGGCGTTACATTGCTCTGCCATAGCTTTTAGTTTATCTTGATCAAAGAATTTGTCTACGCTACTTTTATAGCTACCATCTTCATTACACTTAATGTAAATTAATCCGTTCATTCCTATCTGCGGACGACGAACCCAATCCGTAAGAGCATCTAATTGTTTACGCGTGTAAGAAGCACAGCCTGGTGCGGCTATGGCTACTACTAATTCTGAATTATCAAATACGTTAAAACCGCTACTTTCTTTTCCAACTCCGTAGTTTAAGGTGTTTAATTCTAGCCCAAAACGAATGTCCGGTTTGTCATTTCCGTAGCGCTCCATAGCTTCACTAAATGGCATTCTTTGTAATGGTTCGGAATCTTCAATACCTTTTGTTTCTTTCAAAATATGCTTATACAGTTCTTCGAAAAGCGTCAATACATCTTCTTGGTCTACAAAACTCATTTCACAATCTAGTTGTGTAAACTCTGGCTGACGATCAGCCCGTAAATCTTCATCTCTAAAGCATTTTACCATCTGATAATATTTATCATAACCTCCCACCATAAGCAATTGCTTAAATAATTGTGGCGATTGGGGTAGGGCATAGAATTGATTTTCGTGCATACGACTAGGCACTACAAAATCTCTGGCACCTTCTGGAGTACTTTTTATAAGGAACGGTGTTTCTATTTCAAGAAAACCTTGCTCGTGCATAAAGTTTCTCAGTGCTCGGCTAATTTCGTATCGAAGTGTTAGTTTTTTACGATTCGTATCTCTTCGTAAATCAAGATATCGATATTTCATCCGAAGTTCATCGCCACCATCGGTTTCGTCTTCTATGGTAAAAGGAGGAACTTCCGATGCATTTAAAACCTCAAATGATTTTACATCTATTTCTATATCACCCGTTGGTAAATCAGGATTTTTATTTTCACGTTCGATTACGTTTCCTTTTACCTGAATTACAAATTCTCGTCCTAAAGGACTCGTATCCAATTGCTTTGTCAATTCTTCATAGAAAGAAAGCTGCGTAATGCCATAGCGGTCTCGCAGGTCTACAAACGTAATGCTTCCAAACTTTCTTACTGTTTTTATCCAACCACTTAAGGTTACCTCTGTCCCTACATTTTCAGCTCTAAGCTCTCCACAAGTATGTGTACGATACATGATTTAAAAAATTTAGGCGCAAAGATAGCTTAATCTCTGCGCCTATGAAATATTGTAATGTATTTGATGATTAGCGATTAGCGCATCTCGTCGTAAATCATTTTGTGCTGCCGCAAATCAAAAGTTAAACCTAATGTCGCCATCCAATTTGACTGAGAGAAGCGCTTACCATTAAAAGGAACTTCAATATTGGTAACGTATTCATTGCGGTAGTTTTGAACACCCAATCGCCAGCCAACGAGTTCATTGATTTTAAACGAACCATAAATCTCTGACATGACTGTTCCATAACTCTGATTGTATAAATTCAAGTTAAACGCATAAGGCTCAGTTCCGTAATCAACTGGAAAGTTTGGATTGCTGGTATTGAAATCAGGATTATTTTCATACGAAACATAAGCACCCGTTCGTCTGTCACCAAAGTTGATACCACCAATGTCAGTATTGATATAAATATCAACACCGGGTTTTATATGAAATTGTAAGGTTAAAAATGCATTGAGTGTATTGTTTTGGATTTTGGTAAAAAATAAAGAATCGGCACCTCCACGGTTTAATGCTGCGAGTTCAACACTAGAGGTTGAGTAAAATCGATCCTTGGTGAAAAATGATTGAAACCGCAAGCCTCCACCAACGCAAAAATGTTGTTTTTTTCGTCCAATGGCTACTGTATATTGAATGTTAGTCCCAAAAGCATAATGGGCATTTCCATAGTAACCAAAGCCACCGTAAGCTCCCACTTGGGAATATTTGCGTTTCATATAGCCTCTCGAAATCTGCGCCTCAGACTGATGGCACATAAAAACGGCTAATATTATAAAAGCGATATTCTTCCACATATCTATTGTTGGTTTGCGATTAAGGTTATAAAAATAGACTTTGCCCTTCAGCTAAGCAAATTTTAGGCTAGAATAGATTTAGGGCAGGTCTTTGTAATTTAATAAATCAGTCCAAATGCTAAAGGCGCCTCTATCATATTGCGTCCATATAGGACGAATGATACCTTGTTCTACCGACAAGCCATTATAATCTCCAAAGAATTTTTTGCCGTCCGGTGTAAAGGTTTTCGTATTAATTTTTTTCTCTTTGAAATTCTGACCACCATCGGTGGAGTAGGCCAGATAAACATCGGTTGCATTGCCCTTGGTATAGCGACGGTCATAATACAAGAAGTATAAAATGCCTGTGCTTTGATCAATATCAAACCACATACCAAACTGGTGTCGTTGGCTATCATCTTGATTGACTCTTCGGGCTTTACTCCAAGTATTTCCGCCATCTTTAGAGCTAATCAGAAATATATCCGTATTCTTTTTCCCATTTCGTTGATCTGCAAAAGCTACATAAATTGTATTATTAAAAATTGATGTACTTCGATCTACTTTTAAAATTGGAAATCCATTCGCTCTATCCAGTCCGGGAATATTAATACTCCAACCCCCTTTTTGTTTTTCTATTATGTTTTCTTTTTTGCTCCAGCTAGCTCCATTATTATTAGATGTATTAAAGTAAAGGCCTTTTCTACCTGCCCAACAACAATAAATGGTACCATCGCTTCCCACTTCGGTCATGGCACCTTCTACTGTCTTATCGTCATCTCTGCAGTCACCTGGGCTTACGTTTACTTTTACCGGTGAAGACCAAGTAACGCCAGCGTCATTACTTTTTGAGAAAAGAATATTGGATTCGTCTTTGGGTTTTTTACTATTATATTTATCAAACTGAGTCCAGCTGAGATACATATCTCGGTTTCGAGGATTGATAAAACACCATTGTTTGTCTTGTTGTTTGGGTGGATAATATCCAATGCCTATGCCGTCGGTCCAGGTTTTACCTTCATCTTCAGAAGTTTGTAAAACAATTCGATCTATGTAATACCCTTTTTTTGGATAGCTTAAATGAAAAAAATAGAATTTGCCATTGGCATCAATATCCACCACAGGATCACCCCAAACATTATACTTACTTTTCATTTTTAGACTGCTCCATGTGCGCCCAGTATCATTACTGATATGAAAACCATTCATCACGCTGCCGGCAATTACCTGGTTTAATTTTTTCGGATTAATTTTTATACAAGCTTCTTTTGGATTGTCCGTTTCGGAGATTAAAATATTTTGAGCAAAAACGTTGGACGAAATAAATAATAAGAAAATAATTTTTTTCATGTAAATTTTTTTAGACCATCCTAACTAGTTTTATCTTCCACAAGGCGATTTATAATTTTGGATATTTTAGCATAATTATCAAAATGAATTTCAGAATCAATAACCATTTCTACTTTCTCATAATGGCACCGTACGCGAGATATCTTACCAAGTTCGAGATATTCATGACGCGTAATTCTGTTTTCATAGTTGGCATTTACAGCGCTCCAATAGGCGATTATTTCATCAAAACCTTTTAAATGAACAGCCGGCGCTTGAATTTTTGGCAAATTGACTTCCGGCGAGATTAATTCAGCATACGGCAGAATTAATTCATCCAATTTTTTATAATCCGCGCTATTAAATGATTCTAGACCAGATTCAAAAATTATTTTTAGTATAGCTTCAAAGGGCATGAGCGTTGTACAAATTTACAACTTATATAGTTAACCGAACTGTTCCTTTTAGACTCGCTTCAAGGATTAGAATTTTAGTACTGTTCGATTAAAAAGGTTCAAATTATTTTTTGAAACTTTAGTTCATAAAAGTCAAGCCGATTTGCCGTCATTATTTTAAAAATAAAATTGGCTTTTAAAATAAAAAAACTGTCGGATTTCTTACAACGCCTTAATCTCTCCCATAATCTTCTCGGCAAGTGCATTTGCTTTTTCTTCGCTAGCACTTTCAGAATAAATCCGAATGATAGGCTCTGTATTTGATTTACGCAAGTGAACCCACTCTTCTGCAAAGTCAATTTTTACACCATCAATCGTATTTACATTTTCATCTTTATACTTATCTGCCATTTGAACTAGGATATTATCTACATCAATGTCAGGCGTAAGTTCTATTTTGTTTTTTGAAATGAAATAATTGGGATAACTAGTCCGTAGTGCTGACATAGTGCCATCAAATTTTGCCAAGTGAGACAGGAACAATGCAATACCAATCAATGCATCGCGACCATAGTGTAATTCAGGTACGATAATACCGCCGTTTCCTTCACCACCGATAACAGCATTATTTGCCTTCATCATATTGACCACGTTCACCTCACCAACGGCAGAGGCAAAATATTGGCCGCCATGTTTTTCCGTGACATCGCGCAAAGCTCGGGTTGAAGAAAGGTTAGAAACAGAATTGCTTCTAGTGGAGTCCTTTGTACCTTTTTTATGAGCTAGCATATAATCTGCCACTGCTACCAAGGTATATTCTTCACCAAACATAGTGCCGTCTTCATTTACAAAAGCCAAACGATCTACATCTGGGTCAACTACGATTCCTAAATCAGCACCTTCCTTTTTTATGATATCCGTCATTTCCGTTAAATGTGCGGGCAGTGGTTCGGGGTTGTGCGCAAAGTCACCATTCATTTCTTCGTTTAAAACGATAATATCCGTAACCCCTAATTGTTTTAATAAATCAGGAACATATTCTGCGCCGCTACTATTAATGCCATCAACCACCACTTTGAATCCTTTTTTTGCAATAGCCTCTTTGTCAACTAATTCATGCGCCAAAATATCGTCAAAGTGTCGCTGTTTGTAATCCGTATTTATTTCTACAGTTCCTAAATTATCTACATCACTAAACGTAAAATCATTAGCATCGCCTAAGTCTAGCACTTTTTGACCTACTTCTGCCGAAATAAATTCACCTGTTTCGTCTAATAATTTCAACGCATTCCATTGCTTAGGGTTGTGACTTGCCGTCAGAATAATTCCTCCTCCAGCTTGCGCATATTTCACGGCCATTTCTACGGTGGGTGTGGTGCTCAATCCAAGATTAATAACTTTTATTCCCATTGATTGTAAAGTAGCAATCACAAGGCTTTCTACTATGGGTCCGCTTATGCGACCGTCACGTCCAATCACCACTTTGTTATGTCCTTTCTCTTTTACCAAAGTGGCATAAGCCGATGTGTATTTTACAATATCAACTGGTGTTAAGCCAGTATCGGGTTTGCCACCAATCGTTCCTCTGATTCCTGAAATAGATTTTATTAAGCTCATAAGTCGCAAATGTCTGTATTCAACTGTCAATTGTCAAATTCTAAGAAATAAAATCTAAAATTGTTCATTGAATGAGATTCGGAATTTTTAATTGGAATTTACCTAAGAGGGCAAGACCTTTGCGTGGTATGAAAAATTGGTTCGCAACTTGGTTTGATACAGAGTATTATCACAAGTTGTATAATAATAGAGATGAAAGCGAAGCGCATCGTTTTATATCAAATGTGCTGGATTTCTTACAGCTACCTGCTGGAAGTAAAGTCCTAGACATCGCCTGTGGAAAAGGCCGTCATGCCAAAGCGATTTCTGAAAAAGGGTATGACGTTATTGGCACTGACTTAAGTCCGAACAGTATTTCGGAAGCTAATAAGATAAAGAATGAAAATTTGGAGTTCTTTGTTCAAGATATGCGAGAGCCTTTTCGGAAAAATGAATTTGATGTAGCCTTTAATTTCTTCACGAGTTTTGGGTATTTCCAAACAGAAGAAGATAATGAGCGTGCGGCCCAATCTATGACTGATAATGTAAAAGAAGGCGGATTGCTCCTAATTGATTTTGTAAACAAAGCCCATGCACTGCGCAATATAGAAGCTAATCAAGAAGAAGAGCAAGAGCGTGACGCTCTTCATTTTGATATAGAAAGAAAGTTTGAAGATGGTCGTTATGTAAAGAATATTACAGTTTGCGATGAAGATAAATGTATGCGCTTTCAAGAATCGTTGCAATCCTTGACTCGAGAAGACTTCGTTCGTTATTTTAATCCCTTAGGTATGGAGCTGGAAAAGGTGTTCGGCGATTATGACCTTAATGAGTATTCCGAGAATGATTCACCTAGGTTAATTTTATTGTTTAGAAAAAAATGAGTTTGCTAGAGCAAATATTAGATTGGGATCAAAGTCTTTTTCTGGCGTTTCATGATGGATGTTCTAATTCTATAATGGATACTATAATGCCGTGGTTCCGAAATCCTAAATTCTGGATTCCAGTCTATGCTTTTCTTTTATATTTTTCTGTGAAGAAATTTGGTCGAAATGGATTAGTTTGGGTGCTGGCACTTTTGGTTGTTTTTGGGCTCACTGATTTTTCTTCTGCTAGTATTTTTAAGCCATATTTCGGTCGTTTACGTCCTTGTAATGACCCTGGTTTACAAGAATTTATTCATGCTGTAGTGCACTGTGGCCCTGGAAAGAGTTTTCCGTCATCCCATTCTAGCAATCATTTTGGCGTAAGTTTTTTTATCATTTTCACCTTAGGACGATTTTATAATTGGGTTAAGATTCCAGCATTTTGTTGGGCTTTACTCGTAGTGGTGGCTCAAGTTTATGTTGGCGTGCATTATCCACTTGATATTTTAGGTGGGGTTGTTGTTGGATTCCTCAGTGCCGGTTTGGTCAGTTTTATTTTTCAGAAATATGTGCCTTTTCAACCAATTAAAAATTGAGATTTGAGAATTTAAAATTCTTGAAGGTTTACATTTGTTGACAATAACATATGAACTTTTATTTCATTTTATTGTTTTTAATTACACTTGGCGCTGGTCTATTGCCTTTTTATTTTAAGAAGATAACTGAGAAGCACTTACAATTGTTACTTGCTTTTTCGGGTTCTTTTTTATTAGGAATTACACTGCTTCATATTTTACCTGAAAGTTTTGTGGAGATAGGCCCGCAAGCAGGTGGGTTTATTTTTGCCGGATTCTTATTTCAGTTTTTGTTACAACGGCTTACACATGGTGTAGAGCATGGTCATTTGCATTGTCATGATGGGCATGAACATTCTAAAAGTCTTTGGGCAATATTAATTGGTTTAAGCATACATGCTTTTTTGGAAGGCTTGCCATTAGGGTTTGATTATAATGATGCGCACACAACCTCTACTGTTTTCTTTGGAGTAGCTGCGCATAAAATTCCTGAGGCATTTACATTGGGTAGTTTACTATTGATAAGTAACAATAAATCTAAATGGCTTTGGGTTATTCTTTTTGCGGCTGTTTCTCCACTAGCAGCTGTACTGGCAAATTACTTTGGCCATACTATGAACTATGTATTTGTAGAAGATGCCGTCGCTTTTTTAATTCCTGTAGTGATAGGAGCCTTTATACATATATCTACTACTATACTTTTTGAAAGTGGTACTAAGCATCATGAAATGAGTAAGCATAAAATTGCCGTAGTACTAGTCGGAGTATTGCTAGCTACTATGACTTTGCTTTTGCATAGTCATTAATCTTTCATTATTTTCTTTGAAGTAATTACTCCGGAATCTAAGTTGTAAAGTGAAATGATGTACATACCTCTTACTAAGGAGCTTATATCTAATTGTGCATCTCCGCCTGGGACTAAGAAATTATCTTTAATTAAAATCCTGCCATCCAAAGTACTTACTTTATACTTATAGTCTTCCTTTTCAATTCCAGTAATATTTACTATGCCATTCGTAGGGTTAGGGGAGATTGAAATTTCTTGATATTCTTTTGCATTCTTAATTATAACCGTGTTGCTGTAACTTTTTTGGCCATCTTTGTCTACAGCTTTGATGCGGTAATAATTTATTTCATTTATGTCCTTATCAATAAATGAATAGTTCGTTTGATTTACTCCTCCCACAGCTGGTGTTGTGTATATCGATGAGAAGTTCGTTCCACTAGTACTTTTTTCTACTTCAAAATATTCAACGTTTTCTTCACCAATTGTAGTCCAATTTACTTCATTACTATTTACTGTATTCTTTACTTGAAGTTGTAATTCTGATATAGGTAGCGCAAATGTTAAGTTTCCAGAGAGTATTGATGGTGAATAGGAAATTGTATTATTTACAGTATCCTTAATGATTGTGACCCAATCAAAAAATTGTTTTCTTTCGTAAGCGATTCTTTCATAATAATAGCCTACGCTCAATGTATCAGTAAATTCATTACAACTTGCTACCTCAAATCGCGGAGAATACCATTGAATGTTTCTGGTTTTTTTTGCTAAAGGAATATTGTAGAAATAATTCCTGCTTGGGTAGAGTTCTATGTATAAACTATCATTGTTAAGAGCTGTTTTATTTAAATTATAGATGTTATAAGGAGCATTTGCCGCATGGTAGAAAACAATTTTATCATTCTCTATTCTTATTGTAAATTGAGTATTAGTGATTGAAATAGTTGTATCTTCTAGTAAATTGCTAGAAGTCCAATTGGGATAATATTGGACACTATTTGCACTAGTTGATGTTATGTGATACCAGATGCTCTTGTATCTAAAGTAATTATTAGTTGTATTGCTAATGTGCCCAAGATTTAATTTTGTTTCAAAGGATTGAAAATTAAATGGTGGATTCAAAGTGCCGTTAGGAATCATAAGTAGGTTCTTCTCATCGCCATAGGCATCTGGGTCGGAGTACTCAGGAATTGTATCCAAAGCAATATGAATAGAGTCATTAGAGATTTGCTTTGTGAAAAATTGCGTTGGTATTGATGTTAATTTACCTGTATCTACTAAGTATAAGGAGTCTCCTTGAACCATAAAATTGATTTTCATTTCTTGAGTATAGAAGCTGTCATTGATAGGTCCAGGGGAATAATTATTGAATTCAAGCCTGAAAAAATTTGAGAAATCAATAGAATCAATTGCTCCAAAAGGGGTGTTGACTATCTTATTTGAACTAGACCAGATGCTTTGCGCTGATAACTGATAAGAAGAGAATATTAAAACGAAGAGTACAATTTTTTTCATAATATGGGGTTTAAAATCAATTACTAAGTTAGGGCAGTATTCTGATTAATTATCTGATTTTTTAAAAGCTTTTATGTTTTTTAATAAACGGTCAATTTGTTAAGCCTAATTCCAGTTGTAACTTCGCGCAAAATTTACATCATGAGTTTTCGCATAGAAAAAGATACAATAGGAGAAGTAAAAGTGCCAGAAAATGCTCTCTACGGCGCACAAACACAGCGCTCTACTGAAAATTTTAAAATTGCAGTAGCTACCAATAAAATGCCAATAGAAATTATTAGAGCGTTTGCTTACTTGAAAAAAGCAGCTGCTCTAACCAATTGTAAGGCGGGTGTTTTGCCGCAAGACAAGTGCGATGCCATAGGGAAAGTGTGTGATGAAATATTGAATGGCGAATTGGATAATGAATTTCCTTTAGTTGTTTGGCAAACAGGAAGTGGAACACAGAGCAACATGAACTGCAATGAGGTGATAGCCTTTAAAGCTCATGTAAATAATGGTGGCAGCCTTTCGGATAAAGAAAAGTTCATTCACCCAAACGATGATGTAAATAAAAGTCAATCTAGTAATGATACGTTTCCTACTGCTATGCATATAGCGGCGTATAAAATGTTATTAGAAATTACAATTCCGGGTATCGAAAAATTACGAGATACGTTGGATAAGAAATCAAAAGAATTTTGGGAGGTTGTAAAAATTGGTCGAACGCATTTTATGGATGCAACGCCATTGACTGTTGGGCAAGAGTTTAGTGGTTATGTCTCACAATTAAATCATGGATTAAAAGCAATACATAATACCTTAGATCATTTATCAGAATTGGCCCTAGGCGGAACAGCCGTCGGAACAGGTATTAATACACCCGATAATTACAGTGAAAATGTAGCCAAACATATTGCCGATTTAACGGGTATTCCATTCCGAACAGCAGAGAATAAATTTGAAGCCTTAGCCGCTCATGATGCAATTGTGGAAGCGCATGGAGCGCTTAAAACAATAGCGGTGTCATTAATGAAAATTGCAAATGATATTCGTATGCTTGCCTCAGGACCCAGAAGTGGTATTGGCGAAATTAGTATTCCGGCTAACGAACCGGGATCTAGTATAATGCCAGGAAAAGTAAATCCTACGCAATGTGAAGCGCTGACTATGATAGCGGCACAAATTTTAGGAAACGATGTAGCGATTAATGTTGGGGGGAGTAACGGACATTTTGAATTGAATGTTTTTAAGCCGATGATGATTCATAATTTTTTAAATTCAGCACGTTTAATTGGAGATGGTTGTATGAGTTTCAATGATAATTGTGCAGAAGGAATTGAGCCTATCACGGACAATATCAAAAAGCATTTAGATAATAGCTTGATGCTAGTAACGGCATTAAACACAAAAATTGGATATTATAAAGCCGCAGAAATTGCCGGCAAAGCACATGAGGAGAATACGACTTTAAAAGAATCCGCTATTGCATTGGGTTACTTAACATCAGAAGAGTTTGATGAATGGGTTGACCCTAAAAAGATGGTTGGAAAGTTATAAATAAAAGAAAGCCTCAATTTAAATGAGGCTTTCTTTTTTATAGTAGGATTTATATTTATTAGTTATCTCGTCTCATTCTCATAAATACAGAACGCGTGTTCATTTGATTAGGACTCAAAAAACGGGCGGTCACCGCTGCTGTAATAAACTCACCTTTTACTGAAGAGAATTCTTTGATACTAAGCGAAACCGGTGCGTCCAATGTCCAACCCACTGTATTTATATTGCCTAATCGATCATAATAAGATCGTAGATTATGACCTCCTAAATTTTGCCCTCCGTCTACTTGTAAGTTGCAAGACCAGTTTTGCGCGGGAATTCGAGAGAAACAATTAAACGATGTGCGGTTGAGGCTTTTATAACAATTGAAATTTGCTTGCGGCTCTGCAATTATATTATGTGTGGTTATGCCCCAATTTAAGGATGTAATTTTTACATATTCACTATGCTCAGCATTCGCTAATAGATTCCCAATATTTTGTTGCCCTGGAGTAACAGTAAATATTTTAGCTCCTGAATTCATAAGTCCAATTGAATCATAACCAATAATTTCTAAGTCCATACTTTGAGTACAAATTGGTGTACTGTAAGTGAAATTACCTTGCGCATCAGTTTTAATTACGTTTGGATATCCCGAGAATCCTGCAACTTTTATAGATACTGAATTATTGCCCAACGGCATATTATTGCCATCTAATAAAGTTCCAGTTACGTCTGCGGAAGAGTTGCCAGATAAAGCCACATGTATTACACCCATATTCAAGGAGCCTGCACCAACACTAAAGTTTGTCGTATTGATTAACTGCTGAGATCCAGCGCAAAGTTGAGTCAACTCCATTGTATAATTTTCGTTTGGTACTATGCCTCCATTGGCTTGGCCTAAAGAGTTAGTGAAGCCATAGCTATACAAATTATTCGATTGACGTATTAGTTTAACACGATAACCTTGCAATGGAGCATTAGTTCCTTGCTCTTGAAATTCAACACTAAAGTTTACAATGGTTGGGATATCAGCATTCCAAAATGAAAAGTGCGTCACATCACCTACATATTCATTGCCATATTTAGTCAGTGTGCCTTCTTCTACCCATAAACCAATATTTTCGTCCAATGACCAAGAAGGAATTGTTTCATTTGCATCAGCCATTAACTCATTCGGTATCGGGAAACGCAGTTCAGCAGTATTACCTGACTTAATTTGTAGGTCTTCGCCATTGGCTCCTTGTAACTCAACTGCAAACATTCCCATGGTCAGCAGTCCTTCTTCGTTATTGGCTGCCGTGATACCTCGCAGGCATCCTGGTGTCGTTTCATCTAAATCTTCGCTGGTAGGATCTATCCATTTTGCATAGACATTTACATTGCCATTGTACATTGCTCCTGTTTGTTCATTTATTATACTATTGGCTTCAAAAACGATTTTACCACCGTCTTTTAAATTTACAATACTTCCATCTTGGCTTTTGAAAGATTTTGTAAGTTCTTTTTTCAATAATTTAATTTTGGTGAACTCGGTAGCATTTTCTGCCAGACGCAAGGTTCGGTGTCCGTCAAAATAACCTTCCGCTTGAACTATGATATGCGCATGATTTTTTGGTGCAGTTATGCTTTCAAAAAGGAACTCACCTTTATCATTTGTTGTGGTGGAGTACACGCCGATTCTTACCATAACGTTTTTTGCTGGGTTGCCATTTTCTTGCACAACAGTTCCTGCAATACTGGCCGATACATTTTCACTGAGTTGAAATTCCGTAGAATTTTTGGTGATAGGAGTAACGATGGATCCTTCTTTTTTACAACTGTAAAAAAGTATGCTCGACAAAATTAATCCAGTAAATACAAGACTTATCCATTGTATGGATTGGTTGGATTTCTTAAAATTTTTCATGTTTTGGGAGATTTAATGAAAACAAAAGGTAGGATGAATAATGCATCCTTTAGAATAAATTACCTTTTTTAACGTATGTTAATCAGATTTCAGTTTGTAAAACAAGCACCCAATAAACCAGAAAAATTCAAATTAGAGTAGTCGTTTTTATTCTTAAAAAGTGAAGAATTGAGATGATTTTGTCAATTGAAGTTAAAAGCTAAAATGTGCTTCTATTTCCCCTTAAACTTGTTTATGGCATCACGCGTAAATTCGCTTAATACCAAAGTGCCACTGGTTTGAGCGCGTTCATATAACAAGGTAGACCAATGGTCGGTTCCTTGCCAGAAAATATCTTTTAGCATACTTAGCGCTTCGGGATTAGAATTGGCCAATGTATTCGCCAATTTGTTTACGGCCTCATCAAGCGCAGTAGCATCGTCTAATACTTCGGCATAAATACCATTTGTCTTGGCCCATGTTGCATCGTACCAAGTAGTGGCATCTAATGCCAATTGTGAAAAAGCGGCAGTGCCTGTTTTTCTTTCTACAGCCGGACCTACCACAAAAGGTCCAATCCCAATGGCGAGCTCTGAAAGTTTTACTGAAGAAAATTTTGTAGCCAAACAATAATCACAACTACTGGCAACACCTACGCCGCCTCCAACAGCTTTTCCTTGTACGCGACCAATTATTATTTTGCCACAACTACGCATTGCGTTTATTACATTGGCAAAGCCTGAGAAAAAATCAAGACCTTCTTTTTCATCTTGAATGGCAATGAGCTCATCAAAACTGGCACCGGCACAAAAAGCACGTTCGCCCGCACTGCGCAACACAATTACATTCACAGCGTCTTCTTTACCCATTGAGCTTATAATATTGGCCAATTCGTTTAAGATATTACCGGGCAAAGAATTACTGGCTGGATGACCAAATTCTACGGTTGCAATTTTATTTTCAATGGAGTAAGTTACGTAGCCGTTTTCGTTCATGCGGGCAAAGGTAAGGATGCTTAGAGTAAATAATTTAAATCTTAGGTAAAGTCATTGCTTTAATGATAGCAGCAATTAAAGTTTGAGCGATTACAATTATTCCAAAGATACGTAAGAGCAAGTTCCAAAATGGGTAATGATTTTTTCCAATAGTATAATATATCCAAATTGGGTATGCTATCATGACAACAGAATATAGAATTCCGATGATTGATATTATTAAACTCCAAGAAGGGTTAATGTACAGAATTAATGCTATTAAACCAATGCCAAAAAGGTTAAAGCAGCAAATTGCTAAGGTTACGACTACAGCGATAATACAGTGCTCTATAAAATTGTATTCTATTTTTTTTAGTAATAAAAAACTTGCTAAAGCATAAAAAGGAATATAGATGAAAAGATAAACCTTAATGTTTTTTAATTGAGTTTGTAATTGTTGGTCAGGGTCTCCTACTAAGTTTTCTATTGAAGAAGAGAATAATAAGAATACTCCGGAAATAAGCAATAGCAAATAGAAAAAGTTGTAATATGGTTTGCGCTTGCCTTGTATATAATTTACCGCCACTTTAGTTGGGTTTATAATAATTTCTTTCATTGTAAAGATTAAACCTCTATCTAAATGAAGCACGCCATGAATTAAATCATGTTCAACAAAATGTTTGAATGATAATCTATGCGTATTGGTTTTCTGTCCACAGTTTGAGCAGAATTTACCTTCAGCTTTATTTTTACATGATTTACAAATCATAATGCATTATTCATAGCTTTTGTTTTAAGAGCTTCGGCTTCGTTGAGTCCAAGATACCCATCAATTGCGTTATGTGCAAGATAAATAAGAGGAGTTAGGCCTACAGCTACCACAAACTTGTAAATGTAATTAACACTAGCGATGGCAAAAACCTGAGCAAATGTCCAATTTTGTCCTAGGTAAAAAGCAATGAATAAGACTATAAAACTATCTACACCTTGAGAAATTAAAGTAGAACCTGTGGCGCGTAACCAAACCATTTTGTCGCCAGTGGCTTTTTTAATTTTATGAAATACAAATACATCTAGTAATTGTCCGACCAAAAAAGCTACCAGGCTTCCAATTATTATCCAGAGTCCTTGTCCCATAATAGTGCCAAATGCTAGTTGTGCATTCGGGACTCCATGGTCGACGAAACTAGCGATCCACCATTCGGCAGGTACCAATTGTATGGCTCCATAAATAACAATAAAGGCAAAAGAAATAAGTCCGACTGTTAGATAGGATAGAAACTTCACACCTTTCATGCCATAATATTCATTGATGATATCGGTCATGATAAAAACGACTGGCCATAATAAAACGCCTGCTGTGAGGTTGAAGCTTAGTTGGTCTTCTCCAAAAAGTGAGAAATAAATAGGTTCAAAACCTAGAGTTGCTTCAAGTGAAAATATTTTACCGCCAATCATTTCAGCAATAAGCGCGTTGGCAATAAAAAATCCTCCTAGGACTAAGAATAAGCGCGTTTTCTTATCAAACATTTTTTCGAAGATAAACTAATTTAAAAAAAATTATGATGCCATTAAACTCTTATAAAAGTAAAGCGTCAATAAGTACATTCGTAAAAACTAAAAAAATATAAACTATGAAAAAAATGATGTTAGCCTTATTAGTGTGTTGTGCTTTAGCATTTGATATGCAGGCTCAAAGTGATAATTATAAAGTTGTAACTGTTGTTGAATCGATTGTCCCTGGTGGAGTAGGTCGTTCAAGAATGGTAGAGCAAAAAACACCTATGGATGTGGATGCATTTACAACCGAACGAACGGACGGCAAGAGAAGTAAAATGCGAAACATAAGACGTGGAGACGCCAAGATTGAACGCTTTGATGAAACTAAATTATTAAACTTTTATAGTGGCGTGGGCATCAATTTCCAAAATATAGCTAGTAATGATGCTTTAATTGCTTCTAAAATAAACAAATTAGCGGCCGAAGGTTGGCAATTAAAATTTGTGACCAGTGGAGTAGAAAGCAATGCAGGAAGTAATGATGGGAAAGGGATTTTTATTACGCGATTGATATTTACAAAGTAGTATAAAATATTTAAGTAAAAGACCTGTTGATTTTTCAACAGGTCTTTTTTATTTTACGTTATCCTTCTCAGGATTTCTGTTTAGCAGGTTCTTATTTCTTAGATATTTTCCTCTTCTTTTTTTATGCTTTTGATGCATTAGCCATGAAATGTAGAGAGCGATAAGAATTGTCAAGCCTAAGATTCCTCCTCGTATCATATTTTTAAATTAGTAAGCCACCGCTAACATTAATAGTATCTCCCGTAATATAATTGGCCATATCACTTCCCAAAAACACACAGACATTTGCGATGTCTTCCGCTTGGCCAAACCTATTTAATGGGATGGCTTCTTTGTATTTGTCTGCACCTTCGCCATCTTTTAGGTAAGAAGTCATATCAGTTTCTACAAAGCCAGGAGCAATCGCATTACAACGTACATTCCTACTGCCGAGCTCTTTGGCAATACTTTTTGTAAATCCTATCACACCGGCCTTACTGGCTGCATACGAACTTTGACCCGCATTGCCCATCATACCGATTACTGAACTCATATTAATAATCGCACCATTGCGCGCTTTCATCATGGGGCGCATTACTTGCTTGGTCATATTAAAAACACTTTTCAAATTAATAGCCATTACATCATCCCATTGCTCTTCAGTCATGCGCATTAACAAATTATCTTTTGATATACCCGCGTTATTCACTAGGATATCTATTTTTTCAAAATCAGCTTGCACATTTTTTACCAACGCTTCGCAGTCTGCCATGTCGCCAGCATTACTTTTATAGCCTTTGGCTTTTACACCTAGGGCTTCACATTTTTCAATAATTGCGCTAGCCAATTCAGCACTTCGGTCGCTTACATAGGTAAACGCCACATGGCACCCTTGCTCAGCAAATTTCATTACAATGCCTTCGCCAATTCCGCGACTTCCTCCAGTAACAATCGCTACTTTGTTTTCTAATAATTTCATTGGGATAAATGTAAAATGTAAAACGTGAAATGAGAAATTTTCTCTTCAGAACTATCAGTTCTTCAATAAATAAACCTAAACTTTCTTGTATCGAAAGCAATCTGTTGTATGATCGTTTACCATGCCAATGGCTTGCATAAATGCATAACAAATTACTGAACCTACGAATTTGAAGCCCCTGTTTTTAAGGTCCATACTCATCGCATCGCTGATTTCGGTTTGGGCGGGAATTTCTTTATGGTGCTTCCATTGATTGACAATGGTTTTACCTTCTGTAAATTGCCAAATGTATTGGTCAAAGGTTCCAAATTCTTGACGGATTCCGATAAATGCTTGGGCATTGGTAACCGCCGACCGTATTTTTAGTTTATTACGAATAATGCTCTCATCTTGCATCAAGGCCTCTAGCTTTGCCTTTTTATAACAGGCAATTTTTCGATAATTAAAATTATCAAATGCTTTTTGAAAGCCGGTCCGACGATGTAAAATCATTTTCCAGTTAAGACCCGCTTGAAAATTTTCTAACAATAGGAATTCAAACAATTTTTTATCATCGTGAACGGGTACGCCCCATTCGGTATCATGGTACTCGGCTTCCTGATTATCTTTGGTAGCCCAAAAACAACGGCGCAAACCGTCATCAACAAAGGCATTCTCCTTTCGCTTTTTTTCTCGCTCTTCGAACGCTTGTTTACTGTCGTTATTCATGTTGGATTTTCCAAGCCAGCGCTTGGTTCTTATCTATCTGAATGCAATGCCACTCGGTTGCCCTCTGTGTCTACAATAAATGCATAATAACCTACATCAGAAGAGATTAATGTTTTGGGAACAATGACCCGACCACCGTGTTGGGCTGCGCGGTCTAAGACGAGGTTTAAATCAGGATTGGCATTTAGGTACAATAATGAACCTGCGCCGGAAGGAATATATCCTTCTCCGAAGCAAATGGCACCACTAACTTTCCCGTCAAACGCAGGAAAGAATGCCATTTTATACGATTGGATTTCTGTAACTTCTAATTCTACGTCAAAAATAGTTTCGTAGAATTTTAGCGCTCGGTCGAAATTACTCACTGGAATTTCAAACCAACTTACCATGTTTTTTTCTGTTGCCACCCTTAATCTAAATTTATTCTTGGTGCTAAAATACTACGCAACCACCGAAGTGCGAAATTGTTCGTTTTTTAGCTAACGTTCTTAATGCGCAAGCGCAATGAATTTACTATTAACACTACATCGCTCAATGCCATTACGCCTGCACCAAAAGTAGGGGTAAGAAAACCAAATGCCGCCACTGGAATGGCTATAATATTATATAAGAATGCCCAGAATAGGTTTTGTTTTATCGTTAAAAAAGTATGTTTTCCCAAACCGATTGCTTCCGGCAGGGCTAACAACGAATTTTTCGTCAGTACTACATCAGCGCTTTGCATTGCAATTTGGCTGGCTTCGCCAAACGATATTCCGACATCAGCCTTTGTAAGTGCCGGACTATCATTAATTCCATCGCCTACCATTGCCACACCACCAGCGGAAGCTAATTTTTCTATCGCTTCTAATTTTTCTTTTGGGAGCTTTTCGGAAAGTACTTTTTTTATGCCAAGTTCTTTCGCTACTTGTTGGCATTTTTCTTTTCGGTCTCCCGATAAAATACTTAGTTCAAAACCTTTTTGCTTAAGCATTTTTATAACCGTTTTGGCTTCGGGTCTGATTTCATCTTTGAAATCAATCCAGCCTAAGAGTTTGCCATTTTTTAAAACGAAAAGATCATGTCGCTCAGTAGTTAATCTTTTTACTAATCGAAAAGAACCCAATTCTATAAAATCGCCCGCTTGGGTTTTGCCTTTAATTCCTACGCCCTTTATTTCTTCTGTTTCTTCGTAGTGGGTAAACTTTTTATTCCACTGTTTTACAATTCCGTTGGCTATTGGGTGAGAAGATTCTTTTTCTAAACCGGCTACCAAGGATTTAAATTCTTCTTCAGGTACCGTGCTATCATAAATTCTAAAAGTATCTATTTGGAGATTGCCAGAAGTCAGTGTTCCGGTTTTATCAAAAACGATATGCTTAAGACTTGTAAAACGTTCCAAAATATCACCGCTTTTTACTAGAATCCCATTCCGCGCCGCGCGGCCCATTCCCACCATGACCGCAGCGGGAGTTGCTAAACCCATAGCACAAGGACAAGCAATTACCAGAACCGCAATCATGCGCATCATACTTTGCGTCACGCCTATATCTGCGAAGAAGTAATTGACTAAAAATGTTATTACCGCAATCAATAAAACGAGTGGAACAAAAACGGCACTGATTTTATCAGCTAGTTTTTGCATAGCCGGTTTTGTACTTTGTGCTTTTTGCACCAATGCAATAATCTGTGACAAGGCTGTGTCATTTCCTATGGCTGTTGCTTTCATTCTGAGCGATCCATTTTCAATCAAGGTGCCACCCGTAAGAGAATCATTGGCTTCTTTGGCAATTAGCAAACTTTCGCCCGTCATCATACTTTCATTGATCTGAGCTTCACCTGAAATTAATAATCCATCAGTCGGAATTTGGTCACCAGTATTTACTTGTAGTACATCGCCCAATTTGATTTCAGTATTTGGTATTTCGCTGATGGATTCTTTGCCAATTGAATCAGTAAGTATGAGTCTAGCCGTAGTTTTTTGCAACTTCATCAACTCAGTAATTGACGAGGCCGTAGATCGGACTGTTCGTTCTTCAAGATAATTTCCTAATAAAACCAATGTTACAATAGAAGCACAAGTTTCAAAAAATAGATAATCGTGAACGGTTTCTTTAAAGAAAACCCAACCGATTATACTATAAAAAAATGCTGCACTAGCTCCTATAAAAACCAAGACATCCATATTGGGTAAACCGTTGCGCAGTGATCGTAAGGCACTTTTACCAAAATGTAAAGCACAAATTATATAAACTGGTAAACAAAGTAAAAATTGAATGATCGGGTTGTGCAAAGGCGCCCAAGTAAAAAACATATGGGCAATAAGTGGGATCCATAAAATGATGCTAATGATTAAAAACAATTTACTTTTGGTAGGAGCATGATGGTTACTTTCTTCTTTTTCATTAGAAAGAGGAGTGTAGCCTAGTTTTTTTAGCCCATTAAAAATTTCATGCTCTGTGCTGGATTCATTTGGCGTAAAAACTAATTCACCCGTAGTTGGGTTAGCGATAATATTAGTAGCGCCTTGTTTTTCCAGGTGTTTTTGTATTATAAGCGCACAATTCCCGCAGGTCATACCTTCGACTTTACAAGAAATTTGTTGACTCATTCCAGCGTAAAATTACCTATCAATCATCGATTCATGATATTTTTTTAAAATTTACCCAACCCAAAGTCGTTAATCTACGTCTTTATATGAAATATACTCTTGTTATTATGAAAAAAGGTCTATTCGTTCTTCTGGCATCGCTCTATTCTTTTTCATCTTTTGCCTCGCATGGTACAGGTGCTGAAATTTGGTATGAGCATGATACCTTGAATACATATACGATACATTACAGACTGTATAATCAATGTATGAGTATTCCTCCACCGGCGACCATGACGTTATACTATCGCTCTAACAGCTTGTCTATAGCTCCGCAATCAACGACTCTAACATTAAACAGTACTTATAATTTTAATACCTGTTCTGCAAATGCCTGCAACAGTCCATCTTCTAATTTCCTCGGTTTTGAAATAGGAGAGTATACCGCATCAGTCACGCTTCCTGCTGTAGCCAATGATTGGTACTTTTATGTTTATTGGTTGTCTCGTCAAGTTGGATCGAATCTAGCGACAAATGGCAATCTATATGTAGATGCTACTCTTGACAATTTAACTACACCTTTTAATAATTCTGTTGAGGCCTTTGCTCCTATAGATATGGTTCAATTTTTCAATACGCAAACCACATTGAACTTGCCATTAATTGATTCGGATGGGGATTCGTTAGATATAAATTTTATTACTCCTATGTCCGGAAGTTTTAATGGAGTGCCAATGAACTTAAGTTTTCTGCCAGGTCATACGGTAACCAACCCGTTTAATTCAACACCCGCACCTTTATTAAATGCGGCTAATGGTAACCTCACTTTATACGGAAATAATATGGGTGGTTATAATACTGCGTTTCGAATAGACGAATATCGTAGTGGCCTTTTAATAGGTTCAACAGTTAGAGATTATATGTTTTTTTATAGTTCGAATACTACAAATTCTGCTCCCAGTTTATCTGGTATAAATAATACTACGAATTATATTACATCGGTTGATATATGTCCAAGTTCATCTTTGTCCTTTACGATACATAGTTCCGACCCTGATGTGGGCGATTCTACTTTTATCGATGACATTTATATTCCAGCAGGTGCAACCTTTACAACCAACACTGCCCAAAACCAAGTAGGAACATTTACATGGACTCCAAGTTTGGCTGATGTAAGAGCGCAACCCTATATTATAAGTTTTAACGTAAAAGATGATAGTTGTTTGCAACAATCTTATGGTTATCAAGTATTTGTAAATAATTGCAACCCAGATAGTGTTTGGGCAGGCGATGCCAATGCAGATTTTACCTGTGATAACTATGATGTTTTGAATATCGGTATTGCAAATAACACCACAGGTATTACTCGACCATTAGCTACCACAACTTGGCAGGCTGAATGGTGTGCGAATTGGGGCACTACCTTTATTAATAATATTGATTTTAAACATGCCGATTGTAATGGAGACGGTACGATTAATGGTACTGATGTAACAGCCGTTAATGCAAACTATGGTCTAGTTCATCAAAAAACAAACCGTGTGGGACAATATAAAACCTTAGGTTTACCCGATTTGTATTGCGATGTAAATAGTGTGCAAGCGAATAAAGGAAGTACCGTTTCAATTCCTGTAATGTTAGGAACGATAGGTTCTGAAATGAATGATTTTTATGGAGTAGCAGCCACGGTAGAGTTGCTCAATGCTCAAACTTCTGCGCCGATTTCCATTAGTAAAAATGTAAGTTGGATTGGAAACAATACAAATTCATTTGACTTTGAACAGAATATAGCCCCAAATAAATCAGCTTTCACTTTCGTTAGAAACGACCAACAAAATTTGATGAATCAGCAAGGGCAGATTGGTGAAATTAGTTTTCCGATAGATGCCAATAGTGTAATTGGTAGCAAAGTGATTATTCAGTTTTCTGATATCAAAATGATTAAAAACAATGGCGAAGAAATCACGGATTATAATGCGCTTTCTGATACGATAGAAATTTTGGCACCTACCCAGATAAATGACTTTGATCATAACAATAAGGTTTGGGTTTATCCGAACCCAACTTTAAATAAAACGAATATCAAGATTCAATCTACTGTTTCCCAACATTATAAAATTAAGATGTTGGATTTGGTAGGTCGAGTGATTCAAGATAATATTTTGGACGAACAGCTAAATGTAGGCGAACATTCAATAAAATTGGATATGAGCAATATTGCTAACGGACAATATATTCTGGAGATTTTATCTGATAAGGGAAAGAAATCAATACCAATACAAAAGCGTTAATCAAACTATTTCATTATATTTCAAACTAATACCCCAAAAACAAAAAAAACTAATTATGAAAAAAATTACTCTTATTTTACTTAGCATCTTATACGTTCAATTTGCGCAGGCCTCACATATTGCAGGTGCTGAAATTTGGTATGAACATGATACCTTAAATATTTATGAAGTTCATTTAAAACTTTACCGAGATTGCGGACCTGGAAGTGCTGCTTTGGGTTCAACGGCAAATGTTCAAATTAATTCTTCAACTATTACTTCACCTATTACGCTATCATTAGATACAGCAGGTACCAATGATCCTAATAATGGTTCGGTGGTTAATACTTGCGTTCCTAATAATTGCACAACGCCTTCGTCGAATATGTTCGGTCTTGAAATGTGGCACTATACCGGAACTGTTACCTTGCCGAATGTTGCAGCTGATTGGGAATTTAAATTTACTACTTGTTGTCGTAATCCAAATAGCACGGTCTCCAGCTCAGGAACAATGGTTCGCACCACGCTCAATAATCTAGTTACTCCATTTAATAATGGCTTGAGCGTACCTTATAACACACCATACTACTATTCGTTAAATGTAAATAATGCGATAAGTTTTGCTGCCTATGAATCTGATGGCGATAGTTTAGATTACCAACTAACCGCAGCGAGATTTGCTAATGGCATTTGCCCTTATTTGAATGGCAATACTCCGCAAAGCCCTTTTCCAAACAGTGTACTCAGTTTGAACAACCAAACGGGTTTGCTCACATTTACGCCAACAGTGGTTGGTACTTATGTTGTAGCAATTGAAACGCAAGAGTATAGAAGTGGTGTTCTTATTGGAAGTTCAACAAGAGATTATCAAGTCACGGTTATATCAGGCGCAACTAATAATTTGCCCAATTTATCCGGTGTAAATGGTACAAGTTCTTTTGTCAAAACCATTAATGCATGTGGAACCAATGCTATGACTTTTACAATTAATTCAAGCGATCCTGATGTGGGTAATACTACGGATATTACAAATGTTATAACGCCAAGCGGCGCTTCATTTACAACCAATACAGCCGCTAATCAGGTGGGCACATTTACTTGGACGCCGAGCTTGTCAGATATCCGTGCTCAGCCTCATATTTTAGTACTGGAAGTACAAGATAATAATTGTGGTACAAGGCAAGAAGTATACCAGCTTTATGTAAATCAGTGCAATCCGGATAGTGTTTGGGCTGGCGATGCGAATGCTGATTTTACTTGTGATAATTATGATATTCTGAATATTGGAATTGCTAATGGAACTTCAGGAGTGATTCGTTTATTAGCAACGACGAGCTGGCAAGCAGAATGGTGTGGTAATTGGACCAATAATTTCGTGAGTGGTATTAACTACAAGCATGCTGATTGTAATGGTGACGGCACGGTGAATAGCACTGATTTAGCCGCAGTTGCGGCAAACTATGGTTTAGTACATCAAAAAACAAACCAAGTGGGTCAATATAAAACGTTAGGTTTGCCAGATTTGTATTGCGATGTAACTAGCGTGCAAGCGAACAAAGGAAGCACCGTTTCAATACCGATTATGTTAGGAACGATAGGTTCTGAGATGAATGATTTTTATGGAATAGCAGCAACCGTAGAATTGCTCAATGCTCAAACTTCGGCGCCGATAGCCATTAGTAAAAATGTAAGTTGGATAGGAAATGGTACCAATTCATTTGACTTCGAACAGAATGTGGCTCCCAATAAATCAGCTTTTACTTTTGTAAGAAACGATCAACAAAATTTGATGAATCAGCAAGGTCAAATTGGTGAAATTAGTTTTCCTATTAGCGCTAATAGTACATTTGGTAGCAAAGTGATTATTCAGTTTTCTGATATCAGAATGATTAAAAATGACGGCGAAGAAATCACAGACTACAATGTGCTTTCTGACACATTAGAAATATTAGGACCTACAAGTATTAATGATCTTGGACAAAATAATTCTATTACGGTATATCCAAACCCAACTAACGGCGGTTCTGTTTTATTTATAGAAACGAGCCAAGAAGATAATTTTCAAGTTCAGTTATTAGATATGGTTGGTCGAGTAGTAAATAAGAACATATTTTCTGGGAAACTAACATCGGGTAAGCATGAATTAAAATTTGATATGAATGATTTGGCCCAAGGCGAATATCTATTAGAAATTAGATCAGAATTGGGTAAAAAAGTAATTCCTATTCAGAAGCGATAGTACCTTTGCTTGGTGCAAATCGAGTATACCTTAAGCGAGATTACATCAATCGCTCAAAAAATTTTGGAAGAAACAGGGCACGCTAAGTGCCTTGCTTTTTTTGCTCCTATGGGTGCAGGAAAGACAACATTAATCCATCAAATTTGTGTAGTACTCGGAGTAACCGATACGGTTTCAAGCCCAACTTATTCTATCATTAATGAGTACCGCACCCATAAAGATGAATTGATTGTACATATGGATTGGTATCGTCTAGAAGATGAAACAGACGCTTTGAATACCGGTGTTGAAGATTATATGTTGGGTGCTAATTTGTGTCTGATTGAGTGGCCAGAGCGGGCCGTAAATTTATTGCCTAAGGATTGTATTCGCATCGAGTTGAAGGTCTTAACAGATACGCGGAGACACATTTGTATAATTAAGTAAAATTTATCATGATTAACGAACCCGAAGTTCGATAGGGCGTTCGGATGCTTTTTTGGCTGGCCAATAACCTGCTAAAAGAGCTATAACTATCACGGTAAAAATGATGAGTACAAAATCTTGCCAATGCATTTCTACTGGATAGCTCTCTACTAAAAAGTTGTCGTCACCCAATTTTAAAAAGCCAAAATTTCCTTGCAGTACCGCAAATAAAATGGCAATTACACTGCCAATTAATGCGCCGATTAGCGAAATCAGGACACTGGTGCTGAGGAATATTTTTTTAATAAAAGAAGTGTCACTTCCCATTGTTCTGAGTATGGCTATGTCTTTTTGTTTTTCAAGAATCAGCATGGCCAAACAACCAATGATATTAAATGAAGCAATAAAAAGCATTAAACTTAATATGGCATAAACCGCCCAACGTTCTGAGTTTAATATCATAAAGAGCGTTTTATTTTGCTCGTAACGTGTTTCTACTTTTAAGTTTTTATCTTTTACAATTGTTTGAAGCGAAGCTTTAATTCTTTCAGGATTCGCTCCTGGTTTCAATGCAATTTCTATTGAAGAATATGCGTTCTCTTTTCCTAACAGGTTTTGTACAATGTGGAGGGGCGCAAATGCATATTTGTCATCAATTTCATCCTGCAAATAAAAAACGCCTTGCACGGCAAAATCTTGTTGGCTAAACGAGCTGATACTATTTAGATTGTAACCTTTTGAATTTCTAAAAGCATAAGAGGTTACTGGTAAAAGACTTTTTTCGCTGGTGCCGAGCTTATTGGCAATGCCCAATCCCAAAACGAGATTAGCACGTTTATCATTAAAATTTAAAATCCCGTGTGTCACAGATTGGTCCAACTGGGTCACATCTGTATAGTTGCTATCAATTCCTTTTATAGTAGCAATTGCCTGATCCTCGCCATGATTTAATAAAACTTTTTCTTCTAATGTGTAGCTTACCGCTCTGATACCTTCAAGCTCATTCAAGGATTTTACTATGCCGTAATTGGTTGTGAAAGTTTTGCCGGTGCTAGTAGATATTTTGATTTCCGGATAAAAGGAATTGTATAAATCTTTAATGAATCCTTCAAAACCATTGAAAACTGAAAGTATAATTAGTAACGCGGCTGTGCCAATGGCGATGGCCGAAATGCTGACCCATGAGATAATATTTATCGCATTGGTAGATTTTTTAGAACGGAAATAACGCCAAGCAAACTGGAAGTACACTAGACAAAGGTAGGTAGTAGCCAGTAGTTAGTCATAAGTATTTGGTTCTAAGTGTATTCTTTTTATAATGTGGAAATGCAATATTTTGAATCAGCTTGCTATTTCTAACTGATTGTGTATCCCAACCGTTTTAACATAATCTTACACGCACAAAGTAGTCATAGGCCTAAACCTAGCGCTAAATTTGAATTCAAACACATTGATTATGGAACAGGTAAAATCAAAAATATTATTAGTAGAAGACGACACGAACTTTGGAAAAGTTTTAAAAAACTATTTAGAGTTAAACGATTTTGTAGTAGAGCTAGCGCGCGATGGCATATTAGGTTTGGCGGCCTTTAAAAGAGAGAAATTTGACCTTTGTATTTGCGATGTCATGATGCCTAATTTGGACGGTTTTTCGTTAGGTGAAGAAATTAGAAATATTGATCCCGATGTTCCATTGTTTTTCCTAACAGCAAAAAACATGAAGGAAGACATCTTGCATGGTTATAAATTAGGTGCTGATGATTACATCTTAAAACCATTTGATAGTGAAGTACTACTTCATAAAATTATGGCGATTATCAAAAGAAGTACGGAGCAACAAGCGGAGCAAAATGGTAATGTAGAATTCGACTTTGGAAAATTTCATTTCAATAGCAAATTGAGAGAACTTAAAATAGAAGATACGATGTTTAATCTATCTCCGAAAGAAAATGATTTATTGCGAATGCTTTGTGAGTATAAAAATGATTTACTTCCTCGTGAATTAGCGCTTAAAAGAATTTGGGGTAGCGATACTTACTTCAATGGTCGTAGTATGGATGTTTATATTGCCAAACT
>CAYMFF010000039.1:0-11944 GCA_964389575.1 uncultured Chitinophagaceae bacterium
AGCGTGAAGGATTTTTTTATGAACTATTTTTTGATAGCAACTTTTTAACCTTTAGGTATTTGTGTAGTCAATAGAAGTAATAAAAATACTCTTATGAAAATAATACCCCTATTTATTATTCCCCTGCTCCTTTCATCCACTTGTTTTTCACAATCCCTTTTTCAAAAATTGAATGGAACTGAAACCACATTTTATTTTACCAGTAACCAAGACACCTTAGAAATAACATCTCAAGGCATCATAACTAAAGGCATAAAAGAAAGTAAAAAAAGTGCTGAGTTTGACAAGAGCAACGAAAAGTTTAGCAGCCGTGACTTTGAAACTGAATGCGAAAGAGCCTATGGTTATGGCTATGGGTACGGACAAGGATATGGTTATGGGTACGGCTATGGATACGGTTATGGCTTTCAAGCATATCATTTAGAATTCATATCTAAGAATAAAATAAAGACCATTACTATTCCTGATAGAATAGAACTTCCTGCCCGAACAGAAATTATGCTGCTAGATAAAGAAAATAAAAATATTCTCACCCTTACTTCTCTTGAGGATTCTTTTCAAGAAACAATTGATATGAGAGGCCACACTGCTTTTTCCATAAATATCAATAATATTCCCATGCCCTTTCTTAATGAAACCAAAACACTAGAAATAAGAAAAGTAAAATATAGACTCTTAAGTGAGAAAGAATTAAAAGAAAGAAAAGAAGAAAAAATCCAACGATTGAAACCCAAAATAGATAAAGAACAAGCGCCTTTTTGGCTCAAGCCACAACTCGTTCCCACTTACAAGAGTAGTTAAAAAAGTAGCTCGATAAATTACGAGTAGAATCACTTGTTTTTTTCTAGCTATATTCACCCGAATGAATTTACTCTTTATAATTCTTCAAGCTGCAATGGCCGCAGGGTTCTTTTTGATGATTATTTTTATCATCTATTTTATTGCTAGCTTATTAATTCTGAACAAGGTAATCTATAAAATAATTCCTAAAAAACTAAACAGCTATTTAGCTAATAAGAAAACACCAAGAGGCAATGTAATTATTATTCATTTTTTAATTGTCCTGTTTAACTTTGTGCTTTCAATAACTGTTTTCGCTTTGCTTATTTATCTTTTTGATTATTGCAATCCTGATTTTCTTAAATACAGCTAAAAACCACTCCATTCTTCTTTTATAAAATGGAACCATGACAAACCAAAACGCATTGTCATCGGCGTGTAATATTTATTACCAATAGATGGTTAGTTTTGACAACTAAATTCGTCTATTGAAAAGTTGTCGGTCTTTTGATGTAAATTAGCAATAATAAGGCTTTTCACGCTTTTTAACTTAATCATATTATGAAACATTCTTACGCTGTTCTTTTTCTATTATTTTTTACTGCTGTTTTTTATCAAACGCAAGCTCAAGATAATAACCAATTAATCTTGCGAACGGGAGCCACAGAGTTAGTTCCAAATTTGGACGAATTTATTGCTACTGCTAGCACAAATATATCTAACTATAAATTGGTGCATTTTAACTCCACTCCAACTGAGTCAATTAAATCCCAATTAAAATCTCAGGGGGTTATTTTTTTAGAGTACGTACCCAATAATAGTTTTATTGTAAAATTTTCGGCAAACTCAAATGCTTCATTTGATTTTTTAAAAGGTAAAAACATCCAAGGCGTTTACGAATTACCAGAAGCATTAAAGCTAGACTATCGATTAATTGACTGGAACATTCCTAGTCATGCTCAAGTAGATAATGATATCGTAAAAGCTGCTATCATAACCATGAATGGCTTGAACGTGAAAGACTATATTGCAAGATTGCAACTTGAAAACGTTGCACCTTATACCTACGGTAAAGACAAGCGTTTTGCTTACTGCAATTTATCAAAAGCTCAAATAGATAATTTAGTCCAGAAACCTTGGATTCGATCCATTGAATTAATTGACGAGCCTGGCAAGCCAGAGTCTACAGAAGGACGCTCTATTCAAAAGTCAAATATTATAAACAATGAACTCGGCAACGGGTTAACATATAATGCAGATGGCGTAAACTTATTAGTGCGTGATGATGGTTTGGTGGGTCCGCATATTGATTATGAAGGTCGACTCATTAATCTCACAACTGATGCTGTTGGAACACATGGCGACGGAGTTGGTGGTGTTATGGGCGGTGCAGGAAACCTAGATCCCACTGTTGAAGGTGGAGCGTCTGGTGCAGGCATTTATGTAATAAATTATACTTCTACATTTCAGGATACGACTCTTGGCTTACACCAAAACCACGGAGTTATGATTACGAACTCTTCTTACAGTAATGGTTGTAATGCTGGTTATACCTCAACAACACAAACGGTAGACAAACAAATTTTTGACAACCAAACGCTTATGCATGTTTTCTCTGCTGGGAATTCTAATAATAATAATTGTGGTTATGGAGCTGGAAATCAATGGGGCAATATTACTGGCGGTCATAAAATGGGAAAGAATGTAATAACAGTTGCGAATTTATTTAGTGATGGATCATTGGTTAGTTCTAGTTCGCGTGGTCCTGCTCATGATGGACGCATAAAACCCGATTTGGCAGCACATGGTCAAGGTCAACAATCTACCAACCCAAATAATACTTATGTGGCTTTTGGAGGCACCTCTGCTGCAGCACCAAGTTTGGCAGGTAACCTAGGTCAACTTATTGAAGCGTATCGAGATTTGAATAGTAACACAGATCCTAAATCTTCTTTGATAAAAGCCGCAGCTTTAAACTCGGCTACAGACCTAGGAAATGCAGGTCCCGATTTTCGCTTTGGTTACGGTATGATTAATACCGCTCGAGCTTATGATATCATTGCGAATAATCAATACCTATTTGCTAATATTAGTCAATCAGGAACCAACAATCATACGGTGACTGTTCCGGCCGGCGTTGGTCAATTACGAATTATGATTTACTGGCATGACCCTGAAGGAACTGTAAATACAAATAAAGCGTTGGTCAATGATTTAGACATGACCGTAAACACCACTTTGCTTCCGTTAGTTTTAGACGAAACAGCCAATGCCACCACCTTAAATAATCCAGCCGCACCGGGTGTGGATCATTTAAATAATATGGAACAAGTGGTTGTAAATAATCCAACACCAGGAAACTTTGCAGTGCAAGTCAGTGGATTTCAAATTCCTTCTGGACCGCAAGAATATGTGCTGGTTTATACTTTTATAAAAGATGAAATTAAAGTTACTTATCCGCTTGGTGGCGAGTCACTCGTTCCAGGAAATTCTGAGATAATACATTGGGATGCTTATGGAAATACGGGGAACTTCACCGTTGAGTATAGCACAAATAATGGATCTAGTTGGAATAATATTGCTAGTGTGCCAGGCGATGAAAGAAATGTTTCTTGGACCGTACCATCAACTAATACAGCTGATGCATTAGTGCGCGTTTCGCGCGGTACTCAAAATGATGTAAGCGATGCGAACGTTAATATTTTTCCTGTGCCATCTTTTACCATACAAAATAATAATGCTAGCTCGGTTCAAGTAAATTGGAACAACATTGCTGGAGCCACAAAATATTACATCTGGCGATTGGGCACGAAGTTTATGGAAGTTATTGATTCTTCCACCACTAATCAATATATTTTAGGAGGATTAAACGGGGGAGAAAATTTATGGCTGAGTGTTTCTGCCAATACCGCAACGATTGAAGGAGAAAGAGCCATTGCTAAAAACTTTGTGTTTAATCCGTTTGGTTCTTGTGGAGGTTGCATTAATAGCTTTACTAACTTCCCGCATATTGAAGATCTAGAAACTGGGCTGGGTTTATTCTGTCAAAGTGCATCTGATGATATTGACTTTACTATATGGAGTAATGGAACACCTTCTAACAATACCGGTCCGAGCAGTGCATCAGAAGGATCGGAATACATTTATGTAGAAGCTACCAACCCTAACTTTCCTGCTAAAACAGCTATTTTGGGTAGTCCTTGTTATGATCTTACCAACAAGATTGGACAATTAAAATTTGACTATCACATGTATGGTGCTAACATGGGTTCTCTTGAAATTGAGGTTTCAATTGACGGAGGACAAACTTGGTCTTCAACTCCGATTTGGAGCAAATCAGGTGACCAAGGGAATCAATGGTTTACTGATTCTGTGAACTTTAGCTTGTATCAAACCAATCAGGTAAGTTATCGTTTTGTTGGAACTACAGGAACATCGTTTACTTCGGATATTGCTTTAGATGACATTTCGTTTTCTACATTGCAACAAAGCCCGCTACCCGTAACTTATTTAAATTGGGGAGTACAATGGTCAGGACAACATGCCCTACTGGATTGGACAACACAAACTGAAGAAAACAATTCACACTTTGATGTTGAACGTTCAATAGACAATATTCATTTTGAAAAAATCGGTATTGTAAAATCTAAGAATAGTATTGACAACAATGTGCAGTATAGTTTTACCGACTTAAACGCGAAGAATTTACCCGCTGATAAAATTTATTACAGACTACGTCAGGTAGACAACGATCAAAAAATTAATTATTCAGAAATTCTGAGTCTAATAAATTCTGACCGTCCTATTTTCTATACGATAAAACCAAATCCTTCTGACGGAATTTTTAATTTGAATACCATTGAAAATTTAAAAAGTATTAAAGTGGTCAACTCATTTGGACAGACTGTAACGAATGTTACGGTTAAAAATCAGGATGATCATATTTTAAACTTAACTGAATTTGCCTCAGGTATTTATTTTGTTTTGTTACAAGACAAATCAAATACTTTTCACAGACTAAAAATTTCAGTACTTTAATGCTCCTCCAATGGCGAGTTTCTTGCAGAATGAGTCATTTGATTGCAGATTCACTCTTCATGAATTGTGCACAACCTATTTGTGTCATTATCAGGAAACAAACTAGAAGTGGGCTTTTCTGTCGTAAATTAGCAAACGTTGATTTTTCTCTAAAATAATAATAATTAAAACTTTTATGAAACATCTAAATTTACTTATCGCCATTATCATCTGTGGATTCAGTTCAAGTTCTTTGTTCGCTCAAGAATCTAATAAAATTTTGTTGAGAACGGGTGATTTAAAACTAAACTCAAATATTTTAGAATACATTCGAACTACTCCTTTGACCTCGAATGCGGATAACTACAAATTGTTGGCGTTTAGCTCCATTCCTACGCAGGACATTAAGGAAAGCCTAAATTCCAATGGCATCCAATTTTTAGAATATATTCCGAATCAAGCCTACATCGTAAAATTACCTCCATTGACTCATCCTATATTTCTACAGTCAAGAAATATTATTGGCGTTTATGATTTACCAACAGCATTAAAATTAGATTACAGAATTATTGATTGGGACATTCCAAGTCATGCCTCGGCAGGAAATAATCTTGTAAAAGTTTCCATTATTGCAATGAAAGATTTAAACGTGAAAGACTATGCGTCCGTTTTAAGTCAAGACAATATTATCCCTTACCGTTATGGAAATGATAAACGTTTTGCCTATTGTGAAGTTTCAAAAAATCAAATTGATCAATTGGTAAAACTTCCATGGGTAAGATCGATTGAATTGATAGACGAGCCAGGTCAACCAGAATCAACAGAAGGCCGCTCCATTCAAAAATCAAATATTATAAACAATCGCTTAAATAATGGTTTGCGCTATGATGCTAGCGGTGTTCATCTTTTAGTAAGAGACGATGGTTTAGTAGGACCTCATATTGATTTTGAAGGAAGACTCTTTAACCTTACAACCGATGCAACTGGAACGCACGGTGATGGTGTAGCAGGTGTTATGGGCGGTGCCGGAAATATTGATCCCAGTGTAGAGGCAGGTGCTTCAGGAGCAGATATATCAGTAATAAATTATCAAGCAAATTTTCAAGATAATACGCTGAGTTTACATCAAAATAGTAATGTTATGATTACAAATTCTTCCTATAGTAATGGTTGTAATGCGGGTTATACATCCACTACTGAAACAGTAGATAAACAAGTTTTTGATAATCAAACATTAATGCATGTTTTCTCAGCCGGTAACTCCAATAGCAATGACTGTAATTATGGAGCTGGTGACCAATGGGGTAATATCACGGGAGGCCATAAAATGGGCAAAAACGTAATTACGGTAGCTAACCTTTACAACGACGGTTCCTTAGTGCCTTCTAGTTCGCGAGGACCTGCACATGACGGTAGAATCAAACCGGATATGGCGGCTCATGGTCAAGGACAAATGAGCACCGACCCGAATCATCAATATGACCCTTTTGGTGGGACCTCAGCGGCTGCTCCTAGCTTAGCTGGCAATCTGGGACAATTGTATGAAGCATATAAAGATTTAAATAATAATGCGAATCCAAATTCTGCATTAATTAAAGCGGCGGCTATGAATTCAGCTACTGACCTTGGAAACAAAGGACCTGATTATAGATATGGTTATGGTATGATTAATACAGGCAGAGCTTATGAAATAATTGCTAACAATCAATATTTATCTGATACAGTGAGCCAATCGGACTCAAATACGCATACTATTATTGTTCCTGCCAATACAGGACAACTTAGAATTATGCTTTACTGGCACGATCCAGAGGCAGCAGTGAATACCAACAAAGCATTAGTGAACGATTTAGACATGATAGTAAATGGAACCTTATTGCCGCTAGTATTAAACGATGCTCCAAATGCAACAACTTTAAATGATCCAGCGGTTCCTGGTGCAGACCACCTTAATAATATTGAACAAGTAGTAGTTGATTATCCTAGTGCAGGTAGTTACACCATAAATGTAAAAGGTTTTCAAGTTCCTTCTGGTCCGCAAGAATATTTTTTAGTTTACACCTTCATTAAAGATGAAATTAAAGTGACTTATCCATTAGGGGGCGAATCATTAATTCCTGGTCAAGCAGAAATAGTTCACTGGGATGCATATGGTGATAGTGGAAGTTTTACTATAGAGTACAGCACGGATAATGGCGCAAATTGGAATAATATTGGTTCAGCACCAGGCGATGAAAGAAATATCTCTTGGACAGTTCCTGCAGTAAATACTGCCGATGCTCTTGTTCGCGTTAGTAGATTATCGCAATCTGATGTAAGCGATGAAACCATTCATATTTTCCCAGTTCCTAATTTTACGATACAGAATAATAATGCTACTTCTATCGAAATAAATTGGCCGACGATAGCCGCAGCATCTAAATATTACATTTGGCAATTAGGCAATAAGTATATGGAGATTATAGACTCTACCACAACTAATCAATATGTATTAGGCGGCTTAGTTGGCGGTGAAAGTCTTTGGCTGAGTGTTTCGGCTAGTTCCGCAACCATTACAGGCCAACGCGCCATTGCTGAAAACTTTATTTTTAATCCCTACGGATCATGTAATGGATGTTTGACCAGCATATACACTTTCCCGTATTATGAAAGTTTTGAAAATGGCTTAGGCTTATTTTGCCAAAGCAATGCTGATGATATCGATTATACAATCAATAGTGGTGGAACATTCACGAATAACACCGGACCAACGAATGCTTCCGATGGCTCTCAATACATCTATCTAGAAGCTTCTAATCCTAACAATCCATTGAAAGATGGAATTTTAGGTAGCCCTTGTTACAATCTAACCAATGCGCAAACATCACAACTAAAATTTGATTATCATATGTATGGTTCTGGAATGGGAAGATTGGATGTTCAAGTTTCTACTGATGGAGGACAAACTTGGTCTTCTTCAGTTTGGTCAAAACTGGGCGACCAAGGCAATCAATGGTTTACTGATTCTATTGATTTTAGTGCTTATCAAACAAATCAAGTTAGTTTCAGATTTGTAGGAAGAACTGGCACATCCGCAAGATCAGATATTGCTATAGACAACTTGGTATTTGATGCTCAATATCCATTGTCAGTAGGGAGCATTCAAAATGCAATTCAATATACTGTTCAACCGAATCCTTCTGATGGGATATTTCATTTAAATACAATTGAAAATTTAAAAGCAATCAAAGTGCTAAATTCTTTTGGACAAGTGATTCAAAATATCAACCCATCTATTTCAAATAGCCGAACGCTGAATTTAAAAGAAAATGCTTCAGGGATTTATTTCTTGATATTGCAGGATACTAAAAACCAAGTCCAACGCTTAAAAATCGTTAGACAATAATTGGTTTTTCAATTAATTATTATAACAAACCCACGAAATCATTTTGAATTTCGTGGGTTTATTTTTTTATGAACATTCTTATTTACAACACTTCAATTTGCAATCCGAGATAACCTAACAAATCACCCGCTTTTCGTTGCTCAAAACCTTGTAGAATACTTAGTGGCTCTCCCAATGTTCCGAGATAATTTTCAGGTATCAAAGTCCCATCTCCATTATTAAAATAAATTTCCTTTGTTTGCATATTAATTAATAAACCTACTTCTTTAGCATTAGGCATTGGATTTACATCAGCAAATTCATCGCCACTCGTATTATCATATTCCCAAAGACCAATAAACACCTTTATTAGATTTTGATTATTAGCGATAATCGGACTAACAATATTCCACCCAAAACTATTACGACTTTTTCTTGTTACCGATTGTCCGTCAAATCTTTTTATAGAACGTGGCGATGTTTGAATTCTTTTTGGACCTTGATTGTTCGGTCGCCAATTCCAACCACCTCCTATTCTTACTTTTAGAAACAAATCGTCAGCCGGATCGCTAACCGGATTCCAATTGGCATCTTGATCACCATCTGTAATACCAATTTCTAACACATTTACTTTTAATTTAAAACTACTCTGAAGGCCTATATTATTAAAACCGCGCTTAGTATTTACTGGATACAACGTATTAATCGCATCAATATCCAGTGGACTTAAACCAGAAGATTGACCTGAATTAAAAGATCTATTATTATTTTGATCATTACTTCTAATCACCATTGTATTCGTTCCAGGATTGGCAAATGTTCCACTTCCGTACATCATAACAGAGTTAAAATCAAATTGCTCACTCAGAAAATATTCTCCAGGACGCATCGTCTCGAAATTACCTTCAGCACCATCGCGGATATTTTGGGGTAATAATGTAACAAATCGATCTCGATCCGACCTGGCATGCTCATGATAAAAACCTAACGAATGTAATATTTCATGAATTACTAAATTTTCTCCGCCAGCTGCTGGACCAAATTTTATTCGATTGATTCTAGCACAACGACCTACAGGACTGCTTGCAGTAAATGAATCCTTATTCGCTCGATATTCAAAATTAATGAACGAATTACGCCACACTTTATCGTTTTTAGATAGTTGCTCCAAGCGAAATCCTGTTTGATATTCAACCGCTGGATTTAAAGCAGGAATTACAAAATCTGCAGCAATTTCCTCAAAATTTAAATTCGTCCGTTGTTCCAAAGTTGCTATTGCAGCTCGGATATCACGTTCTAAACTTCTAGAAACATTAGGACCAATTCTATAATCTACTACCCCATTATTCCATAAAGACTCATTATCTGCATCCAATTGACCATCACCATTATTATCACCCCGCACGACAGCCTTCAATCTTTTTCCTGCTACAATTCCATTCTGGGTATATTCATTAAATAGATTTCTTTTTGTGGGTAGCTTTCTTACTTTGGGCATGTTGTTTAGCTTACTTTTTGGACCTAGTTCTATATCACCTTGATAGATAGCTTTTGAATTTTTTACAACATACTTAATCGGTTGTCTCGATCGATAGCCTGGCATTTTTAAGCTAGCTGTTTTTATGGCTGCTAAATTTCTACGATTCGGTTTTTTAACGCTAATCTTACGTCCAGATGTCATAGTGCTTGTATTTATCCTATCGCGCGTTGCGCCTGGCCTATTGGCCGCTGTCCTAGTTTTAGCAGGAATTTTAGTTCGAGTGGTATTCGTTCTATTATTCGGTGCGCCCTTACTTGGTGTTCGAGTCATGACACTTCGACTTGGCTTACAGTTCAAGCTAAAAACTCCTATTTTCTTGTTGTTATTCTCGTTAGATTCTATAATTCTATTGGTTGGATCAATCCAAACTAGCGGGTACAGTTTTTTAGTCTTACAACAATTACCAAAATTTCCAGGTGTATAAAAAATGAGGTTTACTACTTTTTTTGCCTTTGGTTTTAGTTCTGCAATTTTAGCAATCCCTCCTCTAAATTGTTGCCCCGAAATATACTGATTCTTTTTATAAGCATATAATCGCTTATTCGTTTTACTTGAGCCGTTCATAGTAATAGCTAAACGAATATTTTTAGCAGTTGCTGAACCTAAATTCTGTACAACAACCTTCGCCTTTATTCTTTTATTAGAACTAAGGTTTGTTTTTTGATCATACTGCACACTAATAATTTTCAAATCGGGCCGTCGATTGGTTATTCTTCTCGGTATTGGTTTTGTTTTATAAACGGGTTTGGGCAGTGGCTTGTTTCTTGTGCCCTTATTGGTTTTTACTTGTGCATTTATTGCTGTTACTACAATGCTTGCTAAAATTGTAAAGATTGCTTTTTTCATTTTTATTCTATTTTTTAGTTAACTATTTTACTCTTACTCTAAATTGCAATTGAGCTATTTCTTTATTGTTACCGCGTTCGGTACCGCGAGAGGTGATTACTTGGTCCACCTTACCAATGCGTGTTAGCAATCGGTTCCACTGACGCGGATTATTCAAACTTCGATCTCCACTAATCCGTTGGATATTTCCAAAATAATCCACATAAAACGGCAAGTCTGTTTTATTGGATTCTGGATTAATATCTATTTTATCATCACTCCCACCACAAGCCATGTCATCATCATCAATTAGCACAACGGCATAATGCGAATTTGTCATACGTTGATTAAATATTTTCAAATCATAAGTAGTCGTACTAAATACCCTCGGTTGCCCTGAACCTCTATGCGCCGTACCTACAAACTTATTTACACCGGGCGACTCTTTTAGCCCTCTGATTTTATTCGATTTTTCATGTTTCCAGAGCCAAGACAAGGTGTTACTTCTTTTTACCGAGCCCATATAATCTAATTTTTCATTACAGGCATCTTTACTAATCTGTTTAATACTTATCAAGTCTATATATATTTTTCTATCCAAACTTTTCCTCTCCCAATTTCTAGCTCCACGTTCAGTTAAACGAGCGGATTGATACCGAACTGGTGGCGTTGAGCCTAATGAATAAGAGACAACAGCAGAATTTTTTCCATTATAAGATCTAAATTTGGCACCATTACCTTTGGCGATTGGAATTTCAGTAAGACGCATGCTAGAAGATACAGAAGGATTAGAAACAGCTCTCCCGCTTGTTAATCGCCCATATAATATTGTTGTATTAAAAGAAGTTGCACCTTGTTCATAACCTGTGCTTTTGATACCGATAATAGAATCTCCATTTAAATGTTGTATGAACAACACTTCATTGCTCGGGTGTGCAGCACGCTCCCAATAACCAGCAACATCCGTTCTATTTCTTGGAAAAAAGGTTCTATTATATTTCATAGTCGAGCTATTCACTCTTGTTCTTTTGGATAGAACGAGCGGTTGGCCCGATAGAGTTCGAAGGTGAAGTTTAGCATTTCGTATTTTAAATCGTAAACGCTGTACACCTTTCCGTGAAATACTGCAACCAGATTCGGAAGTAATGTATCCTGTAAAGTTTCCATTAGAACTTACTTGACCTTTAAACAAGGCACCATACGAACCACGAAGTGATTCAACATAACCTACCAATACATTACCCGATTTATTTATATAAAAATGCTCATTACCTCCTGTTGCCATATAAACTCCCTTTAGACTTCTAACAATGTTTAAGGGGGATTGCTTATTTGTTATTATACTTCGTTTTGATGACCTGTTCTGATATTTAATTACTTTACCATTACGAATAATTTTATTCGTTTGCGCAAAAGTG
>CAYMFF010000039.1:12044-23310 GCA_964389575.1 uncultured Chitinophagaceae bacterium
GGCACTCTTAGCGCAACGAAACGAAATAAAAGTCGATACGGTTAAGTGCGAACTTTACCTTTCTAAGAAAAATAATATCCCCGAATCTGCCAAAGACTATTTGTATGATTCTAGAGGCAACCTTTGGCATATTGGGTACAAGAAAAGAATAACTCGTGTGACCCCAAATTATATGCAAACCTTTGATTTTTCTAATTCTGACTACATCTTTCAGGCGGCACATTGCGTTTATGAAGATGAATTTAATGAATTATGGATAGGCACCGATAGAGGTATTGCAAGATTCGATTTTAGCACAGAGCGATTTACAAGTTTTGCTACTCGCTTTCTACCAGATTCTTTAATGTATTACCAAGGTGTAAAAAGTATTCATAGAATTTCTAAGGAACTAATGATGATCGGTACCGGTTTCGGTTATTTTATTTACGATTTAAAATATGATGAAATAAGCAGCGACAACAGAGATACCACAGTAATAAAAAATACTTTAATCAATAAAAGTTCGGTTAAGGCCATAGAACCCAACCTTTTAAATAGAGAAGAAATATTTGTTTACTTAGGAGCAAAGCTTAGAATTCTAAATTGGCAAACTGGTTTATTTACAGACTACCCGCTACCCACAGCAACTGAAAAACCTCGAGATGCTTGGGCAATGGGTATTTTCCAATTTGAAAATGCTTTATTTATTCCTGTCGGACGAAAAAAAGTTTGGAAATTCGATTTAGTATCAAAGGAATGGATAAAAATTCCTTTCAATTTTGAAATAGCTAATCCGTATAATACCGGTTTTCATAAGAACACCTTTCTTTCGACATATCGTATTTCGGAACGATATTTTGCGCTAAATTCTAGAAGAGCTGGTGTACTGTTTTATGATATGCAGCAAGAGCAATTCAAACAATTGTTTGTAAAACATCCTGAATTTTCAATAATATATTTTAACGAGAATAAAAACAATACAGAAGACCGGTATTTGAACTTTGTGAACTTTACCTATGTGGACCATGAAGGATACTTTTGGGCAAACCATACTTCCAGACATTTAGTACGGAGCTCAATCCCTATTCTAAATGTCAAACAAGAGTCCAAAGAACATAAAGTAGAGCTCATGGACATTAAAGTAAATGGACGAGTTCTCGATTCTCTATCACTGGACAAAAGCAATGGAAATTTAAAACTGCAACGGTATGAAAGAAATGCATCTTTCGGCTTAAAAACAAACTTCTCAATACCCAGTTCTGCTTATTATATGTACAAGTTGAATAATGGTGACTATGAAAAAGTAAAACGACTTCCGCTTCAACTAAAAGAGTTAAATCCTGGAGAAAATGAAATTGAGCTACGCATCATAGATAATAGTGAAGTACTGGCTCAAACGAAACGCACGATTGAGATTAAACCGTATTGGCACGAACGCTTCATTAATCGTCTGCTCCTGGTTCTGCTCATATTGCTAGTCCCTACTCTATTTTACTTATACAGATTGCGTCATTTAAAAAAGTTGAACGAAGAAAAAATATCTTTTGATAAAAAAGTAGCGGAGATGGAAATGACCGTATTAAAAGCTCAAATGAATCCTCATTTCTTGTTCAACAGTTTAAACTCTATAAAGTATTATGCTATCGCAAAATCCAAAAATGAAACGGCAGACTATATAAATACTTTTTCTAAATTAATTAGACAAGTGCTTCGTAATAGTGATGAAAAACTGGTGAGTTTATCGGATGAATTGGAAGCATTGCGCTTATACCTTGAGGTTGAATCTCGACGATTCGAAAAAAACTTCTCTTATAAAATTAATGTGGCACCTACATTAAACGCTGATGTACTTCAAATTACTCCCTTACTGATTCAACCTTATGTTGAAAATGCGATATGGCATGGGATTCTGCATAAAGAAAATGGAGGCTATGTGACCATTAATGTAAATGACGACGACAACGAACTCGATATTACTATTGAAGACAATGGTGTAGGAAGAAAAATAGCCAATGAGATTAATCAAAAGAAAAAAAGAGAAAAATCATTTGGTACAAAAATTACTCAAAACAGAATAAAACTGATTAAAGAGGTTTACGACATTTCTGCCTCCATTAGCACCACAGATTTATACTCCCCAAATGGTGAAGCACTTGGCACTAAAGTAAAAATCACATTTCCTAAATTAAACAACGTATTATGATAAGAGCGATCCTTTTAGATGACGAAAAACATTGTAATGTGGCATTACAATTTGAATTAGACCAGCATTGTCCAGAAATAGAAATTGTCGGCGTTACCCAAAAAGTGGAAGAAGCTGCTGACATGATAGAACGCTTAGCACCTGACCTATTATTTTTAGATATTGAGATGCCTTGGATTTCTGGTTTTGAATTTCTTGAGAAATTGGGGCAAATTAATTTTGACGTAATATTTGTTACAGGAAATGATCAATATGCTGTACAGGCTTTTAAATATGCTGCTGTGCATTATTTATTAAAACCTGTAGACGGAAAAGAATTAAAACTTGCTGTAGATCGAATTCAACAAAGACCGAATTTAGAAAAAGATCAATTTCAACTTTTAATGTCTCACCTGAATACGGACAAACAAGAAAAACGAATTGCACTACCCACTCAAGAAAGTATAGAATATGTTCTAGTGGACGATATAATACGTTGTGAAGCAGAAGGAAACTATTGCTCCATATATCTGGTAAATAATAAAAAGATTTTTTTAGCAAAAACGCTAAAAGACATTGAAAGCCTATTAGTGAATAAAAACTTTTTGAGAGTTCATAATTCTCATTTAATCTCCATCTCGCAAGTAAAACGCTATCTTAAAGCGAATGGCGGAGAATTAGAAATGACGGACTCTTCTTTAGTCCCACTAGCACGTGCTAGAAAAAATGAAATTTTAGAGACATTAAAGTTTCAATAATTTGAGTTGACTAAATCTCATATAATAAAAAAGAAAACAATTCCACTTTCATGAATTACTATTGAGCAATAGGTTTTATTTTTAAACTATGGCTTTAGACAAAAATCAAATTGCACAACGAATTGCAAAAGAATTAAAAGATGGATTTTATGTAAATCTTGGAATTGGCATTCCCACATTGGTTGCTAATTATATTCCCGAAGGTGTAGAAGTCGTTTTGCAAAGCGAAAATGGATTATTAGGAATGGGCCCTTTCCCTGTTGCTGGCAAAGAAGATGCAGATTTAATTAACGCTGGTAAGCAAACTATAACCACAGTGCCTGGTTCTGCTTTTTTTGATAGTGCTATGAGCTTTGGAATGATACGATCGGGAAAAGTAGACCTAACAGTTTTGGGCGCCATGGAAGTTGCCCAAAATGGAGATATTGCCAATTGGAAAATTCCAGGTAAAATGGTTAAAGGAATGGGTGGAGCCATGGATTTAGTAGCGAGTGCTAAAAATATTATTGTAGCAATGAACCATACCGACCGCAAAGGAAACTCGAAGTTATTAGAAAAATGTAGCTTACCTATTACCGGATTGAACTGCGTAAAGAAGATCGTGAGCAATTTAGGTGTTTTTAATGTTACAGCCGAAGGCTTTGAGTGTATTGAATACGCTCCTGGAGTATCGGTAGAAGAAATAAAAGAAAAAACGGCAGGAAAGCTTGTAATTGCTAATAATGTTGCAGAAATGTCCTTTTAAAAAAAAATAATTCAATAACCGTAGAACTTATATTTAGCGTAACTTTACTTTTTTAAATAATTGAATGCGTCCTAGAAGAAAGAATTACAAACCGCGTAGACGGGGTCCCGAACACAGAATCAACAAATTAATAACCGCTAACGAAGTAAGACTCGTGGGCGATAATGCAGAGCAAGGAGTTTTTCCAACTTCTAAGGCATTAGAATTAGCCGAAGAGGCTGGTTTAGATTTAGTAGAAATTTCACCTAAAGCTAATCCTCCTGTTTGTCGAATTGTAGATTACAACAAATTTCTTTACGAGAAGAAAAAGAAGGATAAAGAAATTAAAGCAAAGGCTGCCAAAAATGACTTGAAAGAAATTCGTTTTGGTCCTAATACCGATGATCATGATTTTGAATTTAAAACGCGTCATGCAATTAAATTCTTAGAAGATGGTAATAAGGTGAAAGCATACGTTCAGTTCAGAGGTCGGTCTATTGTATTTAAGGATCGAGGTGAACTTATTCTATTAAAATTTGCAGAACGTCTGAAAGACGTAGGAGATTTAGAGCATATGCCTAAACTAGAAGGTAAAAGAATGCACGCCATTTTTGTACCAAAGAAAAGAAAGTAATCCTCCTCTACTATTTTATTTAATGAGCTCGATGGAGCTCATTTTTACTTTTAGAGCATTTGTTAATTAGTTTAAAACCGTTAAACTATGGATACTCATAGACGGTCAAAAAGACAAATAACAAAATGTAGAAAGTATGAAAAACAAAATTTTACTTACAGCAATTATGGCCTTTTTAGGCATACTAACTTTCAGCTCAGTAGCTGAAGCGCATCATGGACGCGGGGGACATGGCAGACACAAACATGTATTTAATCGTTTTGGCAATCGAACGGTAGTATGGCATGACAACTTCGGACAATGCGGAAATGGCTGGGGTTATAACAACTTTGTTCAAAACAGAATGTGTCTTCACATGAGAAACATTTGGAGAGGCGGACGTTGTGGAAATGCAATCGTGAGATGTAACAGCCGAGGCTGTGGAATGTTCGGGAATAGTTTCAGAAATGGACGTTTTTTCAATAATCAAAGAGGATATGGCAACCGTTACTATAACAACAGAGGATTCCGTGGAAATGGACGTTACGATCGAGGTGGCAGAAGAGGAAATGGTGGACGCTATAACCAAGGCGGTGGACGTGGAAACGGAGGACGCTATAACCAAGGTGGCGGACGTGGAAATGGTGGACGCTATAACCAAGGCGGAGGACGTGGAAATGGCAGAGGAAATGGAGGCGGCACTGGCCGAGGAAATGGAAGAGGAAACGGTCGCGGTGGGAGATAACTAAAACTCCAACAAAAAATAGAAATCCCCTCACGGTAAACGTGAGGGGATTTCTTTATAAATGGATAGCATTTTTAATCAACTTTTACAAAACGGAGATTGTCAATTTCGTTATGTTCTCTCTTACTTCGTAAGATATATTGTCCTGGCGATAAACGTGTAATATCAATCTTCATTACCTCGTTGGAATTCGAAGCTGTTATTAATTTAGATTGCACCACTCTACCTCTCATATCATATACATATATATCAATTTGCTCTTGTTCTAGCAAATCAGGGAATTGAATATTCAAAATATTCTGAGCAGGATTAGGGAACAGCTGCACAGTTGCAATCTCTTTTTGCTCTCTTTTAAGACGAACAATTTTATTATGATACGTAAAACTACCATTTACATCAATTATTTTTAAACGGTAATAGTTATCTAGTTTTGGATTTTCATCTGTGAATTCATAATCATAAATTCCACCTTCATCAGCCATTGCCAATGTAGTTCCTATTTTTTCATATTGATTTAAATCTTCACTTCTTTCAATCTCATAAGATTGAATATTTTCTTCCTTACTCACTTCCCAGAATAAGGTGTTCGTTCTATCGTCATTTTTGATACCATTAAACGAAGCAATGTTCACAGGTAGTGGCGCATTTGTTGAGAAGCCTTCTGTGATTTCTCCAGGGCTCAGGTTATAAAAAGAACCGGTTGCTGTTTCCTCTAATTTTACGGCACGTACCATATAAGCTGCTGATGCTAAATTAGAGTTAGAAGGAATCGGGTTCGTATCAGTAAATTGCAATGCTGCTACGGGGGTTTGATTTAATAACTGAAAATCACCATTAATATTGGAAGCACGATAAACATAATAACCTGTTACATCTTGATCTACAGAAGCAGACCATTGCAAGGTTACGGCACTGCCATTGCTGGTTTCAAATGCTTCTAATTGAGTTGGCGCTTCGTACACAAACATTTTTAAAGTAGGGTCACCTTGAATTGATTGATGCACATATGCATTTGAAAAACCTTTAGGAAAATAAGTTGAAGTATTATCAACTGTATTTACAAAACTGTATCCAATTGCTTCTCCCAACGCCATATTATGCATGAACCAATTTGGTCGTCCTGCCCAAAATGATACTAATGTACTGGATGGCGACGCAATAGGCGCTCGTAAAAAATTATTGCTCACATCCCAATCACCAAAATAGCTACCGTAAAGCATAGTAAATACACTTTCTAATTCGCTAGAAGCAAATGATGAGGTTGTCCCTACTCCACTTGCTCCTGTATTCCAGCCACCGCCACATGCATAACTCCATAGATAACTATCATTTTTTAATTCGGTCATGTATTTTCCTTCTACAATATTTTCAGGTCCTAACAGTGAACTCATATTTCTCCAACCGTTTTGTGCAAACGCTTCACCGTAGAAATATCCAAAATTATCGTCAATAAGTCCTTGCTTCTTAAACTTCTTAATGCTCGCTTTGTAAGCATGATTTTTAATTACATATTGCTTAAATAATGCTACGTCATTAGAATTAATCGTACTCATATTGGTAACATCTATCCTTCCGACGAATATCTTTTGGCTAGAAGAGTAACCGATAGAACTGGCATCAAATTTACCATCACCAATAACGTTATGATTTCTTGTGCTTGAGGCAGTTGTATTAACCTGAATGGCATCTTGCCAAACATTATTAGCAGTAGTATACATATCTCCGTAATAAATATCTGCTGGCCAAGCCCCAAAATGATCCGAATGTGCATCGGGTGCAATATTTCCGCTGTAAGGAACTGGAATGTGCCCTAGTAAAATGATACCTTCTAAAGTAGACAAGTTATGACAAGCATCTATGCGTTGTTTTACCACAGAAGGATTTTCTCCTCTGCCAGCATAAACGGAAAGAACCTTCCATCCTTCTTTTATTAAATCTCTTTTGAAAAGTTGAATTTCATCGTTTGCAGGAATTATATAGTTACTATCAATCACTAATAAAACATTTCCTTGATGATGATTTACATCAATGTTCATTCCAGCGCATACATAACCAGATATATTGTTTGTATGAGAAGCGTAAATAGCATATTCATAAGCAGTGCCAATCGGTACATTATTGTCAATAAAGAAGTTATTGTTATATGATCTATTGGTTACAAAGGTCCAATTGGAAGCTCCTTTCAGCTTTTTGTAAACTTTATAACTGGTAACATTAACCAATTGATTCCAATCCAGTCGAATTTCGCTATTTTGAACATCCGTGGTAACCTTTACCTGAAAAACTAAGTCTTTGGGCTTGTTTTGGGCAATTGAAAGATTGACAAATAGAGATAATATTATAGTTATCAGCAGTTTATAGTAGTAGTTTTTCATAACATTTAACTTATTGTAAATTAAATGTTACAAAATGCATGCCAAAACCGTATATTAACTGCTATATATCAATAATTTATATTTTATATAAAAAGATTTTTATAATTAATTGATTTTTATGCTTTTATGAAAAGTAAAAAGGGAGAAGCTAAATGCTTCTCCCAATTTGAATCATAATACAATAAATTCTTAGCGGAAATATAATAATAAATCCGAGTCAGTATTATTAACCTGATTAGTTTCACCACCACTACCTTGGAAAATCTGAACACTAAATGTAGACTGTCCATCGGTATTACTTGGATCATACGTTCCGATATATCCTAGTTTAGAGCTACCCATAGCAGGGAATGTACCTCCCGTTCCTGTGTACTGCCAAATATAGTAGTTAGGATTAGCATTTGGATAATATTGCCAATCTGCATTTGCAACTGCTATACCACCAACAATAGTGGCCGTAGTATCAAAATTGAATTGGAATCTAGGTAATAACTTAGGTACCAAAATAAATAAATCAGAGCATGCCTCAAAATCAAGAATTTCAGAAATCGTGATAATTACACGCACTGGACTAATTCCTGTAATGGCACTTGGTGCTATTTGAATAGTTGGTGTGTAATCCGGCACGTTAGTAAATACTTCTAAATTACCAGTTGCTACACAACTACCATTGGTATAAGTGTAAGTATATGTTCCAGCAGTATCAACTGCAGTTGGATTTACAACAGGTTGATTATTATAAGTCCATACACCACCTTGATATTCTGATAATTCATAACTTGTTAAATCAACAGTCGTATTAGCACACAACGGTGCGTCATCAAACATGAAGTTATTTGGACATAAGAAGAATCCAAAGTCAACAGTCAAATTACCATTTGCATCAGTTATGGCAGGAGTGTTATTCGGCGTTTCGCCCGTTGGCTCAGCGCCAGCTGCTAACATTACCGTTCCACTTCTGCTTTCATTACCAACTTGAGTGACCCCGTTATCATTAAGATCAACATCTAGATTAGGATTAACTTCTTCACCAGTTTGAGAACTTGTGTAAGAACCGTTAGTATTTGAAGGAGGTGTAACTCCCACAATGTATTTACCTGGTTCTAAATTCTCAAATTTATACAAGCCATCAGTTCCTGTAGTCATTGTAGCAACAGCTGCTCCATCAGGGGTACCATCATTGTTTACATCTTCATAAAGATTAACAACAGCATTTCCTAACGGTAATTCACCATTATCTAATATCCCGTTTTTATTACTGTCAATCCAAACCTGATTACCAATAGATAAAGGTTCAAAGATTCCAAAATTAGCTTCATCTACATCAGTAGTGCCAACTGTAACAGTAACAATTCCATCAGGAGTTCCATCATTTCCTACGTTATCACAACAATCTTCTCCTACATTTGACCAACCAGAAGGAAGGTTTGGAGTAGGTGCTGGATTCCCAACTGTACCTGGCATATCACTCAAATTGATTGTGTAAGTAGAGTTTGGTTCTACATCCTCAAAGTTGTATTCTCCGTTAGGGTCAACCGTATCAACAGCAACAACGTTTCCAGAAGGATCGATTAAACTTACGTATAATGGTGTGCTACTTGGATTATTAATTGGGGTACCATCTACATTAGAAGGACCATCCGTATCATTAAATACATTACCAGAAAGATTAATTGGTTGATAGAAACCAAAATCAACCGTTAGATTTGAATTAGCATCAGGTTTCGTATTGTCATTGCTTGGATTCTCAGCAGTCGGCTCTGTACCAATTGCTAATGCTACCGTTCCACTGAAAGTTTCTCCAGCTGTTGTGGTGATCCCATTATCATTTTTATCACCATCACTATTTGGACTAGGCTCTTCCGCTGGACCATCTGTACTCTCAAAAGGAGAACCAGTTGCTGGTGCAGGAGGCACAACGCCCACTACGTAAGTACCCGGTAATAAATTATCAAATAAATACAAACCATTAGGATCAGTAGTTGCTGTCATAATAGCCACACCGTCAGGTGTACCATCATTATTGGCATCTTCATAAAGATTTACAGTTGCACCAGGTATACCTAATTCACCCGCATCTTGTGTTCCATTTTGGTCTAGATCATTCCATACAACATTACCAAGTGATAAAGGTTCAGTAATACCGAAATTTGCTTCTGGCACATCAGTTGTTGCAACCATTACCGTTACAATACCATCAGTCGTACCATCATTACCTGTATTATCACAACAATCCTCACTTACATTATCCCAACCAAAAGGTAAGGTTGCCGCTGGTGCAGGATTTCCTACAGTACCTTGAGTAGTGCTCAATACAACTGTATAGGTTGTATTTGGATCTACATCATTAAACTCATAAGTACCATTTGGATCGATAGGATCTGTACCAATAACATTACCTAAAGGATCTACCAAATTGGCAAATAAAGGTGTGTTACTCGGATTATTGATAGGCGTACCATCTACATTAGTTTCTCCGTTTTGATCAGAATAAACATTACCAGAAATTTTGATTGGTTGGTAGAACCCAAAGTCAACACTCAAATTAGAGTTTGCGTTTGGAATAGCTGCATATGGATCATCATTTGTTGGTTCAGTACCAGCAAGCAATGCAACCGTTCCAGAGAACGTTTCTCCACTAACAGTTGTTACACCATTGTCATCATCATTAATATCATCATTTGGTGTTGCAGATTGAGCAGGACCATTAGTGCTTTCAAAAGAAGAACCAGAAGCAGGTGCCGGAGGAGTAACTCCCACGATGTAATTACCAGGTGCTAAATCATCAAAACGATATTCACCATTTAAACCAGTAGTAGCCGTGTTAATAGCAACTCCATCAGGAGTACCATCATTATTGGCATCTTCGTAAAGATTAACTGTGGCACCTTGAAGTAAAGGCTCACCAGCATCAAAATCTCCATCTTGATTTAAATCATTCCAAACCAAATTACCAAGTGATAAAGGTTGCGTGATACCAAAGTTTACCTCAGGTACATTTACGGTACCAACTGTAACGGTAGTGATACCATCAGTTGTTCCATCATTACCTGTATTATCACAACAATCTTCACTTACATTTTCCCAACCAGCAGGTAAAGAAGGTGTTGGTGCTGGATTGCCTACTGTTCCTTGTGTAGTACTTAATACCATGGTGTAAGTAGTGTTGGTTGTAACATTCGTAAATGCATAACTTCCATTACTTCCAACGGGCACTACATCCACAACGTTACCACTAGGGTCAACCAAGTTAGCATATATGGGTGTATTCGTGTTTGTTCCCGTACCATCTACATTTGCAGGACCATTATTATCCTCGTAAACATTACCAGAAATCATAACATTACAAACGTTTATCGTAACCGTTGCAACGCTCATGTCATTAGGACAAGGAGCCGTTCCAGTTACTGTATACATGAACGTAGAAGTTGTTGCTCCTACAGCAGGAATATACGTTCCGGCTGCAGCATTAAATGTTCCGCCAGTTCCTGAAGTTCGAGTCCAAGTTCCACCAAGATCTTCACCAGTAATTAATGTGCTTAAGTCAACTGTAGCTGTGCTATAATCACAAACTGAAGTGTTTCCATCAACACCTGCATCAACACCTGGTTGAATATTTACAGTTGCAACACTCATATCATTTGGACAAGGTGCTGTTCCAGCTACTGTATACATGAAAGTTGAAGTCGTTGCACCAATTGCAGAAACAAATGTTCCAGCCCCAGCATTAAATGTTCCTCCAGTACCTGAAGTTCGAGTCCAAGTTCCGCCAGCATCTTCGCCAGTTATTAATGTTGTTAAATCAATTGTACTTGCATCGCTTTCGCAAATCGTTGTGTTTCCATCAACACCTGCATCAACACCTGGTTGAATATTTACAGTTGCAACAC
>CAYMFF010000039.1:23410-28026 GCA_964389575.1 uncultured Chitinophagaceae bacterium
TTAAATCAATTGTACTTGCATCGCTTTCGCAAATCGTTGTGTTTCCATCAACACCCGCATCAACAATTGTTTGGATATTTACGGTTGCAATACTCATGTCATTTGGACAAGGTGCTGTACCAGTTACTGTGTAAGTAAATGTTGAAGTAGTAGCTCCTATCGCAGGAATAAATGTTCCAGCTCCAGCATTAAATGTTCCACCAGTTCCTGAAGTTCGTGTCCAAGTTCCGCCAGCATCTTCACCAGTGATTAATGAAGCAAGATTCACTGAGGCTGAGCTACTTTCACAAACAGTAGTATTACCGTCTGCCCCAGCGTCAACACCTGGTTGAATCGTAACCGCTACTGAACTTGAAAATAAATCAGATCCGCAAACATCTCTTTTGGCAGCTCTTCTATAATATGTGGTGGCTGAGATAGCCGGAGGATTATATGTTGCATTGGTAGCACCTGATATATTTGACCAAGAAGTATTATTGGTAGAAATCTGCCATTGATAAACAACCGCTCCACCATTTCCACCAGTAGGTGATGTAACATTAGTCAGCATAACCGGATTACCATTGTCACAAAATGTTTGTGGGCTACCGATTGTACCAGGAGAAGTAAGTGCATTATTAATTGTAACTTTTATTGGGCTAGAAAAAATAAAATTTGGACAGAAAGAACGTTTAGTAGCTCTTCTGTAATAAGTAGTTGTGTTAATTGTTGGCGCATCATAAGTAGACGCTATGGCTCCACCTATGTTTGACCATGAAATACTGTCTGCAGAAGATTGCCATTGATACTCAATCGTACCACCAGAACCTCCAGACGGACTAGTAATGTTGGTAAATGCTGCTGGGTTTCCAGAACCACAAAAGGTCTGTGGACTTCCAACTGAACCAGGTGATGTCAACGAATCACAAGGACAATATGTTTGTGTTTGTGTAGATTCATTATCATCTGGTGTTGAATTAAACATTGCCATATAAGGTGGCACTTGTAAGTTTACATTCACAGCCAATACTGTTGAAGTAGGAGAATTTGTTGGCACTTTTAATGCCAAATTAATATCACCAGAAGAAGCAGGATTTGGGAATAAAGGATTCGTTCCTGTTCCTGGAAGAGTTTGACTTTGTGTACCAATAATACAATTTGAGCTGAATGGATCAAAAGCCCAAGTAAAATTAGTGGAATAAGAACCTGTTACAACAGAAGCTGCTGTTGTTCCGTCAAATTCAAAACCTGCAATACAGATAGTAACCGTTAAAGGGTCTGTTTGCCATTGCGTAGCATCGTCAGCGGTAGTCATTCCCATTGTAAATTCTACATTAGGCGTAGATCCACATAAAAAACCTTGTGCTGTTGGCTCTGGTTCGAAGTGAATGTTTTGTGTGAAAGGATTATATGCCGTCTGGGCAAAAGCACCTGTAACGGAGGCAACTAATATCATTGCCAATAGAAGTAATTTTCTCATAATATAATTTTTTTTAATAGTGTTGAATACGATTTAGGGAAAAAAAGACCTCCATTAAGGAGGTCTTTTATTAATTTAAGTAACTACTATTCTTTTGAGAATTTGATAGTTGCTGTTTCATTGCTTTCTACAGTGTGATAGCGCATCATGTACTGTCCAACAGCTAAACTGCGAACATCCATATTAATGACACTAGTTCCTTTGTAAACGATTTGAGACTTAGATAATATTTTACGTCCTGTAAGATCTAAAACATCAACAATAAGTTGGATATCATTTTCATTTGTAGTGTAAACAATGTTTACATTATCAGTAGCAGGATTTGGGAAAAGTTGTACTGATACATCTTGACCACCACAAGCAAGTTTCACAGACTCCACATCAGAGAAATCGAAACTAGCATCCATGTCTACTGATTTGATTTTGTACTGATAAGGCTCGGTTGACTTCTCAACGCCTTTGTCTACATAGCTATACAATTTTTGCGTAGAGCTGTTACCTGAAGCATTCAGTTTAGCAACTTTTACAAACGTGCTAGCACCCGGATCTTTACGCATAACTTCAAAGTGAGAAACATTCTCTTCTGAAGCTGTTGTCCACGCTACCAAAGCACTACAATTATACTCAGTTACACTAAAATGAGCCATTTTAACCGGTAATGAGGATGGTGTAATTCCAAAATCAACATTTTCCACTGAAGCATTTGTTACAGATACTACTGTAGAACCATCTGGGTTACCATCATCTCCAACACCATTTCCATCTCCATCTTCACCAGTATTAATCCAACCAGGAATGGTATCGTTCGTTGGAGCAGGATTTCCTACAACACCGCAAGTCTCAGTTAGTAAAACATTGTAAATAGTGTTACCCGCTACATTGTTAAATGTATAAGTACCATCATTGGCTACAGTAGATGTTGCAACAATTAAACCACCAGGACCAATTAGATTTGCACATAAAGGAACTGTATTACTACCGATTGGAGTACCATTTACATCGTTATCATTGTTACCATTATTTGCATTGGTAGGATCGTCAAAGATTGTACCCGTAATACTCAAGTTACAAAAAGTCTGTGTTTGTGTAGACTCATTATCGTCTGGAGTAGAGTTAAACTGAGACATATATCCAGGCACTTGAAGGTTTACATTCACTGCCAATACCGTAGATATTGGTGAAGTAGAAGGCACCTCCAAAGCAACATTAATGTCGCCTGAAGATAATGGATTAGGGAACAAAGGGTTATTACCCGTTCCTGGTAAAGTTTGACTTTGTGTACCTATTAAACAGTTTGGAGCAAATGGATCAAATGCCCAAGTAAAGTTAGTAGAGTACGAACCAGATACTACAGAAGCTGCAGTTGTTCCGTCGAAAGTGAAACCAGTAATGCAAATTGTTACAATTAATGGTTGTGTTTGCCATTGTGTTGCATCCTCAGCGGTAGTTATACCTTGTGTGAATTCAACATTTGGCGTAGATCCACACTCGAAACCAAAGGCTGTAGGCTCTGGCTCGAAGTGAATATTTTGCGTAAACGGGTTGTAGGCTGTTTGAGCGTACAATCCTGTTGTTGAGATAAGAATCATCAACAATGCTAATTTAAACGTTTTCATAATGTTTGTTTTATTAAGTTATTTATTTATGTGTTTTTCTGTTTTTATTATTTGATATTATCTGAAGTAGATTAAAAGATCTGAATCTGTGTTATTCGTCTGATTCGTTTCACCTCCACTACCTTGGAATATTTGAACACTAAATGTTGATTGTCCATCAGTGTTATTCGGGTCATAATTACCGATATATCCAAGTTTAGAAGATCCACTTCCAGGGAATAGACCAGCAGTTCCTTGATACTTCCAAATATAGAAGTTAGGATTCGCTGTTCCGAAGAATTCCCAATCAGCATTCGTTACAGGCACACCACCAATAGTAGTAGCATTAGCCAAGTAGTTGAACGTAAATCTAGGTAACAATTTAGGTACCAAGATAAACAAATCAGAACAAGCATCTTTATCTAAGATTTCAGAGATTGTAAGAATCACACGTACTTGACTCATACCAGTGATTGCATTAGGTGCAATTTGTATAGTCGGAGTATAATCCGGTACATTCTTTTGAATCATTAAGCTACCCGTTGCAGAACAAGTACCATTGTTATACGTATATGTATAAGTTCCAGTGTCTACTGAAGTAGGATTAGCTACTGTTTGATTATTCAACGTCCAAACACCACCAGTGAATTCAGCTGGCTCAGCAGAGGTCAAATCAAATGTAGTGTTTACACACAATGGAACTGGATCGAAATCGAAGTTCGTAGGACAGGCATAGAATCCAAAGTCAACCGTAAGGTTAGAATTCAAATCAGGCACACCTGGCGTGTTATTAGGAGTTTCACCAGTAGGCTCACTTCCAGCAATCAAGTTGATTGTACCAGAACGTACTTCTGAACCAACTTTGTTCACACCATTATCATTATCATCAACATCAAGGTTAGGATTTGCCTCTTCACCAACTGTTGGACTTTCATAAGTACCACCAGTGATTGTAGGAGGTACTACACCTATTACATACTTACCAGAGTATAAATCTTGGAAGTTGTAAAGGCCATCCGCACCAGTTGTTTGAGTTCCAATTGAAGCTCCATCAGGAGTACCATCGTTATTGTTATCCTCGTAAATGTTTACGATTGCATTTTGTAATGGAGACTCATTAGCGTCTTTAAGACCGTTTTGATTCTCATCAATCCATACAACGTTACCAACAGATACAGGCTCTCTGATACCGAAGTTAACCATTGGAAGGTCAGTTGTACCAGTAGTAGCTTGGTTGATACCATCAGGCATTCCATCATTACCAATACCATCACCATCTCCATCTTCACTTACAGTCAACCAACCGTTAGGTAAGCTAGCTGGAGGCTCTTGATTTCCTACAGAGGCAGGAGCATCAGTTAGAACAACCTCGTAAGCAGTATTAGGATCAACATCCGTGAACTCATACATACCTAGGTTACTAATTGGAGTAACACGATCAACAGTTCCGTCAGGCTTAATCAAGTTAGCATACAACTGAGTTGTACCAGCTTGACCAATTGGAGATCCATCTACATTAGCAGGACCTGACTCATCGTTAAATACAATACCAGATAATTTGA
>CAYMFF010000040.1:0-13870 GCA_964389575.1 uncultured Chitinophagaceae bacterium
TGGGTAAGGGCTTGCACATATTGCCAGGGCCTACTTCGGTGTTTTTATCAAAGCATCTGTCATGCACTGGTGTGAGCGCTAGCTGTGCATTGGCATGCACACTCAACAATAAGGTCAATATAAAAAGGGCTCTTTTCACTGCCCTTAAAATTAATTAATAGTTTTCAAACTACGACTTCTTATTTCTCCTTAAACTCTACACCGAATTCTTTCAACTCTTCCAATATTGGTTGGTAGACTGATTTCATTGTGGGAATTTGTACGCCAGTTAAATTTTCAAAGCCTTCCGTTAAAAATATTTTGGTGAAAATGGCCATCGGTAAGCCTACACATTTGGCCATAGCCGTATCTTGTTGATTTTCGCCTTTTACTAATAAGCTACTTTCTAATTGTCTAGAATCTCCTTCTACGTCATATTCAATATCATGATGAAAAACCAACAGATCTTTATCCTCAGGGGCTAGTTTCCACTTTTCTTCAATCACTTTTTGCAACACCTTTCCGGGTGCTTGAATTCCTTCGATTGGCACTTTTTCGTTAGAAGTAAAATCCAAAAACTGCACCATTTTTATCACTGAATCATCTGCTGATAACGTTTGGAGTTTTTCTTCTAAACTTTCGCCATTAGTTGAATCCGTTACTTTAAAAAACCAATCATTCAAGGTCATTCCGCTGACATCAAATTCGTTTTTATCACTCGTTAGTCCCAAATCAATAATAACGGCCCAAGCCTTTACAAACTCAGGGTGTCGCAAGGTGGCTCTTAAAATAGTGTGAGCATTTTCTAACTCATATTGATCTTTGTATTTCAAGGAATCACGATTAGCGTAGGCCGACAACGTACCATATCCTTCAACGGCTACATCAGAACATTCTTTGTATAACTGTTCATAATCTCGGTGATATTCTTTTTCATTCATTAAAAAAGTAGCGCCGCCACTACCTGCTCTTACAATGTTCCAAGGATTCCAAGAAACTTTGTAATGCCACGGGTTATTATCACTTTCTGGAGCTACTAAGCCACCGCAATACGATTGAAATGAAGTCACCTTTCCACCTTCTGCTCGAATGTTATCGATTAGTTCCATAGCACTCATATGATCAATACCAGGATCAGCACCCATTTCGTTCATTAGGACTATGCCAGCATCTTTCGCTGCCTGATCCAGCTTTTGTACTTCATCAGATACATACGAGGCAGTAACCAAATTAGTCCTATACTTTATACAATCATGGGCTACGTGAATATGTAAAAAAGCCGGTAACAAAGAAACCACAAAGTCTGCTTTGCGTACCTCTTCTTCCCGCTCTGAAGATTCCATGATATCCATTACCAAAGCTGCTGCATTAGGTCTGTTTTCAATTTTTTGTTCAATCAATGATTGATTGCGATCTGCTATTATCACTTGCCAATCATTTGCCGGAGCACGATCTAGTAAGTAATCAATAAGCGCTGTAGCTGATTTGCCCGCACCTAGTATTAATATCCTTTTCATTTATTATTAACTAAAAACTATTATAAAAACAGTACCTTTGAAGCAAATAAACAGAAAGTAATCAGATAATGAAAAAGAAAAACGCATTATTATTTTTAATTCTTTTCACCGTAACGGTTGCCATCTCTTCTTGCGCAACAAAAAAGAAATACGGTTGTCCTGAAAGAATCAGCCTTCCCTCTTTTATTCAGTTAATTAAGTAAATTTTTACTCGTTCAATGAACTGGTTAACACTAGATACTATGGGGCAATTAGACTCTATAGAAGAAAAAAGCACGAGTCAATCTGTGGTTATTTTTAAGCATAGCACTCGATGTTCTATCAGCCATATGGCAAAAGGACGTTTGGATCGATATGATAATGGGAACACGGAATTTTATTATTTAGACTTAATTGCCCATAGAGATATCTCAAATGAAATTGCTTCTCGTTTTCAAGTGCACCATGAGTCTCCGCAAATTTTGATTATTAAAAATGGCGAATGCATCTATGCCGAAAGCCATAGTGGTATTATTGTGGACGAATTAGAAGAGCAATTAGAGGCTTAATAATTTTTTTCAAGAATTACCTCACTACTATCCACCACAGCTTGTAATGGTGGATTTTTCTTACGAATAGAAATAAATAAATAATCGCAAGGCTTGATACGTTTCACGATTTCCTTTTCTATTTCAGCAATTAAGGTTTCCAAATAATCCATTCTGCTGGAAAATTTATCTTTTACGATATCCAGCAAATCGGCATAATCGATAAATGCTTTTTCATCCTTCGCCCCTACTTTGATATTTACGATAAACTCATTCCCCAATTTTTGCTCTTCAGCAAAAGCACCATGATAGGCAACAAAGGAGATATTACTCAAGGAAACGTATAACATAGAATTTATTTGCTAATGATGACTGCATATGGATCTACTGATAATTCTTGCGGACCAACGGTTTGTTCCCAAGTATTGATATCAAAAACTTCGAAGTATCCATTACGACTTCCACATTCAGAAACGTGGTGCGGCGGCGGACCCGATGACTCGGCGTTTCGACTAGCCACATATAACTCGTCCGAAGCATCATTTACAATCATACCATGCGGTTGAAAAAACTTGCCGAACAAGGTTTTTACATTTTCTAAGGTCCCCATGTCGATGACATCAACGGAACCTTTTAAAATTGGGAAAGTAGGATTTGGCTCCTCACTGCAACTGACAAATAATAAATTCTTGGATTCGCTAATTGCGAATTCCAATGGAAATTTACCTACGGGTATCACTTTTAATAAGGTATCAGCACTAGCATCAAAAACTCTGACTTCATTACTACTTTGACAAGTAAAGAAATACTTGCTTCTATCCGGACTAAAAATTACTTCATGAGGATCATACGTATTGCTGGCAAAATTAGGAGCCTGACCTTTTACTAAACTGATAGCATCATTACGAAACGCACCCGGTATGAATCGATAGAACGTGTTTCCAAACTGAGAAGTCACGTACAATGTATCTCCTGTAGCTGAGATTTCTATCCCATGAGGGGCATCAAACAGTTTAGGATTGTTTGCATACATAAAATCTAAACTCATCGTTTGCGTATTGATTTTAGCAATTCTTCCTCCGGACAAATCAGAAACATAAGCCGTGTTGCCATCATCAGTTAATTTAATAACATTCCATGCTCCTTCTCCTAACTGAACCTCTCCAACCATTTTCCCGGTGCTGGTTTCAAACTTTTGAACAACTTCACCAGCAGTGAAACAAGCATACCAAAATCGGCCATCGCCACTCATATCTAAAAAATGTGGCGTTTCAATAGCATCGGTTTTACCGATAGTAATGTAGCGCATGATTAATTTAGTCTTATCGTCTATTATGGCAACTACGTCACAACCTTGATTAGAGATAAATACTTTTTTTCGCGTGGTAAAATCATAATCAAAAGGAATTTCACCCTGATCATTTTTGCATCCGTCTTCTATCCATGATTTAATGGTTAGTACTTCTTCGCGCGTCAACTTATCACCATTAATAGGCATTTGAGGCTCAGCTGATAAACCTAAATCTTCATACGAATTGATAAACTGAAAAAGAGAGGAAAACTCAGGGCGGAACGGAATCACCACACTGCCACTCACTCCCCCTTTGTAAACCAAATTACTCCATGAGGTGAGATTTAAACCCGCTGCATTTTGAAAACTCTTGTCATTATGACATCCAGCAGTGGCACATTTATTTTCAAATATTCGCTGAACCTCGGTTGGAAAACCGCCTTTAGTATTTAAAATTTGGGGGTCTTTTTTACACGAATAAAAAAACAATAAAAAAGCTAAGGCTGTAACTAGAGTTCCTATTGAAATTTTTATTTTCATATTCTACTTACTAATGTAACCCTTTTTCACTTAACCAACGTTCGGCATCTAAAGCCGCTTGACAACCTGACCCAGCTGCTGTAACGGCCTGACGATATATTTTATCTTGCAGGTCTCCACAACAAAACAATCCTTCTACATTTGTTTTACTAGTGCCAGGCGTCGTTTTCACATAGCCTGCATCGTCCATATCCACCATTCCTTTCAGTAAATCAGAATTAGGCTTATGCCCTATCGCAACAAAAAAGGCATCTAACTTTATTTCTTGTGTTTCTCCCGTTTTATTATTCTTCACTCGAACGCCTTCCACCTTTTTCTCTCCAAGGACTTCATCGGTTTCAGTATTCCAATATACTTTAATATTCTCAGTAGCATTTACTCGATCTGCCATTACCGCAGAAGCGCGCATCTCATCTCTTCTCACAAACATATGAACCGTAGGACAAAGCTTAGAAAGATATAACGCTTCTTCAGCAGCTGTATCACCTGCTCCTACAATCGCTACTTCTTTTCCTTTGAAAAAGAAACCATCACAAACAGCGCAAGCACTCACTCCACTGCCGTTTAATCGAGTTTCACTTTCTATACCCAACCACTTAGCAGAAGCCCCGGTAGCCATAATAACAGCATCAGCTTCTATTACTTTTTCTTCATCTACTTCTACCTTAAACGGACGACTACTCGCATCAATTTTGGTAACCATGCCATATCGGATATCTGTGCCCATACGACCTGCTTGTTTTTCAAAATCTTGCATCATTTGAGGTCCCATAATCCCATCAGGATAACCAGGATAATTTTCTACATCCGTTGTAATCATTAACTGACCACCTGGTTGAATCCCTTGATACATTAAGGGTTTCATATTGGCTCTTGCCGCATAAATAGCTGCTGTGTACCCCGCAGGACCAGAACCCACTATCATTACTTTTACTTTTTCAATTTCTTCGCTCATTCGTTTTTTTATTATTTATTATAGTCGAAATTATTCTTCATTAATTACAGAATTGTATGCATTCCCAAAACCTGACCAAACACCAAAAGCTCCGTTACTAACGTTTGACTGAACTTGAATTGGTGCTGCAAAAGGATTCCCGACACTGCCTTCGGCAAATTCTAATGTTTTCCAGAAATCATAAGCTCCGGCATCCATGGCAGAGAGTTTTATCTGGATGGTATCTCCTGGGAGGGAATAACTATTTACATCATCAAATTCATTTATCGACGAATCTTGACCATCCCAGGCCAGAAATAAATCAGCAGGTAAGGTTTTACCATTAATAAAAACATCATCGAAACGAGATGTAAATGGTTCTAAAAAATCATCTTGCTCATAACCATTTCCATTCCGTTTGGTAAAATATTTATAATAATTACCAATAGTATCAGGGTCTGTAAACAAAGCCACCAACTGAAAGTAATTTTCTGGATTAAATCGTGGTCGTGCCTCGAAATATAATGAATCCAAACCATCACAAGCCGGTATAGTGGCGGTTGCCTCATACAGCTCATTGTCTAACGTAATCTCTAGTTTATACGTATGGTTTGTTTTTCCTGTTTGAAAATCAGGAAACAATGGATCTGAATTCTGAATGGTATAAAATGTTATGGGATCGATTGTTATGGGAAACAATTGAATTCTTTTGTTATCCGTTAAGTCAGTTACCCAAACTTCTGCGTCGGTAACAAATTGGATATTATCAAATTTTATTTTGTCAAAAAAACCAACCGTTTTGGTTAACACAACTCCGGGTTGTTGATCGTTTGCAATAGAACCTTCTACGACCAGCTTCGGTTCGCTTTCTTGCAAAGGGATATTAATTTCTTTTTCACAAGACATAATCGCACAGACTGTCAATCCTAAAAACAATTGTAGCCATGAAAATTTCATAGCCACAAAAGTAGGACGAATCCAATAAATAGAATCGTTAATTCTGTTTGAATTAGAACTTATAATTCGAACTTAACCGGCAATACAAATGAAACATTTACCTTATGTCCATCTTGAGTACCTGGCGTCCATGCAGGCATTGTTTTAATGACTCGAATGGCTTCTCTTTCGCATCCCATTCCCAATCCTTTTAATACTTTAATATCAGAAATCAACCCCTTCGTATTTACTACGAACTGAACAAAAACGGTTCCTTCTAAACCCATACTAGATGCCCCTTTAGGATAATTCATTTTACTTCTCAAATACTCAATCATTGCATCCTCGCCACCTGGAAATTCTGGCATCACTTCTGGAATTTCCATAGGCTCCATTGAAATATTAGTGGGCTCCTGCGTTGGCGCCACGGCTGGGCCACCACCAGAGGCAGTGGGTTGAATAGTGTTCGTTGGATCATTTCCCGTACCGCCAGTGCCAGCTAATTCAGGATTAGTTGTGGTGGGACCGTCAAATAAATTTGGCGGTGCAATAGTTTTCAATTCCTCTTCCTTTTCTTCTATAGGTTGATCTAAAACCTCATGTCTCACAATTTCTGTGGGAATAGTTGGAGTGGTTGTTTCTAAAGCCGGTGCACCAGCAGGAGGCAATGTGCAAATAATTTCGACATCACCGAGTGGTTTAATTTCATCGTGCACACTCGTTGGTGGATGAATGGCCAATGGCAAATCGGGCTCGGGCAACACTTGCTGTAAGCCATAAATCAGTAAAATGCTTAATACTGCATAGCCCATAGCTTGCTTGGCGCGGGAAGCATAGTTTTTACGCAAAGCATATGCGCCATAGTTTTTGTTTTTACCTCTGAAAAGAATATCTAGAAGTTCTGTTTCTAAAAAATTTAGATTTTGCATGTAAATAGAATATTGGTGAAGTAACTCTATTGCATAAATGAAGTAAGTTTTAGTAAAGTAAATTTTCTACATACTATGATTAGAACGAGTTCAAAGACTAAAGATTATTTATAATTTGTCATTTTTTTGTAATAAGTTTATGATGCTATTAATAATTATGATTTTAGGCATTTTAAAAGAACCCGCAATAGACAATCGAGTATCGGCTCTTCCCGAAAGCGTAACTCAATTTATTTCACTAGGATTTGATGTCTTGGTAGAGCAACAAGCTGGTGCATCTTCTTTTGCTAGTGATGCTTCCTATAAAGAAGCTGGCGCTAAAGTGCATAGCAGGTCCGAAATAATTGACCAAGCAGATATTTTACTTTCTATCAATCCCACAGAGGATGAGATAAAAAATAAAACGATTATTGGAACCTACTTCCCTATTAACGATTTTGAAATGGCGAATAAAGTGGCCGCGAATAATAATATTCTATTCAGTATGGACAATATTCCGAGAACCACACGAGCACAATCTATGGATGTTCTTAGTTCTCAAGCAAACATTGCCGGTTACAAATCCGTTTTATTAGCGGCTGCAAATTATAGTCGCTATTTCCCTATGTTTATGACTGCGGCTGGAAGTATCCGACCAGCAAAAGTCTTAATTTTAGGAGCTGGTGTGGCGGGACTTCAAGCCATTGCCACTGCCAGAAGATTAGGTTCTGTGGTAGAAGTATTTGATACGCGCCCAGCAGTAAAAGAAGAAGTCAAAAGCCTAGGTGCAAAATTTGTGGAGGTAGAAGGTGCCGCAGATGCGAGCGCTGCTGGTGGATATGCTGTAGAACAAAGTGAGGAGTATAAACAAAAACAAACTGCTATGGTAGCGGAGCATGCCAGCAAAGCAGATATTATTATTACCACGGCTCAAATTCCAGGACGCCAAGCGCCACTTTTGGTAACAGAAGAAACCTTGAGCAATATGAAATCAGGAAGTGTGGTCATTGACTTAGCAGCTAGCACGGGAGGAAATTGTGCTAAGACGGAAAACAATAAAACGATTCTTCATGATGGTATTACTATCATTGGGGACTCTAATTTGGCTTCAACTATGCCATCAGATGCCAGCAAATTATACGGAAAAAATATACTCAATTTCTTGAAACTATTTTTTGACAAAGAAGGAAATTTCAACATGGATTTTGAAGATGACTTAATCCTAGGAACTTGTATTTGCAAGGACGGAAAAATCATCAACGAACGAATATTAAATGCAATGAACAAATAATATGGAACAAATAATTCAATTTTTTACAGAGAACTATAATATGATAACGATCGTTATCTTGTCTATTTTCTTAGGAATAGAAGTAATTGGCCGAGTACCTAGTGTGCTGCACACTCCTTTAATGAGTGGTGCCAATGCGATACATGGTGTTGTAATTATAGGTGCAATAATCATTATGGGTCAAGCGGAAAGTGATGATTATGTTGCACTAATACTTGGATTTTTAGCTGTTATTTTAGGTACGCTTAACGTAGTGGGCGGATTCGTTGTAACAGATAGAATGCTAGAAATGTTTAAGAAAAAGAAGAAAGATTAAATGTCAGGAGATTAAATGTCAAATGTCAAATGTCAAAGATTTCATTAAATGGATAGTAGAGGATTAGACTTAGAAAAAAGATGTTTGCGTTTTGCAAAGAATAGTCGCGAGCTTGTAAAAAAAACGGAGTTGAGTATTTGGAATAAAAACTATGCCAATCAATTCATCCGATCATCATCTTCAATTGGTGCAAATTATATTGAAGCTAATGAGAAATTCAGTTTAAAAGATTGCATTTTTCGAATGAAGATTGCTAGAAAAGAAGCAAAAGAGACTTCATATTGGTTAAATTTAATCGAATCAAATAATAGTAAACAGCAAGAACTACTTCTTAAAGAAGCTATTGAACTCACTAAAATACTTTCAACAATCATTTTAAAACTAGAACAAAAGAAAAAGATGGCCAATGCCTGAATTTTGACATTTGACATTTAAAACTTTGACATTTTAATTATTATGGAAAACACTATCCTTCTTCTGGCCTATCTAATAGGAAGCATAACCTTCATTATCGGGCTAAAAATGCTCTCCCATCCTGAAACTGCGCGCAAAGGAAACTTAGTTGCGGCAGCTGGAATGATACTAGCCATTTTTGCGACAATCTTTTTATACAAAGATGAAAGCGGAGCAAAACTTGGAAATTATATATGGATATTTGGTGGCCTAATTATTGGTACTGTAATTGGAACATTAATAGCAAAGCGTGTTCAAATGACTGCTATGCCACAAATGGTAAGTCTGTTTAATGGAATGGGTGGTGCTTGTGCGGCCATTATTTCTATTGTAGAGTTTAAGCATTTAATGCAAACTTCTTACAGCGTGGTTCCTGGTTTTCATGATTTAGTAAATGAACCAAGTAATTCAAGACTAATGCTTCTAGTAATCCTTTTAGGCTTAGTGATTGGTACGGTTTCATTTACTGGATCTATGATTGCCTTTGGAAAATTGGATGGTAAAATAAAAGACAAGTTCTTACCCGGTCAGCAGGCAATTAATATAGGATTATTAGTTCTTATAAGTATTCTAATAATCGCTATTATGATGGGTTGGTTTGCGAGCGCACCTGTTTTATTCTATACCTTGTTAGTAGTTTCTGCTTTATATGGCATTTTGTTTGTCATGCCCATTGGTGGTGCCGATATGCCAGTAGTGATTTCACTATTAAATTCGTTTACTGGAGTTGCGGCTGCTTTCGGCGGGTTCTTATATGACAATCCGGTAATGTTAACGGGTGGAATTTTAGTCGGGAGCGCTGGCACTATTCTGACCATGCTAATGTGCTCAGCTATGAATCGTTCGCTGACTAATGTTATTGTAGGAGCTCTTGGTGGCAACAAAGGTGGTGGTCCTGCAGGAGAAGTTGGTGACAAAATGCACAAAGAAATTAATGTAAGTGACACGGCAGTTCTTATGGCATACTCAAAGAATGTAGTGATTGTACCCGGCTATGGATTGGCAGTTGCTCAAGCGCAACACACTTGTAACGAACTTGAAAAGACATTAGAAGAAAAAGGTGTGGAAGTAAAATATGCAATTCATCCTGTGGCGGGTCGTATGCCTGGGCATATGAATGTTTTATTGGCAGAGGCCGATGTGCCTTATGATAAACTGTTAGAGATGGAAGAAATCAACCCAGAGTTTCCGAATACTGATGTAGTGCTGGTATTGGGTGCGAATGATGTTGTAAACCCTGCTGCTAAAACGGATAGCGCTTCTCCTATTTATGGTATGCCGATATTGGAAGTTGAAGATGCGAAACACATTATTGTAAATAAGCGCTCTATGAAACCGGGTTATGCCGGTATTCAAAATGAACTGTTTTATCAACCCAAAACATCCATGCTTTTCGGCGATGCAAAAAAGGTGTTAGGCGAGCTCGTTAGTGAATTAAAAAGTATGTAAGCTCCAAAGCTGCGTAATTATAAATGTCAATTACCAAAAAACTAATCCTTCTTTTTAGCTTAGGACTTGTTTTAAACTTAATTATTCTTTTTTCTGTTTGTCAATACTTTTCATTTGACACAAAAAGTGCTATTTCTATTTACGTTGCTTCTGCCTTTGGCTATTTTTCAAAAAGTGTACTCTTTATTCTGCTTTTTATTTTATTCAACTATGTTGTAAAAATTATAGACGCTAAATATTGGTTTGTTTTTGCACCTACCATGTTTTTTGCCACATGCTTCTTGATCGTAAAATTGTTTTCCATTGAAGGTCTTTATTTTGATCTTTCAGCAGGATACTTTTCTTATGTACCGCATTATATTTCACAGTTAATAACCACACTGCTTTCGGGTGTAATCCTAACAGTTTTCATCAGACCATGGCCAAAATAAGTTCTTTTGGCAGCTCGACTGCTTAGTGAAACTTAAATTAATTGAGGAACAGGTTTTGATTAAATCTTAAAAAATAGAATGACTGGAAGCCGCAACATTATTAGTCCTTTACTACTTTTTGGCTAAAACTATATCCTTCAAAATCCGTAAGATTCAAAAGATAAGTTCCCTTTGCAAAGGACTTCATAGGAATCCATTCAGAGAATGTTCCATTTTCGAAAACGATTCTTCTCTTATAAACAATTTTGCCCTGCATATCAGCCAAAGTAAATTCTAGCATGTCTAATTCGCCATTTTGATAATTAACATGAATACCATCCTTAGTAGGATTTGGAGCGATATTTAGCGTACTCTTTTGGTCTATATAAATATTTATAGAATTGTGAAAATCTTCTTTCCCTTCAACATCCACCGAGACCAATCTATAAAAATTATTTCCAATAACAGGCTCATAATGTTTAAAACCATAATTTAATTCTGAACTACTTTCCCCCTTCTTTGCTTTAGACTCTATGCGCGCCAATTTATCCATTTTATTATCCTCTACTCCATAGTATAGATTGAAGTGACTGGAATTAGTTTCGGCTGCAGTTGACCAATTTAGCAAATTGTAACCAGCATATTTTTGACCCGAAAAATTTATTAAGTCTACTCCCAATCCAATAGCAATTGTATAGGTGAACCCACTCGTATTATCATCTCCTACATTATTAATCCCTACCGCTGTTGGTGCCGGAACCAAATTAACATTAAAACCATTCGTTTGAGCAGCCGTCGTAGAATTTGAAGTTGCTTTATAGTCCAAGTTAATTACTCCACTGGCATTAGCCGGAATTGGCTGATTTTGGATACCAATAACGGAATTTGCAAATGCATCATACACCCATGTAAAATAAGATTGCATGCTACCCGTTACTCCAAGATTAGTCATGGCTGGATTCGGGATACCGCGCAACAATGAAATGCTAATTTGCATTTCCTGTCCTGGAACATAAGGCAAAGCCGAAGTGCCTGTATTGCCAAAGTCGAATGAAAATATGGCAGAACCATTATCTTGAGCAAATGCCATAGGCGCAGGAGCTATAGAGCCATTAGACACGTAGGGATTATAAATTTGGGCCAAAAGCGATGATGGCAATAGAACAAACAAAAGAAGGTGTAGGGTTTTCATATAAAGTATTTAAAGATTGCCCGTAGGCAATTAATTTTCAAAATCGAGACCAATATTACATTGGAATAATATTATAAATTTTAAAATATTAGTTAAGACAGAAAAAAGATTGAATAGTATGTCAACAAATAAAGAATCATTTTTTTCTACAAAAGCCATGATACGAGTAACATTGCAATGCAAGCTAACAAGAGCTGTAAAATAATACTACGATAAAAAACTAAATAACCGATTATGATTCTTTCGGACACTCGCATACTAGAAGAAATAGAAAAACAAACGATTAAGATAGAACCTTATGATCGTGCGGAATTAGGTTCAAACTCTTATGATGTTCATTTGGGCAAAAACTTGGCTATCTATGTAGATCATGTAATCGATGCCAAAAAGCATAATGAGATAGAACATTTTGATATTCCTGAAGAAGGTTTTGTTTTAGAGCCAGGGCGCTTCTACCTAGGAGTGACTGAAGAATATACCGAGACCCATGCGCATGTTCCTTTCTTAGAAGGGAAAAGCAGTACAGGTCGTTTAGGGATTGACATTCATGCCACTGCCGGAAAAGGTGATGTAGGCTTTTGCGGAAATTGGACTCTAGAAATTTCAGTAAAAGTTCCTGTGCGAGTATATGCTGGCATGCCGATTGGGCAACTGATATACTTCCCAGTAGAAGGAGAAATAGAAATTCCCTACAATAAAAAGAAAGGAGCCAAATATAGTGGTCAGCCAAACCGCCCTGTAGAAAGTATGATGTGGAAGAATAAATTCTAACACAGGACATGTGGCATCTCGATAACTTTAGTAATGAAAAACTGATTGACATTGTCAAGAATTACAAGTTGTATAAGTACGAAACTTCTGTAAAATTTGAAGCACTTGAGATTTTAGAAAGCCGAGGAATCTATCCTGAAGACCTTGAAATTGTTGGTAATGAAACTGAAGCCCACAACTTTAAAGTAAAAAGTTTTTATACCAATTTTGAACGCAACTCAATTATCGCTTTCGTCCTTTACGTAGCCTTAGTCGTTTTAAATTTTTTCGTAAATTCCTATGCTGTTTTTTTTATTTTCCTAAGCTTATTAATCGCATATTTCGTAAGTCTCATTGTTTCTTTTATTAATCAAAAAGATTTCTATAAAGCAATAAACAAACCGGGTGAGGCAAGTGGCGTTCTTATTTATTTGGCTGTGGGGATGCCACTATATCCAATATTTTTCTTTTTTGCATTAAAACGAATGCGAGAACATTTCCATTAAGTTGAAAAACTATCGAAATTCTAATGACTAGGAAGTCAATCTAATCGTTTGGGGTGTAACTTTGTGTCATGAAAACTTCTCATATTATAATATTGGTGGTCATTGCGGCGGCTTTTGGTATAATAGTAAGTATGGTAGGTAGCTTCAGTTCCAAAGAAACTTTTGAAACTGCTGCTAAAAAGCCAGGCAAAGAGTATCAAATTATTGCCAAATTAGATACATTAAATAATGCCATGGAATATGATCCAATTCAAGATCCTAACCGTTTTGTTTTTTATGCAACTGATGAAGCAGGTCAAACGCAAAAAGTAATTTTCACGGGTGCCAAACCCCAAGATTTTGAACGAAGCGAACAACTAACTATGACTGGCAAAATGGAAGGCGAAACCTTTAAATGTCGTGAAATTCTTATGAAGTGCCCTTCAAAGTATAATACGGATCAAATTGCTATTGGAACTTAGATATAAATGTCATTCAATAAATTTCAGATGTTTAACTCTACGACTGTTTTCAATTTTCAACTATTAATTATCAAATAAAAGAAAATGGAATTTCAAGGAGAACAACTTATTTGGGGCGAGATTGGACACTTTAGCGTATTACTTTCTTTTGTTGCTTCTTTGGTTGGTTGTGTGGCTTTTTATCTTTCAGAAAAATCAAGACTTATCACTAATGACACCAATTGGTATAAAATTGGTAAAACAAGTTTCTTCATTCATAGCATTGCTGTTTTTGCTGTATTCATTATTCTATTTTATTTAATTTTTAATCATAGATACGAGTATCATTACGTTTGGTCTCATTCGAATAATGAATTGCCTTTTAAGTACCTGCTCAGTTGCTTTTGGGAAGGTCAGGAAGGAAGCTTCTT
>CAYMFF010000040.1:13970-27693 GCA_964389575.1 uncultured Chitinophagaceae bacterium
ACTACCCTATTTCCATTTGCTTATGCCATTGCCGGCTTATGGAAAAATGACTATAAAGATTGGGTAAAACCCGTTTTACGTTGGGCCTTATTCGGTAGTATGATATTGGGTACTGGAATAATAATGGGTGGCGCTTGGGCTTACGAAAGTTTGAACTTTGGTGGATATTGGGCTTGGGATCCCGTAGAAAATGCTTCATTAGTTCCTTGGCTTGTTTTAATAGCTGGATTACACACATTAGTTATTTATAAGGCTACTGGTTATTCGTTGAAGGCTACTTTGTTTTTCTTTATCCTTAGCTTTGCCTTAGTACTCTACTCTACTTTTTTAACTCGTACCGGAATACTGGGCGAAACTTCTGTTCATGCATTTACGGGTGAAGGAAACTATCTGGGTATCTACCTTTTGATTTACTTGTGTTTATTTCTTTTTGGTGGTCTTTTCCTTTTCTTTATGCGCTACGGTAGCATACCCGATCATAAAAAAGAGGAAGACCTTAGCAGTCGTGAATTTTGGATGTTTATAGGTGCATTGGTTCTTTTAATATCCTCGTTTCAAATAATTGCAACCACTTCTCTACCTGTAGTGAACGAGGTATTCGGAACGAAATGGGCTGTTACCAATCCTATTGAAGTTTATAATAACGTGCAGATTTGGGTAGCTATTGTATTGGCAATAGCCACGGCAGTTGTTTATTATTTCAAATTCAAAAAGACCAATTGGAATACATTCCTTAAAAAACTCACGATTCCAATCGTTGCTTCGTTAATTCTAAGTGCATTAGTGATTTACTTTCAAGAGTTATACTCTATCCCAGTAGCAATGCTCACCTACTTTAGCATTTTTACCATACTTGCCAATATTTATTTTGTCACTCAAAATCAAAAATGGAAAATTGTAAAATGGGGCGGCAATATGGCGCATTTAGGTTTTGGGTTAATGCTAGTGGGTATTGTACTTTCTTCTTATAACAAAAATGTTATTTCTATAAATACGCTAGGTGTTGAGCTTCCTATGGGTAAAGAAGACAAGCAAGAAAATATGAAAGAGAGCAGAGAAAATGTGCTACTCTTTCGAAACAAACCAACTAAAATGGAAGACTATTGGGTTACCTATCAAGGTGATACAACGATAGGTCCTAATCATTATTACCGTGTAAACTACCTAAGAAAAGAGGGAGAAAAAATCATAGAAAATTTCACCTTGGAACCGAATGCTCAAATTAATCCCAAAATGGGCTTAGTCGCCAATCCGGACACAAAGCACTACTGGACCAAAGATGTCTTTACGTATTTAACCACGGCTATTGACAAAAGCAAAATAAAAGACACATCAACTTTCAAATCAAGAAAAGTTAGCATTGGCGATAGTATCTATTTTGCCAATGGTGTTATGGTCTTTCAAGGCTTTGATCCTAACGTAAGTAATCCGCGTTACAAAAAACAAAATGGCGATGTTGCCGTAGCTGCTCGATTAGCCATGCTTGATTTACAAGGCAATAAAGCACAAGCTTCACCTGTTTATTATATACGCGACGGAGTGGAATACCGCATAGTTGATACCATGAAAACATTTGATTTAGAAGTGCGTGTGGGCAAAATAATACCTGAAGAAGAAGCTGTTCAAATAGAATATAAACAACCCGAAGCGCTGAACGATTATATTACCATGAAAGCGATCGTATTCCCCTACATCAATCTCTTATGGCTTGGTACTTTTATTATGATTATTGGCTTCCTAATTAGCCTATTCAAGAGATTTACTGTTAAATGACAGTCTTAAAAGAAAAATTATTTATATTTACTAAAGAATATTGATACTATGAAAAGAGCTTTTTATTCAATTTTTATGATTTGTTGCATTGCATTGCTTGGTTTAACAACGGGCTGTAAGGAAGAACCTTGTGACCTTGTCAATTGCGCTTACTCTGGAGTTTGCGATGCAGGATCTTGCATTTGTCAAGTAGGTTATGAAGGCATTCACTGCGAAACTATAGCTAGAGATAAGTTTGTTGATAACGGAATCTATAGCGTAAACGAAGATGGCACACTCTCTCCTCAAGCACAATACACAACTAGTGTTGAGGAAGGACCGCAAGTAAATCAAGTGCTTCTGAAAAACTTTAGAAACTTAGGTTTTGAAGTATTAGCAACTGTTTCTCATGATACAATGTGGATTGCACCACAAGAACATGGTGGATACCGAATTGAAGGAATGGGAATTATAACTGGTAAAAATCCTGTAGGTCGTCATTATTATCAAGATGCGGTTATAGCGATTACTTATAAAACAACAAATCTAAATACCAATGCTGTAGATGAATATGGAACGAATGGTTCTCAACCGTCTGATTGGAACAAAAATTAATTCAAGCATTTTTAAAATAATTCAGCCACGGTTTTCCGTGGCTATTTTTTTGTCAAGAGCGAAACAAATAAGGTATCAGCACGATGCAATGTCCCATCCAGGTAGACTTGTTCCTCTAGACTAAATTCTGAGTTCAACTCTAAAAAACGTTCAACTACTTCTTCATTCTCCTTTCGAAATACAGAACAAGTTATGTAAATAATAGACCCTTTTTCACTTAGTCTTGAACTTGTATTTTTCAAAATATCTAATTGTCGTTTTTGAAAACGGCTAACCTCTTTTTTGTCAAAATAATAAAACTGTTCAGGCGTTCTAGCCCAAGTACCACTTCCCGTGCAGGGCACATCACAAATGATAAAATCAAACATGGCATTATCAAGAACGGTAAGTTCTTTTTGCTTATTGACATTCACTTCAGCAATCATTTCGGCTTCTAAACCATACAATTCAAAACGCTCCAACAAACTTCGCAATATACTCGCTCGAATATCTGTTACAGTCAGTAAGACTTCAGGGTATTTATCAAGCAGCAGAATACTTTTGCCACCACTGCCAGCGCAACAATCCCATACAGATTTTTTAGAAATCACTTTGTCAAAATAAGAACCAGTTCGCTGAGAGTTTACGTCCTGCACGACATAATCAATTGGCTCTAAAAATGTTTCTAGTTTAGTCTTCGGCGGAAAAGAATAACAATCATTTTCAATCAATACACCCTTGTTTTCTTTTATGGTTTCATTGTAAGAGGCGCTTTTGTTATTTCTAATTCTAATAAAAACATGAGGTTCTTGATAAAAAGAATTTCGATAATTGAGTGCATTAATTTCTTCAGAAATTTCTTCCTGTGTTCTAAAAGTCGGTCGGAGTTGATAAACTTCAGTCAGAAGATTTAATTTTTCTTCTAAACTCTTTTCGTAATAATCAACCAACTCAGGAAAGTGTTCCTGAAAAAATGGTTTATCTAATTCTCCTTTCAAGAGCAAGTATATATATACTCTTTCTCGAACACTCAAATGTCGATTTTCACGCCCCATTCTAAAAACACCGTAAAGATATTCTGAGATATTCCTTCGATCTCTTGAACCAAATTTCTTTTGTTTTTTGAAATACTTTTTTAGGAATAGATGAAGCGGCTCATTCCCTTGATAAGCTTCAAATATTATTTCTACCTGGACAATATGTTGCTCTATAAATCGCACTAAACCTGAAAAACACCTACTTTATGCTCTTCAACATTCGGATTATTATTGGCCGCTTTAATCCCTTCGCTAATTACTCGGCGAGTATCACCCGGATCGATTATGGCATCTACCCATAAACGAGCGGCAGCGTAATAAGGAGTTGTCTGCTTGGCGTATTTATCCATTATTTCTTTTAGCATTTTCTTCTCGGTTTCAGGTTTTATTTTCTCCCCTTTCTTTTTAAGAGAAGCTACTTGAATTTGCAATAACACCTTGGCCGCTTGCTCGCCACCCATAACCGCTAATTTAGAATTTGGCCAAGCATAAATAAATCTTGGATCATAGGCTTTACCGCACATGGCATAGTTTCCAGCACCATAACTATTACCTATTATAACCGTAATTTTTGGCACAACAGAATTAGAGACCGCGTTCACCAATTTAGCTCCATCTTTTATAATTCCAGCATGCTCACTTCGGCTTCCCACCATAAATCCTGTAACGTCTTGCAAGAAAACCAACGGCACTTTTTTCTGATTACAATTCATAATGAAACGAGCAGCTTTATCCGCACTGTCATTATAAATAACACCGCCAATTTGTAACTCACCTTTTGCTGTTTTTATAATTTCTCGCTGATTCGCTACTATACCAACAGCCCAGCCATCAATTCGCGCATAACCGCATACAATCGTTTTGCCATAGGATTTTTTGAATTCTTCAAATTTTCCCTCATCGGTAATTTTATTAATAACTTGTCTAACATCATAAGGCTTACTATTATCAGCACTTACAACTCCGTATATTTTTTTCGGCGTTTTAGCCGATTTACTTTCAATTCTATCAAAACCAGCTTTGGGCTTCTCGCCCATTTTATTCATAATATTCTTCACCTGATCCAAACATTCTTTTTCTGAATCAAACTCATAATCGGCAATACCACTAATTTCATTATGCGTTTGAGAACCACCTAAAGTTTCAGAATCTACGTCTTCCCCAATAGCCGCTTTTACTAAATAAGGACCTGCCAAGTAAATTGAACCGTTCCCTTTTACCATGAGCGTTTCATCGCTCATAATAGGCAAATAAGCTCCTCCAGCAACACAGCTACCCATAACCGCAGCAATTTGGGTAATGCCCATGGCACTCATTTTAGCATTGTTTCTAAATATTCTACCAAAATGCTCTTTATCGGGAAATATTTCGTCTTGCATAGGTAAGAAAACCCCCGCACTATCCACCAAATAAATAACGGGTAGATGATTCTCCATGGCAATTTCTTGCATTCGTAAATTCTTTTTTCCCGTCATTGGAAACCACGCACCTGCCTTGACCGTATTATCATTTGCAATTATCATACATTGACGACCACTCACATATCCGATTCCAGAAACAGTTCCTGCTGCTGGACAACCTCCATACTCTTCATACATATCATGAGCCGCAAAAGCGCCAAGCTCAGTAAACTTAGTTCCTGAATCAATAAGATATTTCACGCGCTCTCTAGGAGACAGTTTCCCCTTGGCCTTATTTTTTTCATGATATTTCTTGCCACCACCTTCTTCAATCTTATTGAGCTTTTGCTTGGTTGCACTCCAAAGCAACTTCATTTGATCTTCGTTTTTATTAAACTGTAAGTCCTGCTTTTTTGCCATAAAATTTGATATTGAATTGCCCCAAAAGTAGTTATAAGAAACTACTTTTGAACGGTGAAAGTTTTCAAATTTGGAGGTGCCTCAATAGAGAGCGCGGAAAGAACAAAAAAGGTTGGTGATATTATTAAAAATAACACGAGCGATTCCTTGTTGGTGGTTATTTCTGCTATGGGAAAAACCACGAATGCATTAGAAGAGGTCGTCAATAGCCTATTTGATAATCAAAAAGAAAAAGCCTTAGAAAAGCTGGCAGATCTCAAGACCAAACACTTGAGCTTTGCAGAAGATGTATTGGGAGACAAAACGGAAGCAGAGCCCAAATTGAATGAATTATTTACTGAAATTGAGTGGACTATCAACGAACCGTTAGAGAGAGGCTATAACTACTTTTATGATCAAATTGTTTCAGTTGGCGAGCTGGCTTCCACGTCTATTATAAGTTTATACTTAAGCTCATTAAACATTGATAACCAATGGATAGACGCAAGAGATATAGTCAGAACTAATGACACCTACCGCGATGGTCGTGTTGACTGGAAATTTACAGAAAAAAGAATTCAAGAGGTTATTTCTCCTATTTTAGAGGAAGGCAAATTAGTATTAACGCAAGGGTTTATTGGAGCTACCGATGAGAATAATTCTACCACATTAGGTCGAGAAGGGTCAGATTTTAGTGCCGCTATTTTTGCTTCATTACTGAATGCAGAGAACGTAACTATATGGAAAGACGTTCCAGCTTTATTGAATGCCGACCCTAAACAATTTGATAAAACAGAACCGATACCTAACATCAGTTACCGAGAAACTATTGAAATGGCGTTTTATGGGGCGCAGGTTATCCATCCTAAAACGCTAAAACCGTTGCACAATAAAAATATACCCTTGCACGTAAAGTGCTTTTTGGATGAAAGTCTCCCTGGCACGGTAGTTCACTCTCAAAACGACTTTGTTGCATATCCCCCCATGATGGTTTGGAAAAAGAATCAAGTGCTCATCAGCCTTACAACTTCAGACCTATCCTTTATTACAGAAGGTAATTTGGCTAACTTATACAGCATCTTCTATGCACATAAAGCTAAAATGAATATTATACAAAATGGAGCGATTGGATTCGTTACTTGTATTGACAATAGGCCTGAGAAGGTTGAAAATTTAATAAAAGAACTATCTGAAGAATATAAAGTAAAACACTCAACGGGTTTGGACATTCTTACCATACGGCACTATAAAGCCGATTGCGAGAAGGAATTTCTTGAAAATCGAGATATTTTGCTCACTCAGCAAACCAAAACAACCATGAAATTTGTTCTAAAATAACCCAACCTTAGTCTGTTTTTTAGCGTCTTATGAATATAAGACGCTATTTTGACCTTTACAGGAAAGAACAACGCTTCAAATATTGTAATTTTATATGGTGAGATTTATTTATTCTTTAATGTTGATAGTAATGACGAGTGTCGTTGCAAATGCCCAAACCATTCAATTTACTGAGTTGCTTAATGCAACTGTGAAAGAAAATGGTCAAGATATTTTAAGTCCTTTTTGTGGAGGCCTTAATGCAACTCAACCCAATCATGCGGATTTAAACAATGACGGGAAAAAAGATATTACTATATATGATCAAAACACCCGAACACTCAAGACATTTATCAATGTTGGTGATCCGGGAGAATCAAAATATCAATACCAACCCCGATTTGCCAAAAACTTCCCATATATCAGTTACTATCTAAAATTGATAGATTATAACTGCGATGGCGTTCCTGATTTAATCCACAAAGGATCAGGCGGATTTAGCATTTACAGCGGTTATTACAACGGTCAAAACGAGTTAAGTTTTACGTACTATAAAGATTTATATTACAGTGGAAATTTTGGTCCAGTCAACGCCTATGTACAACCGAATGATATTCCTATCGTAGCAGACCTTGATGGCGATGGCGATTTGGATTTTACATCATTTGATGTTTTAGGTGCCTATTCTCCGTGGTATAGAAATTTGCAAGTGGAAGACTCTTTGCCATGCGATAGTATTCGCATAATTTTAGAGGATAACTGCTTTGGTAAAATGTATCAAACGTTTAATCGTACGCATATACTTAATGCAACCTGCAAAGGCGTGGGCGGAAGCAATAAAAAACAACGTCACAGCGGGAACTGTATTCTGGCTTTAGATGTAAATGGAGATGGCCTACAAGATATGTTGGGCGGAAATATATCATTTAGCGATGTACAATTGCTAATCAATACCGGAACGAGTTCAGCGCCTACTTTCACAATTCAAGATACTTTATTTGATACAGATGGCCATCAGTTAGAAATGCACTCATGGCCAGCTTCGTTTTATTTTGATATTGACAATGACAATGACAAAGATTTAGTTTTTACGCCACATAACGATAATATTAGTAGTGCGAATTATAATGCAATGGCCGTTTACAAAAATGAAGGAACAACAGCTGTACCTAATTTTAAATGGACCAATGACAGTGCCTTCGTAGATCAAATAATCGATGTGGGAAGAAATAGCCACCCGACCCTTTTTGATTATGACAAAGATGGCAAATTAGATTTATTCATTGGTGGCGAAGGTTATTTCAACACGAATATCTTGGATAGAGTAAGTGCAATTTCTTATTATAAAAATACCAGTACAGTTGGTACTGTTTCGTATGAACTAGTGACAAGAGATTTCCTTAACATCTCTGCTAAAAACTACCGAGGCGTATATCCAACTTTTGGAGACATTACGGGCAATGGTGTTGATGACCTAATACTAGGAAATGATTCTGGGACAATCACCGTTTATCAAAACACCGCAGCATCCAACACTGCCACTCCATCTTTTACATGGCAGTTGGATAATTATGCCGGAATCGATGTTGGCGAATATAGTTTTCCAGTAATTTATGACTTTAATAGCGATGGAAAAACAGACCTCTTAATCGGTTGTCAACTGGGAACACTTTGGCTGTATGAAGACACTAGTGCAACTAGTAATAAAGAGCTTAAGCGAATTGATAGTTCAGCGAGTGGTATTAAAACTGGAAGTCAATTTTCATTCTTTAGCTATGGCGTACCCTATGTAGGACGAGTTGACAGCAGTTCAAAAGAGTACTTACTAGTAGGAACTACCGATGGTACGATTGAACGATATGATAACTTTACAAATCAATACACCAATTGGTTAGAGTTAGATTCAAATATGGCTAATATTCAAACTGCTTATCGAGCAGCCCCAGCAATAGCAGATGTGGATGGTGACCAACGACCCGAACTTTTTATTGGAAATCAAAATGGTGGCCTAAGGCTCTTTCAATTTGATAAAAATATCGATAGTACTGTAAGTACTAAAAATGTGGTGAAGAATAATATCCCAGTTCAACTATATCCAAATCCAACAAAAGGAGAACTTTGGCTAGTTCCTTCTCAAGGTTTAACAAAGATTGAATCTTATCAGATTTATGATATGACCGGGCGAATTGTAAAAGAGGAAAATGAATCTCGAGAAATAAGCGAAGCCATTTCTACTAAAGATCTTACCAATGGGATTTACTTTATTAAGCTTGAATTTGACAAGAATCGAACCGCAATTGCTAAGTTTATCTACCAGAATTAGATACACTTTTCTGAAACCAATGAAAAATTTTTTACTTCTAACAATTCTCCAAATATCGTTTTTAACGGGATTTGGACAATCGATTGTTACGTATAAAGAACTTACAAATGCATCTGTCATAGTAGACAATCAGTTATTGAGTAGCCCATTTTGTGGAGGGATTAATTCAGCACAGCCTGCACATGCCGACCTGAATAATGATGGCAAAAAAGACATCACTATTTTTGATTTTAATACAACGACCTTAAAAACTTTTATTAATACTGGGCAAGTGGGTCAAACTGTTTATACTTATGACCCTAAATATGCTCTTCATTTTCCAAGAGTTGATACTTACTTAAAATTGATAGATTATAACTGTGATAATATTCCAGATTTAATAACCAAGAGAGGCAGTGGCTTCACATTATTTAAAGGAAAACATAATATACAGAATGAGCTTACGTTTGAATTATACAAAGAGCTAGAACATCCAGCTTTTCCAATACCAACAGGTGCATATGTTGCATCAAATGATATTCCTATTGTTGAAGATTTAGACTGCGACGGCGATTTAGACTTTGCCTCATATAATTCCTTCGGTAAGACAATAGTCTATTATAAAAACTTACAGGTGGAAAACAACCTCCCGTGCGATAGTGTACTGATTATTGAAGAAACGAATTGTTTTGGCAAAATTGTTCAAAACACTTACCGAACTCATGCGCTGAACGCAGTTTGCAAGGGCACCACGGGCAATGCTAAAAAACTGAGACACGGCTCTAACTGCATACTCTCATTAGATTATGATGGAGATGGCATACTAGATCTAATTGGTGGCAATACGGCCTTTACCGATGCCCAACTTTTTATAAACGGAGGAAATTGCAGTAATACGTTGTTTACAAGTCAAGATTCTCTTTTTGATGCAGACGGACATCAATTAGAAATGAACGGCTCTGTCGCACCCTTCTATTTTGATATAGATAATGATAATGATAATGACTTAGTCTTTACTCCACATTTAGACAATACCAGTAGCGCCAATTACAACGCGATGGCAGTTTATATAAATAATGGTACTAATGCAGCTCCCAATTTTCAATGGATAAATGATAGCTTTTTTGTTGATCAAATTATTGATATTGGAAGAAATAGCCACCCTGCTCTTTTTGACTATGACAAAGATGGCAAAAAAGATCTTTTCGTAGGTGGCCAAGGATACTTCAACACAAACTCGCAATCTCTCGAAAGTCACATTTCGTATTTCAGAAATATTAGTACTGCTGGTCAGGTTTCTTTTGAACTAATAACTGATGATTTTTTAAACCTATCTGCAAAAAGCTACCTTGGCCTCTATCCAACCTTCGGGGATATCACAGGAGATGGCATTACGGATTTAGTCATGGGTAATGATGAGGGTAAAATAATAATTTACGAAAATACTGCAGTTACAAATAATACGATACCCAATTTTAATTGGCTAACAGATAATTACTCCAATATAGATGTAGGTGATAATAGTTTTCCTTTGGTATATGATTTTAATGGTGATAATAAAACCGATTTACTGGTTGGATGTCGCATTGGGACCCTTTGGTTATATGAGGATACAAGCAGTACGAATATAAAAGAATTAAAACGAGTGGATAGTGCCATCAGTGGTATAAGAGTTGGTCATGAGAGCACTTTTTTTAGCAATAGTGTTCCATATATAGGTTCTATCGATAGTAGTAATAAAGAATATTTACTGGTTGGCACTTCTGATGGTTTTGTTGAAATTTACGATAGCTTTAAAAATCAACATACAAACTGGTCACTGGTAGATACCAATATGGCAAATTTGCAAATGGACACCTTTTACTACAATAGCTACAAATTTGTAAATAACAAGGTAGCCTATCGAACGGCACCGGTAATAAATGATTTAGACGGCGATATGAAGCCGGATCTGATAATCGGAAATCAAAATGGCGGCCTACGTGTTTTTCAGTTTGAAAAAAATAATTATTCTGTTGGCTCAAAAAATATTGCAGGAAACAAAATTGCCATCAAACTATTTCCAAATCCTACCCAGAATAACCTTTGGATAAAATCTCCTCCACAAACCACATCAATACAAGCATATAAAATTATTGATATTTCTGGCAGAACGGTACTTCAAAGTAGTCAGGCGCTGTCATTGGAACAACCTATTTCTACAACACTTTTATCCAATGGACTATATTTTATTGAGATTACATTTAATGATGACGTCCATGCGATTGGAAAATTCATGAAAAAAAATTAGCCAAGCTGTTAAGGTTTTTATTAAAAGTACTTTATTGCCTGTTTGAATTCTATCTTTGCTTTAGAAATGGAAACAGTTAATTTTCACTCAATAGAAGAGGCAATTGAAGATGTAAAAAATGGAAAGCTCATCATCGTAGTTGATGATGAAGACCGTGAAAATGAAGGAGATTTTTTATGCGCTGCGCAAATGGCAACTCCAGAAATTATAAACTTTATGGCCCGAGAAGGTCGCGGTTTAATATGTGCCCCAATTTTAGAGGACCGTTGTGATGAATTGCAATTAGAAGACATGGTTGCAGAGAATAAGAACACAGATTCTCATAAAACCGCTTTCACCGTATCAGTCGATTTAATTGGAAACGGATGCACAACTGGAATTTCTGCGCAAGATCGTTCGAAAACGGTTCAAGCCTTAATTGACCCCAATACAAAGCCTGAAGATTTAGGTCGTCCTGGACATATTTTTCCTTTACGATCTAGGAAAGGCGGTGTTTTGAGACGTGCAGGACACACCGAGGCAGCAACAGATCTTGCACGATTAGCAGGATTTGAACCAGCTGGTGTTATTGTTGAAATCATGAATGAAGACGGCACCATGGCCCGCCTCCCCCAACTATTAGAAATTTCTAAAAAACTAGATTTAAAAATTATTTCAATTCAAGATTTAATCAATTATCGCATGGAGCACGAAGATTATGTGAAAGAAGAAATTCGAGTTAAAATGCCTACTCGTTATGGCGAGTTTGAACTAGTGACTTTTGAGGATACCAAAACGAACGAACTACATCATGCAATGATAAAAGGAAGCTGGGAAAAAGACGAAGCTGTTTTAGTTCGAGTTCACAGCTCTTGTTTTACGGGTGACATTCTGCATTCAATGCGTTGCGATTGTGGCGAACAATTAAATGCAGCTATGGAGCGCGTAGAGAAAGAAGGCAAAGGTGTTGTTCTTTATATGAATCAAGAAGGTCGTGGCATTGGGCTTTTAAACAAATTAAAAGCATATAAACTACAAGAAGAAGGTTATGATACCGTTGAAGCTAATTTAAAACTAGGTTTTGAAATGGATGCAAGAGATTATGGCGTAGGCGCTCAAATTCTGAGAAAGCTGAATATTTCAAATATTAGATTAATTTCCAACAATCCTAAAAAAAGAGCCGGCTTGCTAGGCTATGGATTACAAATAGTTGAGACTGTGCCGATTGAAATAACGCCAAACGCTCATAACGAAAAGTATTTAACTACTAAACGAGATAAACTAGGCCACAACATCCTGAAATAAGCATTTAAGAAATTAAAGCAAATAAAAAATCCTCACCAAATGGTGAGGATTTTGATATTATATAAAATTGCACCAAAAAGTGCAGTTTACTTATTTCTTAATTTTACCTGACTCCAACTGTTGCACGTAAATTGCTTTAAGCACTTCGTGACGACGCTTTACAGAAGGTTTTGTGAAATGCTTTTTAGCTCTCAATTTCTTGATAAGCTGCGTTCTATCCGCTTTTTTCTTATATTTTTTAAGAGCGCGGTCTATGCTTTCACAGTCTTTAGAATCTATTGTTAACATATAAATCTTCTATTTATTAATCTTTAAGGAGTGCAAATGTAGGAATTTATTTGTTTTTGGGCAAAAAAAGCACATTCTTTCAAAAGGAGTCCAATAGGTATCATATTATCAAAAAATTATGTATTTCACGAAGATTTCTGACTTTACCTTTACCCTATTCATGAGATATTACATTTTTTTCATATTCTTATTGATAGGAGCTTGTAAACCCTATAAAGATCCAGCACCCATCGAAGACCCCAGAATTTCCAACCCTTATTGTAATGACCCCAACGCTGTGAACTATAATTGGGGGTTCCCAGGAATTCCAGATAATTCTACTTGCATCTACCCTGCCGATATCTTTAAAGGAAACTACATCTGGCGCGATACAGTTGTTAATGATCTTGGTGCAGCTGTTTCCTACGATTCTGTTTTTGCAACAGTCAATAAATTAGACTCTACGCGCATTGAGATAAGCGGTCGATGTGGTTATGATCTAAAACTTTCGGCCAATCGTTTTTTGATTATCACTATCGATAGTCTAGCTGGAAATGGTCAACAGTTTTGTCAGCCAAACGACACAATTATGGGTAATGGCTTTAAAGTGAGCACCTCAGACACCAATACATTTCGTTTAAATTACACAATAGTTTCAGACACCGGAACATCAACACACGAATCTTTTTTTATCAAACAATAATATGTTTACAGGCATCATAGAAACTTTCGGAGAAATAAAAGAAATTGACAACTCCAACGAACAGATTACGCTGACAGTTTCGTCAGATCTAACGAGCGAATTAAAAATTGACCAGTCTGTGGCTCATAACGGAATTTGCCTAACAGTAACTTCCATAAACGAGAACCAATATGACGTTTGTGCCGTTAGAGAAACAATGGATAAAACTTGTATTGGGAATTGGCAAAAAGGCGAAAAAATAAATTTAGAAAGAGGTATAAAACTTAGCGATCGATTGGACGGTCATATTGTACAAGGCCATGTAGATACGGTGGGAAAATGTATCGCAGTAAACGCTGATGGAGAGAACAGAACCTATTCTTTTCTTTTTGACCCATC
>CAYMFF010000041.1:0-26415 GCA_964389575.1 uncultured Chitinophagaceae bacterium
ATTGGCGTAAAATTTTGTTGCAATGCCATGAAGCACATTGTCTTCAAACTCTCCTTCTAATGTGTCGCCTTTAGGAGTTGTTAATCTTCCTTGTCCTGAGATGATAGTATTTACGAATTCTCCTTTATAAACGATACCATTAGTATCAGAGCGTTCGCCGATACCATTTAGTTCGCCATCTTCCCAATTGCCTTTTATTTTGGCTCCGTTTTTCTTGAATAAAGTACCAAAGCCGGTTGGTAAACCATTTTTTGTTTCACCTACAAATTTTTCATATTCAATTTTTTCATTCTTTTCATAAGTCCAACCTCTATCTTGTTTGCAAGAGAATATTAAAAGGATAATAAAAGGAAATACTCTAAACATTTTTGAATTTACATTTTGCCTAACATCTATATATGCGCCATAGCACAAATAGGTATGAATTCAAATATAATCAGAAATAAAGCAATAGCTTGGTCCTAGCCGTTTTTAACCGTTACAAACGGATAAGGTCTAAAAACCTATGATAGTAAGGCTTGCAGAGAAAAAAGTTGCGTAAAAAAAAGAACTCCCATGTAGGGAGCTCTAAAATTATTAATTTGTAACTAACTTATTTTGCTAAATACTACACATCAATATTCGCATACTTTGCATGCTTCTCGATAAACTCTCTTCGCGGAGGAACTTCATCGCCCATTAGCATAGAAAATACACGATCTGCTTCTGCAGCATTGTCAATCGTAACTTGCTTAAGAATACGTGTTGCGGGATTCATGGTTGTTTCCCATAGTTGCTCAGCATTCATCTCTCCAAGACCTTTATATCGTTGCAGACCAATTTTATCTCCTCCGCCCATTCGGTTGGTAATCGCTTCTCGCTCATCTTCGTTGTAAGCATATTCTGATTCTTTACCTTTTTTAATTAAGTAAAGTGGTGGCTGAGCAATGTACACATATCCTTGATCGATTAATTCTTTCATATATCGATATAAGAAGGTCAAAATCAATGTTGCAATGTGACTGCCATCAATATCGGCATCCGTCATTATAATTAATTTGTGATAGCGCAATTTGGCAGTATTCAACTCTTTGCTATCCTCTTCGGTACCAACGGTCACACCTAAGCCCGTGTAAATGTTCTTAATCTCTTCGTTTTGGAACACTTTATGTTCCATAGCTTTTTCTACATTCAGTATTTTACCACGCAGTGGCAAAATCGCTTGATACTTTCTATCACGGCCTTGCTTAGCCGTTCCACCAGCCGAATCACCCTCTACAAGGTATAATTCACATTTCGCAGGATCTTTATCCGAGCAGTCTGCTAATTTACCAGGCAATCCACTTCCTGTAAGTACATTTTTACGTTGTACTAATTCTCTTGCTTTACGAGCGGCTGCACGCGCCTGAGCGGCTAAAATTACTTTTTCAATAATTATCTTTGCACTCTTTGGGTTTTCCTCTAAATAGGCTTCTAAAACTCGAGCAATTGAGTTGTCTACCACCTTGGTTACCTCACTATTGCCCAGTTTTGTTTTCGTTTGTCCTTCAAATTGCGGCTCGGGTACTTTAACACTAATAATCGCTGAGATACCTTCTCTAAAATCATCACCTGTTATATCTACTTTGGCTTTTTCGAATAATTTATTGCGGTCGCCATACTGCTTAAAAACGCGAGTAATCGCTCTTCTAAAACCAGAAACGTGTGTTCCACCTTCTATAGTATTAATGTTATTTACATAAGAGAAAATATTCTCACTATAAGATCGGTTATACTGCACAGCCACCTCTACCGAAACATTGCTTGCTTCATCTAAATCTTCGGCATAAATGGGTTGCTCAATTAATGGTTCGCGATTGCTGTTTTTATCTAAAAGTTGAATGAATTCAGAAATGCCGCCTTCACTATAAAATGTTTCTCCCACAAACTCACCATTATCATCTTTTTCTCTTTCATCGATAAGGATGATTTTAATTCCTCTGTTTAAATAAGATAACTCTCGAAGTCTCGCTGCTAGAATATCATATTTATAAATCTTTTCCGTGAAGATGGTATCGTCTGGTAAAAAAGTGACTTTGGTTCCTGAAATGTCAGTCGTTCCAACTTCTTTCACAGGATATTGCGGAGCACCTCTTTCGTACTCTTGTTCGAATTTTTTTCCTTTTCGATTTACTTCAACTTTGAGATGGGTACTTAATGCATTTACACAACTGACACCTACACCATGAAGACCACCAGAAACTTTGTATGAGTCTTTATCAAATTTTCCTCCAGCATGCAAAACGGTCATTACTACTTCAAGAGCCGATCGTTTTTCCTTGGGATGCATATCTGTTGGAATTCCCCTTCCGTCATCTTGTACTGAGATTGAATTGTTTTCTAAAATCCGTACTTCGATATTACTACAATGGCCGGCTAATGCTTCATCGATAGAGTTGTCTACAACTTCATATACCAAGTGATGAAGACCTTTTACGCCTACATCGCCAATATACATGGCGGGTCTTTTTCTAACAGCTTCTAATCCTTCTAAAACTTGAATACTCCCGGCGTCATATCCGGGCTTTTTTTCATTTTCGCTCATACTTTTCGGTGTGGTTTTTTCCCTCTTCACGAGAGAAATCAAAGTTACGAATTATGGCCTTGAAATCCTTAAATTAAGACATCCTTAGCACTTGCTGTAGTTCAGTGTTTATAAGCGTTTGCCGAAATAATTATCCACAAATAAATCCACATTTTTTATATGCTGGATATGAACTTTATTTTAACTGAAAAGGACTTGATTTAAAAGTCTATTTTTACATGATGATTTGTGAATTGGTGCCTTTTAATTCTCCTAACGTATTGCAAGTATATCAACTTAGGCAAGATGTTTTGCGTAAGCCATTGGGGCTAAATTTATTCGATGAGGATTTACTTTCTGAATATCAGGAGCTTTTTTTTGTTGGTTCAGAAAATCATCAAATTGTTTCCTGTCTACAATTAAAAAAGTTGGAAAATGGTGTCCTGAAACTAAGACAAATGGCAACAGATACTAAATATCAAGGCAAGGGTTTTGGAAAGGAATTAGTGCAGTTTGCCGAACGTTGGTCTGTTGAAAATGGTTATTTCAATATTGAACTTCATGCGCGAAAAGTGGCACAGCTTTTTTATGAAAAATTGGGTTATGAAAAAGCAGGAGAGGAGTTTTTGGAAGTAGATATTGCGCATTTTAAAATGACTAAATCCTTAGTTTAATCATCTATTCTACAATATCAAATTGAATAAGTTTATTTACGCTTCCCTTACTCGACTTTCCCTTAATACGAAACTGTGCTGACGAAACATAAAGTTTGCACGGTGCATCGGTATAATCGTTTGTGTTTTTTATTCGTTGCATCCATTCCTGAATGTTACGTTCTTTTACATTTCTAGCGCGTAATTCTTTATCCAACGCAATTTTTAATTTGCGATTAGTAAGATTATTAAACTGAAAACTATTGTCACCGGCTGAAATAAAGATGTTTTTATTTCCGGCCAAGGGAAACCAATCTGATATTTTTCTACCTAAGGATTTTAGTAAATATTCTTCCTCTCCGTTAGCGACTTTTAGTTTGGTATAAATTCGCTCTTTAATAGAAATATCCTGTAACCCAACAACCTTTATTTTAATCTTTGCCAAATCTCCCTTCGTTACTAAATAGGATACACTTCTACTGGTCTCTGGGTTTTGTTCGGTCAAGGCTTTGGCTTCAAGCTTGTCAAAAGTAACCTCGCAATCGCTGAACTTTATACTAAATCCGTTAATGGTAGAATCTGAAGCCGTAAATTCTTCTAATTCATCAGCCACCTTTACACTATCTACTTGCACCATCATTCGGGCTATTTCGCCTTGGTCTTGCTCCTTTTTAGAAATATCTCTTACCTTATTTTTTAAATAAGCTGTATCAGTCTCAGTCACAAAAAGGGACGTGTCACCGATACGGATACTTTCACCAGAAGCATTCTTATTGCTTCCATTATTGCAACTTTCCAGTAGTACACCCGTTAGTATAAGTAGTAAAAAGATTAATGATTTATTCATTATCGAAGTCGATCTGTGCTTTTAATAAGTTTGTCATCTTTGGTAATGCCGATATAAGCCAAGAGTGCTAGAATTAACGAAAGAACTGGGGCTAAGGCACCAAAGTTCAGTTGCCAGTTTTCCAGTTTGAGTTCAGTGAGATAGGCCATATAACCCACGCAAATTAGAGATAGCAAAACAACTAGCCAACAACCAAAACGTTGTAGTTTTCTTTTTTTGAATAAGAAAATACAAACTAAGGATTCTAATATTATTAGTAATATAATAGTCAGTACGATGCTTTCATCTTTAGCGTACATTTCTAATGAACCCGAAGGATTTAAGGCAAAGGGAACAAGAAAAGCCATCCCGGCGGATAATGCCGACAATAATAGATAGACAGATTGAATTCGTTGAATCATAATAGAAGCCCTAAAGTTAAACCGAATAAAAATAGAGAACAAATTTGTCCTCAAGCTTCAGGATTGTATTTTCACAATTCTAACACAAATTATGGGAAAAAATTTACGAAAGAAAGAAGCATTGGAGTATCATAGTTTGGGGCGTCCGGGGAAGATAGAAGTTGTTCCAACAAAAAAAACGAAAACACAGCGCGATTTGGCCTTAGCTTATTCGCCAGGTGTAGCTGATCCTTGTTTAGAAATAGAAAAAAATCCTGAAGACGCTTATAAATACACCACAAAAGGAAACCTTGTTGCAGTGATAAGTAACGGGACGGCGGTTTTGGGTTTAGGTGATATCGGTGCGCTAGCTTCTAAACCGGTTATGGAAGGAAAAGGGCTTTTGTTTAAAATCTATGCCGATATAGATGTGTTTGATATAGAAGTAGATGAAAACAATGTAGATGATTTCATTAAAGTAGTAAAGGCAATTGCTCCCACTTTTGGCGGGATCAATTTGGAAGATATAAAGGCTCCAGAAAGTTTTGAAATTGAACGAAGATTAATTGAAGAATTGGATATTCCCGTTATGCATGATGATCAGCACGGAACCGCTATTATTTCTTCTGCGGCATTATTAAATGCGCTAGAAATTCAAGAGAAAAAAATTGACGAAGTGAAAATTGTGGTCAGTGGAGCTGGTGCATCTGCAATTGCTTGCACAGGATTGTATTTAAAACTTGGCGTAAAAAAAGAAAATGTTTTCATGTTTGATAGCAAAGGATTGCTATCTGAAGAAAGAGAAGGACTTGGCGAAAGAAAACAATTTTATGTCAACGGGAAAAATCAATCATTAGAAGAAGCCTTGGTAGGCGCTGATGTTTTTTTGGGCCTTTCAAAAGGGAATTTATTAAATGCCGAGATGATTGGTAAAATGGCACCGCGACCCATTGTTTTCGCATTAGCAAATCCGACTCCAGAAATAGATTACCCAACTGCAATTGCCGCGAGAGAAGATATAATAATGGCTACAGGACGTAGCGATTATCCAAATCAAGTAAATAATGTTTTGGGTTTCCCATATATTTTTAGAGGAGCGCTGGATGTGCGCGCTTCAAAAATTAATGATGACATGAAGTTGGCAGCCGTTAAAGCTTTGGCCGAATTGACGAAGGAATCGGTTCCTGATGTTGTGAATATGGTTTATCAACAAAAAGCGTTGACTTTTGGGCCAGAGTATATCATTCCAAAACCAATGGATCCTAGATTGCTTAGTACAATTGCTCCTGCAGTTGCTAAGGCAGCTCATGAAAGTGGCGTTGCGAAACAGCCGATCAAAGATTTTGAAGCATACCGAGAAGAGCTTTTTGTTCGTTTAGGTCAAGATGATAATGTTTTAAGACTTATCATGAACAAAGCCAGACAGCACAAAAAGAAGGTTGTTTTTTCAGAGGCAGAAAATGTCAAAATTCTAAAAGCAGCTCAACAAGCCTTGGAAGATGAAATTGCAATTCCAATTCTTCTGGGTAATAGAAAAAGAGTTCGGAAACTAGCGGAAGAATATAGTGTTGATGTAAGTGAGATGGAAATTATTGATCCGAAGGAGGATGCTATGAGTGAAAAAAGAGAGGCCTTTGGGAATTTGTTTTACGAGAAAAGAAAAAGAAAAGGGTACAACAAATATGAAGCAATCAAAATTATGCGAGAGCGGAATTATTTTGGTTGTATGATGGTTGAAACTGGCGAAGCAGATGCATTGATAACCGGATTAGCCAGAAAGTATCCTGATACGATTCGACCCGCATTAGAAATTATTGGTCCAGCAGAAAGGCCTAGCACAGCGAATCCAGATAAAGTACAAAAAATTTCGGGTATGTATGCTGTACTGACCAAGAAAGGACCTATTTGCTATGCGGACACGACCATAACGGAATTTCCAACAGCTGAAGAATTAGTTGATATTACCTTACAGGCAAGTGATACGCTTAAGAGTTTAAATATTCAACCTAAAGTAGCCATGCTATCTTACTCTAACTTTGGAAGTAGTAATTTGCCAGAGGCCAAAAAAATTAGAAAAGCGGTAGAAATAATGCATAAAAAATATCCTGAAATGCAAGTTGAAGGTGAAGTACAAGGTAGCATAGCTTTTAATAAAGAACTGCTTAAGGAAAATTATCCGTTTAGCAGTTTGGTGGACGCAAGACCCAATGTGTTGATATTCCCTAATTTATCTGCTGGAAATATTGCTTATAATTTACAGCTAGAAATGGGTAATCAGGAAACGATTGGGCCCATCATTTTAGGGTTGAAAAAATCAGTTCATGTATTGCAATTGGGAAGCACGGTTCGTCAGATAGTCAATATGGTAGCTATAGCAGTCTTAGATGCACACGTAAAGCAAAAAAACTCTTAGTGAATAGCAAAATCAACATTGCGATTGATGGATTATCCTCTACCGGTAAAAGCTCGTTGGCTAAAGCTTTAGCCAACGAGCTAAACTATATCTATATTGATAGTGGCGCGATGTATCGCGCGATTACGTTGTTCTTATTAGAAAATAATATCGAAATAGACAAAGAAAATAAAGCAATAGAAAATGCCTTATGGAATATTGAATTGCAGTTTCAGCATCAGCGAATGCATTTGAATGGGAAGGATGTAGAAAACAAGATTCGTGAAATGAAAGTTTCTAATTCGGTGAGCGAAGTTGCCGCGATTCCAATCGTACGCGATTTTTGTGTGAAACAGCAACAAGATGTAGGAAAAGACAAAGGAGTTGTAATGGATGGCAGAGATATAGGTACAGTAGTTTTTCCTGATGCTGAGCTTAAAATATTTTTGTATGCGTCACAGTCTATCCGAACGCGTCGCCGTTATGAAGAATTGAAAGCCAAGGGCAAAAATACAACACTAGAAGAGGTTGAAACCAATCTGTTACACAGAGACCGTATTGATAGTAATCGAGATTACAATCCGTTGAAAAAAGCAACGGACGCCAAAGAATTAGATAATTCTGAATTAGATATACCTAGCCAAATAAAATTGATAATGACTTGGGTGGCTAATTTAGATTAGCCAGAATTTGCTCTAGATTAAATTCTTCACCATGTAAAGAAGCCATGCGTTGGATAACAGATTCTACAATTGCATCGGGGCAAGATGCACCAGCAGTAATTAATATTTTTTGAGCACGATCAGCCATGTAATTTTTTGTTTCTTTCATTTCTTTCTTATGAAAGTTAAAATGTTGAATTAAGTCACTGCTTATTATTTCAGCCGCATCTTTAATATAATAGGTAGGAAGCTTTTCCTCGCAGAGTTCAACAAGGTGCGATGTATTTGAGCTATTATATCCGCCTATAACGATTGCAAAATCGGCAGCAGTGTCTAGCATACCTTTTACCGCATTTTGATTATCATTTGTTGCATAACATAACGTATCTCGGGTATCTGCAAAATGAAGCTTTACATTTTCATCTTTTGCCTTGTACTGGTCGCAGGTTACTTCTTTCAGGTAATTGGCAATTTCTTCTGTGTCTTCGGCCAGCATAGTCGTTTGATTAATGACTCCAATTTTTTCTAAATCTTTTTCTATTGAAAAATCAGGCGTGAATCGTTTAGTGAACTCTTTTTCAAACTCTGATTGAGTAGCTTCTTTTCTGATGTATTTTTCTAACTGCTTGGCTTCTTCAATATTTTTGATAATTAAAGTTGGTGCTTCAATAGCACATTGCGAAAAAGTGGCTCGGGTTTCCTCATGTTGAGGCTTGCCATGTAAAATGAGTGAGTACCCTTTTTTACCTATTTGGCTTCCACGCTTCCAAACTTTTTCAACAAAGGGACAGGTGGTATTATATTGTACAGGGTTTATTCCTTTTGATTCAAGCAGTTCATTGGTCTCTCTAGTGGTACCAAATGCAGGTATAATTACAATATCATCTTTCGTAATTTCAGACCAATCAATATACGGTTTGCCAAAGGTGTCTTGAATAAAACGAACACCGTGTTTTACTAAGTCTTCATTTACTTGCGGATTGTGAATCATTTCACTCAGCAGAAATATTCTTTTGTCAGGGTTTTCGGTAACTGTTTGAAAAGCAATTTCAATGGCATTTTCTACACCATAACAAAACCCAAAGTGACGTGCTATATAAAATGTAAGTCGTCCGATTTTAACCTCTGTGGGTGTAAAGTCTTTCTTTAATTTATCATCTGCTTTTCGCTTGTTATTTATAGTAGTAACTAGCTCCGAACGATAGACTAACGGGATATTAAAAGATTTCATGTTTATTGAATGCAAATTAACGATAATCAATTGTAACGGGAATGTCAAATTCGTTAGATTAATACTAAGAATATGATGGAATAGGGTTTACTTCTTCGTCTATTGTATATTTGGAATAATACTTTGAATAATGAACAGAAAACTTATTTTACTAACAATCGTGGTATTTACTTCTTTAAGCTTTAATATAAAAGCGCAAGAAAAGTCAATAAAAGTAGGCGATGCAGTTATGACTTCTAATAATGGAACTTATTTGGGCACTTTCCAACCTAAACAGGGAGATGTTGATTTAATGCCTGAACTTATTTCGATTCGAAACAAGGTAAATAAAACACAGCATCAGGAAGATTTAGCAGCTTATAAGGACAGTATTAGAGGTTTGAAACGAGCTAATAAAATTCCAGCAGAACAAGGTGCTTCAAATAAAACAACTAATTCTATTGATCCTCAAAAAACATTAGGCTTTATCACTCATGGAAATCAAGGTACTCCTTCTGACAATACGATAGCGATTGGCAAAAATGGAAGGATGATTGCGGCTGTGAATAGCTCGATGCGCGTTTATAATGATAACGCTACGGGTGTGCCAGGGCAAGGAACCCAGGCATTTCCACTTTTCTGGAGTCCAGTAACTAATAAAACAGATATGTGCGATCCGCTAGTTCATTATGACCCAGATTTTGATCGTTTTATTATTTTCACTCAGGTATGTGATCGAATCACAACAAACAATCGCATTTTGGTAGCGTTCTCTGAAACAAATGATCCAGCCGGTGCTTATCATTATTATAGCTTTAGAGCCAATTTGCGTGAGATAATAGGTACAAGTTATCCTTCCAATGTTTGGTTTGATTATCCTAAAATGGGTGTTTCTGCCACTGATTTATTTATAACAGGAAATCTTTTTAGAAATTTAAGTTCTACGAATTCTAGTTATGTAGAAAGTGCCATTTTTCAAATTGATAAAACGGCTTGCTTTGCAGGAAGTTCGTCACCAACAGCTGTAATATATAATCAGATTGCTGGGAATCCTTTTACAATCGTTCCTGCGAGTTATGGACAAAATGGTCACTACGGAGACAAAATGTATATGTGTGCGACAAGAAATTCAACTACAGCGAATGTTGTAAGACTTTACACAATTACCGGTAAGGTAACTGATAACCCGACCTTGGTAAATGATAATGTTTTGGTTCCTGCATATTCTCAACCAGCAGATGGAGTGCAACCCGGAACCAATGTTGATTTAAACACAGGAGATATGCGTGGCATGTCTGCTTTTTATCTTGACAATACCGTTCATTTTGTATTTCATAGTAATGGACCCAATAGTTATGTTGCTATCAATTATAATCGATTTAGAATTAATGGTTCTTCTTGGTCGGTTCAGAATAAATTAATCTCACTACCCAACGTAGATTGTGCTTTTCCTTCTGTGGCTTCATTCGGTTGGAATAATACCGATCACTCAGCCGTGATTGGATTTAATTATTCTTCGCTCACATTAAATCCTGGAATTCGAGCAATTGTAGTTGATGATAATATGAATGTTTCTAATTTCGAAGAATTAAGTTTGGGAGATAATTTTGCTAGTGTAGGTATTACTAATGGGACTACACGTTGGGGAGATTATTCGGGAATCAGTAAAGACCACTCGGCTCCTGTGCCAACAGCATGGCATTATGGTATGTATGGTGCAGCCAATAATTCTTGGCGCAATTATGCTTCTAAAATAGAGCGAATTTCATGGCCGTCATCAACAGAAGAAACTAAGAAAAAAGCAAAAAGTATTAATGTTTTCCCGAATCCAGTTATTGATATTTGGAGTGTTGAGTTGGACCTGGAAGAAAGCGGCGCGTTGGAAATTTCAGTTTTTGATGTACAAGGAAGAAAAATAAAAGAAGTATTAAATTCTAATGTAGCGAAAGGTGAATCGTTATTCTCCTTTAATAAAAACGGTTTGTCGAATGGGACCTATTTTGTTCGAGTTACAATGAATAATAAATTAGTTTCCAATGAGAAGATTATTGTTGCTAAGTAGTATTCTATTTCTCTCATTATTGCAATTGGGAATTGTGGGGTGTAAGGCTAAAAAGAAAAGTCAGAAAACCATGTTACAGGCTGAAGAAGTGTCTAATGATACAATTGTAAATAATAATAAAATAGAAGAATCAGAACCTAACGTTATTATTCATAAACCAGGTACAATAAATCAAGGATCGCTGGATAGTATAAAAGCAATAAAGAAAAAACATAAAAGAGGAACCACTAAATAAAAACTAGTATGAGTCAAGAAATAGCAGAAAAACTACCCGTAAAATTTACACAAGGCGCGTTGGATGAATTAGAGCGTCTTAAAGACAGTGCTCCAGACGATAAACCTTTATTACGAGTTGGAGTTAAAGGTGGCGGGTGCAGTGGTCTTACATACGTTTTAGAATACGATGCTCGGTCTGATAAAGACAAAGAATTTACGTTAAGCAACGGAATCCAAATGGTAATGGAAGAAGCTCATGAACTATATCTTGTAGATGTAGAAATAGATTTTCAAGGTGGCCTCAATTCACGTGGATTTACCTTCACGAATCCAAATGCAACAGAGTCTTGTGGTTGTGGAACCAGTTTTGCTGTTTAAATTATAGGATTAATATCTAACTCATTTTTTCAATAATTTCTTGGCTTACACCCGTAAAGGAGAATCCGCCATCGTGAAACAGATTTTGCATTGTCACTTTTCGCGTTAAGTCACTAAACATGGCAATGCAAAAGTCGGCGCACTCATCAGCACTGGCATTCCCTAACGGAGACATGTTTTCGGCATAGTTAAAAAAAGCATCAAAGCCTGATACGCCACTACCAGCTGTAGTTGGAGTAGGAGATTGAGAAACTGTGTTAACACGGACTTTTTTCTTAAATCCATAATGATATCCAAAACTGCGGGCAATGCTTTCTAAAACGGCTTTGGCATCAGCCATATCATTATAACCAGGAAATACACGTTGGGCTGCAATATAAGATAACGCCAATACACTAGCCCATTCATTTAAAGCATCTTTTTTCATAGCGGTTTGTAAGACCTTGTGAAATGACAAAGACGAAATATCCAATGTCTTTTGAAAGAAATCATAATTTGTATTGGTGTATTCTTTTTTCTTTCTCACGTTTGGACTCATGCCAATACTATGCAAGACAAAATCAAGTTTTCCCCCCAAGGCCTCAGTGCTTTCATCAAAAAGCTTTTCAAGATCTTCAAGACTGGTAGCATCGGCTCCAATTACTTTTGTATTACACTTTTCGGCTAACTCATTAATTTTCCCCATACGTAACGCAATCGGTGCATTCGTAAGAGTAAAGGTTGCTCCTTGCTCATGACATTTTTCTGCCACTTTCCAAGCCATAGATTTTTCATCTAATGCACCAAAAATTATTCCTCTTTTTCCTTGTAATAGACCTGCCATAATTTGCTTATTTTATTGTCGTAAAAATAAGCTATCTATTGGAATGTAAAAATCTAGTTGAATCTAATTATCACCAAGTAGTTCTTTGGCAGCTAGAATAGCGGATTGACTATTGTTTTTTCCGCTTAACATTTTGGCGATGGCCTCTACTTTTTCACCTGCTGTTAAATACTTGGCTTTGGTCTGTTGTATAGTGTTATCAGATTCTTTGTAAATGTATAAGTGTTGATTGGCTTTTGCTGCAATTTGCGGCAAATGCGATATACATATCACTTGATGTTTTTTAGCAAGTTCTTTAATAACACCTCCAATTTTTAAGGCAGTCTCTCCTGAGATACCGGTATCAATTTCATCGAAAATCATACAGGGCATGTCGGATGAATGGGCTAATAAGGACTTAATAGCTAACATAATCCGACTCATTTCACCGCCACTGATACTTTTTCTCAATTCGGTAAGTTTGCCGATACCGTTGGCATCAAAAAGGAAACTAATTTCATCGATACCATTTAATCTAGTTTCGGTAAATGAATGCTGAATTTCAAAAGAGGCATTCACAAATCCCAAATTGGGCAAAAGGTCATTTATTTCTTTTGAGAAACGTAGTATCCCTTTTACTCTTTTCTTACTTAGTTTTTTTGCTTCAGAATCGCATTTGTTTTCAAGTAACGTTTTTTGTTCCGTAAGACGATTTAATGCTGTGTCGGAATTATTTATTTTTTCTAATTTAAGTTGAAACTGTTGCTTTATTTCTAACAGTTCTACCGTGCTCTGTGCATTGTGTTTATGGAGTAACTTATTCGCTAACTCCAGTTTATCAGATAGTTTTCGCAGATGTTCCTCATCTGTATTAATACTACTTTGTTGAATTTCAATTTCAGCAGCAATATCTTTCAATTCCTCAATGCTAGAAAGAAGGCGACTTTGAATGGAGTTGATGTCTTCTGATAAATTGGCGAATTGCCCCGTTTCTTTCGATATTTGTTGTAACGAACTAATAAGCGATTGTTCATTGTGTTGTAAAATATTAGCTGATTGGTGCAAAGTGGCTTTTATGTTTTGAGCGTTTTCTAAAAGTTCTAACTCGTTGGTCCAATCTTCAATATTGTTGTCAGCAAGTGGCAGTTCGTTCAATTCTTGCCAAACAAACTCCAAATAATCTTGCTCACTTTTTGCGCGCTTGGTGTCCTCTTTATTCTCCTCTAACAGTTTGGAAACTTTTTGATATTGATTAAAACTATTTTGATAATTACTTCGTTCTTCATTTAGCTGAAGGAATGTGTCAATAAGTTTTAATTGCTCGTCTTGTTGTAATAGTTCGTAATTATCAAACTGACGATGCATATCTACAATGTGGTTTCCTGCAAGAATGAGTAATTCTAATTTGACTGGAGTATCATTCAGAAAAGAACGGCTTCTACCGTTGGCATTTATTTCTCTTCTAATTATTAAATCCGAATAAACTTCAATATCATTTCCAATAAGTAACTCATTTACACCAGCATTTTTTGCAATGGAAAATGTTGCTTCCACTGTACATTTTTCTTCCTTGTTTAATATGTCTGAATGTTGCGCTCTTTTTCCTAGTATTAACTCTAGGGCTCCTAAAAGGATAGATTTTCCAGCGCCAGTTTCACCAGTGATTACGCTCAGGTTATTTTTAAACTCAAGGGTAATTTCTTCAATAATGGCAAAATTCTTAATGTGAAGCTTCTCCAGCATACAATCAAAAGTAATTCTATTTGCCTTGAATACGAAGTAAACCGGACTTGGCTTTATGATCTAGAGAAGTCTTGTATTCATGGTCTCTAATGGATAATACTTTCTTGAAATAAGTAGAAGCCATCGTTTTTTTATTTAGGTTTTCATAGATATATGCCAATTGTAATGCCGCTCTAGCCGGATAATACTCTTTACTTGGGTTGGAAGTAGACAAGGTTTTTTTATAAAATGTAACGGCCTTTGTTATATTCCGACTTTCATCATAAACTCTTGCCAAACGATAGTTCCATTCCAATGTTTCTACTTGGCTTAGTTTTTTCTTTAATGCCACGTTTTCTAATATGGATATACTCTGAGAAAACGAACCGCCATCAAAAAGCAATCGCGCTTTTAATAAATTCTGATCACCAAAGGTTCTGTTTTTGTAACGCTTCATTGCTTGTTTGTCCATGTCCGTAATGGTGGTTCCTACTTTAGGAATAATGTTTTTGTAGATTAAGGCTTCTTTTTTCTGACCGTTCAAATAGTAGGCCATTGCTATTTTCAAAGCTGCATCTTTTTTATAAAAATATGATTTCGAGGAGAGGTATTTTTTTAAATAGGGGATCGCCGCTTTGTATTTTAAACTATGTAAATAAGCTGCTCCTAAGGCATAATCAAAAATAATAGGTTGAAGATATTGGTTGCTTTTATTTCTATTTAATATTGTCGGTATAACTTCTTTAGCTCTAAAATTATTAAGTAGTAAGTTACTGGTCATGAAGGTATAGAGGTAGTTGTTTTTTTTGTCTACGTCATAAGTTTTTATAAGGCGCAACGCTTTTTCTGAATCGTTTAAAACAATTTCATTTAAGAAGATATAATAGAAAATGGCATCATGCTTAAAAAGTTTGGATTTAGCTTTAGTGCTATTTCTTAATAATTGCATGCCTAGTTTCATATTACCTTTTAGTCCAATTAGATTGGAAATCCATTGATAATTACTGGGAATGGTACCGATAATCGTTTTTTGAGCGCCATAGAAAATATCTGTTTCCTTAAAATTGGGAAACAGTCTTTTGTTTTCCTTGAATAGATTATGAGCTTTTCTGAAGTCATTTGCTGCTTTCCAGTTCTCTTTGTATTTGATATGAATTAAACTCCACTGCAAGTAAATAATTCCTTTACTTAATCTGTAATATGGAGATTTTTTATCAGCGTTATTCAGCAAATTTAGTCTGCGATCTTTAAAGCCTTTTCTCCTTTTGTAAAGTGCCGGATCATCTGCAAATGTGAGCCGGATAAAATCTTCATAATTCTGCAAGGGAATAGTCAATCGATTATACGGGTCGGCTTGAATTTCCTTTTTCAGGATAGCCCGTCCTGAATTTAGTTTGAAGCTTATTAAGTCTTCATAAGCTTGCAAGCAGTTTTTACTGGGCGTAAAATGTCCTTTCGTTGCCTCAGTAGGAACTGTCCAAAGTATTGCGACAATGAAGCAAAGAAATCTCATCATGGTAAAAATAGAAATAAAAAAAACGATGACGCAAGGCGTCATCGTTTAGTATGCAATTTTTTTGTTAGTTCGCTGTCTTTAGACTGTAATCGCTTCAGTTAACTCTTCATCAACTAGTATGCGTCCACAATGTTCGCAAATAGTCATACGCTTACGTAAGCGTATTTCTGATTGGCTTTGCGGAGGAATTGCACTGTGACAACCACCACAAGAATCTCTTTCTACAGAAACTACGGCTAAACCATTTCGAAAGTTACTTCGTATTTTATTGTAAGAAACTAATAATCTTGGGAATACACCCTCTTCAGCTTTTGTTCTTTCTTTACGTAAGCTTTTTTCTTCTTTTTCAGTTTCCGCTACAATTTTCTCTAATTCGTCTTTCTTGATATTTAAAACCTCTTGACGTTCTGCAACTAAAGCATCTGTTTCACCTCTTTTGGCCTCGCGATCTTCAATTTGGGTAGAAGCCATTTTGATATCTTTTTCAGCCTCTTTCATATCCAATTCACAAGCTTCTATTTGCTTATTAATGGCTTCGTATTCACGGCTATTCTTTACATCATTTTGCTGCTTCTCGTATTTCTTTAATGCGTCTTTGGCATCTTTTTGATTGTTTTTACGCTCCTTGATATATTCTTCAATCTCCGCAATATTGTTATTTACGTTGTCAATACGGGTTTGGTAACCAGCTAACTCATCTTCAAGATCTTGAACCTCCATAGGAAGCTCTCCGCGTAACTTATTGATTTGATCTAACTTAGAGTCAATTTTTTGAAGTTTAATAATTGATTCTAGTCTTTCTTGTATACTATATTCTCTTACTCTTGCCATTAGAAGTATTTTATTGGATTCGTATTAATTTTAGATAAATGGAGTGCAAAAGTAGGCATTTTTTTCGATAGAATGTCATAAAATAGGCGCGGAGTGTGTTGTTCGCTCTCATAATGCCCAATATCGATAATAGACATTCCGTTATCCCCTTCAAAAAACTCATGATATTTGATATCGCCAGTAATATAGGCATCTGCACCTGACTGTATTGCATTTTTTATTAAAAAAGCCCCTGAACCACCGCATAGTGCGATTTTACTGAAGTTTTTGTGGGAGCTTTCCGTGAAGCGAATGCCTTTTGCCTTCATTTTTTTACTAATAAAAGTCAAAAGGTTTTTGTGGTTCATAGGTGTGGCTAAATCGCCAATAAGTCCGGAACCAATTATATTTTGCTCATTTTCTAGTTGTATAATTTCATAGGCAACTTCTTCGTAAGGGTGCGCTTTTTTTAATGCTTTCACTACCTTAGATTGACAGTGGCTAGGAAGTAGTACTTCCAATTTAACTTCAATTAATTGAGTTACTTTATTTTTTGTCCCAATTGTTGGTTTCGCTGACTTAACTGGCTTAAAACTTCCTTCTCCTATGGTTTCAAAAGCACAATTTTCATAGTTTCCTATTTGACCAGCGCCAGCATCAAAAAGCGCTTTTTTTACCTTATCCATACTCCCAGAAGGTACAAAGGTATAAAGCTTGCAAAGCTGATTTTTTTTAGTAGCCAAAGGGCGAATATTTTGAAGACCTAGTTTCTTCGCAATTTGAAAGTTCACACCAGCCATTGTGTTATCCATATTGGTATGGCTAGCGTAAATAGCGATGTCATTTTTTATGGCATAGGTTACAATCCGATCTACATAATGCGTGGAGTTTATTTTTTTTAAACCACCAAATATAATAGGGTGGTGCGCTATAATTAATTGACATTTTAATTTTTTAGCTTCTTTTAAAACTTCTTCAGTACAGTCTAATGTTAGCAGAGCGCTAGATACTTTTTTATTTGGGTTTCCAATAATCAATCCCGCATTATCATAACTTTCTTGTAGCGATAAAGGAGCGATTTCTTCAAGGGCGTTACAGATATCTTTTATAGCAAAAAGTTGTTTTTTAGACATATTTCAAATGTAAGCAATTACTACAACGTAAAAGAACCATCACGCTTTGGGCGTGACGGCTCTTTTGGGGATATATGGAGTTGAAGAAAAAGGTGAATTACTCTGGCTTGTAGCTTCTAAAGCGATAACCCAGAGATAATTGAAAACTTGGTATTTTAAAGAATACATCTGAAATTTCTTGTTTAGCTGCGCCATTGGTATTGTCCCAAATAGGATTAGACATTCTCAAATCAATGTATAATTTAGGATTTACATTATACGATCCGCCCACTGTATATCCTAGACCCAATCTGCTACCAAAGTCATCTTGGGTAAATTTCATTGTGCTACTCATACGGGGAGAATATACCTGAGCAGGACTCACCGTGTCAGCAATTTCTATAATGTTCGAACTCTGTGAACTCTTGGTGTTCATTCTAAATCCATAGTTTAGATTTAAACCACCGTATGCAGTGAATTTCTTAATATTAGCGCTTACAACTACAGGAAACTGAAGTGTATAGAAATTCTGAAGGTTATAAGTTCTGGCAACAGAATCGACTTGGTAGTTATAAATTTTGGTTTTAAAAATACTCGATGAGTCTATTGCATAAGATAGAATGTCTTGTCTATTATCCTTTACCGTATAACCACTATTATTCTGGTGAATAAAGCGAGCTTCTGCGCGAATCGTGAATAATCGACTTAACGGGGTCATAGCGGTTAGTCCGGCCTGGAAACCTCCAAAATTATGTTGCGTATTGATTAAAGCAGCATTCACGCCGGCAATCATGCCTGTATAAATTGGAAATCGCTTATGCGCTACATTAATACTTTTTTGTTTTACTTGTTGAGCCGCTTGTTTGAACATCGAAAAGAAACTTCTTCTCTTTTTTGCGATTGACGCAGTTGCATTCGCTTCTAGACCCACATCACTAGCGCTTTCTTTAGCATCTAATTGAACAGGATTTTCTGCTTGAAGGGCTTCCATGGTTGGTTGATTTACTGTTGCACTATTCGAAGCAATAGCCGTTTTTCGTTGAGCCGCTTCTTCTTGTGCTTTCGTAAGTGCAACGTATCTTGGGTTTACTACCGTGCGCTCTTTTTCTTTTACAATTTGATATTTAAAAGAATCAGCTTGGTAATACTTTTTACCGTCTTCATCTTTCTTTAATTTATGTGTAACCTCAGTCACATTTGTTGTGTCCAAGTATTTTTCAGTTATAGTCGGCTCAATTTTTTGAACTTGTTGGTTTTTAGCAACAGTTTTGTTCTTTATATCCTCTTTTTTATTAGAGATATCCTTTTTCTCAGCAATATTTGATAGGGTTGTTTCTATTTTATTATCGCTATCAATATTCGCCAACATATCGGAGCCATTACTTTTCGGCTCATTGGGTTCCGTGCTATTATTAGCAGTAGTCCCTTGGTTTTGATTTGAACTTGCTATTACAGGGAGATTGTAATTTTCTTCGCTTGAAGTTTGAGGACTTGTGTTTTTTGCGGCGGAATTAATTGCAGAAATATTATCAATACTCCTTGGATTATTAGCAACATAGCTTTCTGAGCTATTAGAAGCAGTGGCTTGGCTATAATCGTAATCTTGGTCTTCTGCTATAATTTCAGAATGCATGGAATTACTTTCATGATTCATAGCTACGATTTCGTTGTTTAATTCATTTTTAGTCGTTTCGCTATTAGAATTGCTTGGCGAATCAGCAATTACGTTTGAATTATTACTTGAGGCGGTAAAATAATTATAGCCTCCGATAACAGCAGTGCTACAAACGAGCAAACCTAACAATAAGAATAACCAAGGTTTTCTTTTGCGCTTATCTTCTTTTTGGTAAGGGTTTTTACCATCGAGCATGCGATCCATATTGGCCCATGCGCCTAGATTGTGTGGTTCTTCGCCTTGGGCAATTCCTTGCCGAACCAATTCATCTATTGAAATATTGTTTTTCATTGTAACGTAATTATTTATTCAATTTTGTTATTTGTTCTTTTAATTGTTTTCTGCCTTCGTGCACATGCCATTTTGAAGTTCCTTCACTGATTTCTAATTTCTCACTAATTTCTCTGTGCGTAAATCCTTCTAAGATGTACATATTAAAGACTACTCGGGTGTTATCCGGCAATTGTTGTATCAGCTGCATGATATCATCATACTGCATTTTTTCAATGGCTAATTCAGGAATAGCCTGCTCTTTCTCTTCAAAAACTACTTTCTCACGGTATTTAGTATTCGCACGCACATAGTCAAAAATGGAGTGATAAATAATCCGTCTTACCCAACCTTCAAAAGAACCCTTATGACCAAAGCTTTCAATCTTTTGAAATACCTTCAAAAAACCATTGTTCAGAATTTCTTCTGCCAGGTGATATTGATGATAATTTGTATATCGCTTAACCATGCTCATCATTTTGGGGTAGAAATGCTTGTACAACCTTTCCTGCGCAGCGCGCTCCTTATTCATACAACCCTCAATAAGGCCTTGTATAAATACTTCCTGTGTTGTTTCTATTTGACTCAAAATAGCTGTCAATTCTACTTTTCCCTTAATTCATACTAAAGACGCATTATTGGAAGAAAAGGTTGGGTAAATATATTGTTAAGTTCTAACAGTACTAATTTATTCAAAATCAATTATTTAGAAATAAGTACTTTATTGCAATATTAAAAAATTTTGTATATAAAAGTGTCTGATTCTATGAATAAAAAAAGAGGCGACCATATGGTCGCCTCTTACATATTATAAAAAATGATTATTTAATCATCAATTTCTTAATGTATTTACCTTCATCAGAAGTTAAGTTAAAGAAGTATAAACCTGAAGAAAGACCGTTCAAGTTGATTTCTTTTTGAATTGGACTGTTTGATTGAATTGTATTCATTTTTTCAGAATAAACAACTTTACCAGCCATATCCATTACATTGATTGAAGCATTGTTCAAAACATCAGTAGTTGAGAAACTTACATTTACTTCATTACCTTCCACTGGGTTAGGATAAATTTTCATATCGTTTACCAAATCAGATAAATCATTAACCTCAACAGGGTTACATGTATTGCATGTAGCTACCCAGTCAACATCAAGTTGCTCAAATCCGAAACCAGCAGTGTTAATAGCTTCAATGATTACAGAAGGAAGATATCTTGTAAAGTCCGTAGAGAACATTAGACCTGAGTTGTTGAAGTCGCCTCCACTACGCTCAGATTCACATCTGTAAAGCATACGCGTGTTATCAACTTCCTCCCAGAATCTTGCACGGAAGTGATTTTTACTACCAGCATTAAAGCTAACAGAATCAACATTTTGTTGCCAAGTACCTCCTGTGAAGAAAGTAAATGTAACCACAGCGATTTCACCAGCAGGTACTGTAATTGTAGATGGTGGTGCAAAACCCCAAGTTCTCCAAGTATAAGCATTAGTTGCAGAAGGAGCCGAAGTATCAGCATTTGTTAGGTTATAATCCCAAACTACACGGTTTGGTAAACCAGGATCTCCACCAACTCTACCAACAGGATCTCCAACAGGAGTTACTCCTCTAATCGCAGTATCCGCCGTACCAGTAAGGTAAGTAGGCACTGTTGTATTTGCTGACTGGCCGAGGCTCCAAACAGAAGTGTTATTATTACCTGTAGTAACAATAGAAATTCTGATTTTATCGCCTGGAGTTGCACCTAAGTTATTAGGAGTCATATATAAACCCGTTAAGTAAACTGAATCCAATGTATAACTATCGTTTACGGTGATAGCTTCTTCTCCAGCATAAACACTTGCGTCATTGTACAAATCAGCAGAAGGGTTAAATGCCGCACTTACAGAAGTAAAGTTAATTGCACCGTAACCAGTGTTAAATCGTTGTAGGATGGTAGAATCTTCCCAAATAGGACAAGCTCTTGCCTCAATCAAGCCAGCACCAAAGTACTCTGTTTGGTCAATAGCAGATATATAACTATATGTTCTTGGACCTCTTGTTTTCTTAGGGTTAAATTGTTTTTTAGATACGTCATAGTGCGTTCCATTATCCACCGGAGTTTTTAAATCGGGAACGTTATTGACATTTTGCTGAGCAAAACCGCCAAAAGCGATGCTTACCAACATTAAACTGAGTAAAATCTTTTTCATTCTTTAAATAATTATTGTTTCAGCTTTAAATATAACGTCACTTTAAGAAATAGCAAAAAAAACCTACTTTCTATTTATCCACCTCATTACATTTGCGCATATTTTGACAGTCAGATGATAAATTTTGAGAATACCGCAAATGCCTTTGAATATAGAACGCCGTATCAACTTAAAAAGGCAAAGTTTCTCTTTAAAGTTATGGCCAGCCCAACAGTTACAGCCATTGGTTCATGGTTAACTCCTAAGCTACTGTGGTTACCTTTTGTAAGAAAACTTATAAAAAATACCATTTACGAACAGTTTTGCGGGGGTACAGATTTAACCGAAGCGGCTGCTACCTCATTGTTATTAAGTAAATATAAAGTGGGTGCCCTTTTAGATTATGGTGCTGAAGGCAAAACTACAGAAGCTGAATTTGATCAAGCTGCTAAAGAGTTTATAAACACCACACGGTTCGCAAAAGACAAAGATTATATTTCTTTTATAAGTATTAAATTGACGGCTTTTTTTAGTAATGAATTACTTCAAAAGCTTAACGACCAACAGGAATTATCACATGCCGAGCTTGAAGAAAAAGAACGTGCGGTAAAACGCTTGGAGTCTATTTGTCAAGCTGGTTCTGAATCTAATACTAGTATTTTGATAGATGCGGAGGAGAGTTGGTTTCAAGCACCAGTTGATGATTTGGCTATAGAAATGATGGAAAAATTTAATAAAAAAGTTGCCGTGGTTTATAATACATATCAGCTATATCGTCATGATCGGCTAGCTTTTTTAAAGAAAGATATAGAGCATGCTCACAGTCATAATTATATCTTAGGCGCCAAAATTGTTAGAGGAGCCTACATGGAAAAAGAGCGACAACGTGCTCAGGAAATGGCATATGAAAGTCCGATACAACCTGATAAAGCCAGTACAGATCGGGATTATGATTTGGCATTAGCGCTTTGCCTAGATCACCTTAATGTGGTTACATCATTCATTGGAACACATAACGAGAAAAGTAGCTTGCTGGCTACTCAGCATATGAAAGAACGAAATATCCAACCAGATGACAAGCGTATTACCTTTTCTCAATTGTTTGGTATGAGTGATAATATCTCTTTTAATCTCGCCAAGGCTGGCTATAATGTTTGTAAGTACATGCCGTATGGCCCAGTAAATGACGTAGTTCCTTATTTGATGAGAAGAGCAAGAGAAAATACAAGCGTTGCTGGGCAAACTTCTAGAGAGCTTGATTTAATAGTAAAAGAACTGAAAAGAAGAAAACAACTTTAATTTCAGAATTTCTATTTAACAATTAAGTCCACGAAACTTTCTAAACTTATAAACCCATATTACATTTGCCACCCGATGGCTTTTAGCCTTCTGATAATAAAACGAATAATTAAAATCATAAATAGTAAAGAATGAATTTACACGAATACCAAGCAAAAGAATTATTGAAGAGATACGATGTACCCGTGCAAAACGGAATTGCCTGTACAACAGTTGATGAAGCGGTAGCGGCTTATAAAGATATTGCGGAAAGAACAGGAACAAAATTTGTAGTTGTAAAAGCTCAAATTCATGCCGGTGGTCGTGGTAAAGGAACTTATAAAGAAGCTCCCGAGCAACACGGTGTAGAAGTTATCAAAAGCGAGGAGCAAGCTAAAGAAGTGGCAACTAATATGTTGGGCAATACATTGGTGACTATCCAAACGGGTGAAGAAGGAAAAGTAGTAAATAAAATTTTCTTAGGTGAAGATATGTATGGTGATGGTCCCAGCGAGCGTAAAGAATTTTACTTGTCTATTCTATTGGACAGAGCTAAAAAGCAAAACGTAATTATGTATTCTACAGAAGGTGGAATGGATATTGAAGATGTAGCACACAACACTCCCGAACTAATTTTTAAAGAGTGGATTAAGCCGGGTATGAAACTACAAGGTTTTCAGGCGCGCAATATTGCTTTCAATTTAGGGCTGACTGGTACTGCTATGAAAAACTGTACAAAGTTTGTAACTAAATTGTACAATGCGTACGAAGGACTTAATGGAGAAATGTTAGAAATCAATCCTTTGTTCAAAAGCGCTAATGATGAAATCATAGCAGTAGATTGTAAGTTTAGCATAGAAGGAAATGGTTTGATTCGTCATAAAGATGTGGCAGAATTAAGAGATAAGTCAGAAGAAGATCCTGCAGAAGTTGCAGCTGATGAACATGGCTTAAGCTATGTAAAATTAGACGGTAATGTTGGATGTATGGTAAACGGTGCAGGACTAGCAATGGCCACTATGGATATGATTAAATTAAACGGTGGAGACCCTGCGAATTTCTTGGATGTGGGAGGTAGTGCCAATGCACAAACAGTAGAGGCTGGTTTCAGAATCATTTTAAAAGATCCAAACGTAAAAGCAATTTTAATCAACATATTTGGTGGTATCGTTCGTTGCGATCGTGTAGCGCAGGGTGTAATAGATGCTTACCAGTCTATTGGCGAAATTAATGTGCCCGTAATTGTAAGATTACAAGGGACCAATGCCGAAGAAGCGAAAAAATTAATTGACGAAAGTGGACTTAAAGTACAAAGTGCTGTATTGCTTTCTGAAGCGGCTGACTTGGTCAATAAAGCTGTTGCTTAAGTTAAAAGAAGTGTCAGGCTAAGTTTGTCGAAGTCGAATGAGAATATTTAAATGCTCCTCAATGAGGAGCATTTTTTATTTTCTTCTTCTTTTAAAATCGATATAGTTTTTTTTAAGAGCGTGTGAGAAAGCTACATCAAACTTATCCAAGGCATCGGTGTATTCAGATAGTTGAGAACCTTTTATTCGCTGATTCGGAGAGTGGTGAAATGATCTAGCTACTAGTTGACCGGATCGGTCGAACAATAAAAGATTAGTTTCTAATTTGATGGTTCCTTTTATGCCAAAACTACCAACATTTGAAATATATAATTTAGAATAGGAGATAGCTAAATATTCTGTATCGATATAATTGAATATCTCAGAAATTCGGTCACTGTAATTTTTTTTCTTGTTGAAGTACCTCTTGAAATTTCCTTTTTTTAAATCTAATAGGTTGATTTCATTGGGCGCTGTATAAGTTTGAGTAAAAGTGAGTTTGTTGTAATTAAATAGTGTACTATCATTTCTATATTTTTTTATAAGGATTAAGAATTTATCAGAATCCTTTAAATCATCTGTGGTTTTAATTTGACATTTATAAATTCCAGCAAGACCACGTTGAACTATTTTCTGATATTTTGCTAATGATTCAATTTGAGCTTTTTTAATTTGACTAGCTAACTTATCAGTTTTGGCATTAAATATTCCTGCATCAATCATTGGAAAGCTAGGTCGCTTAAAGCTTTCCATATAAGTAGATAAAAGAGTGATGCTTTTTACTTTTGGGGTCTTTTCTTCTCGAACCATTTTTTTGGTTGGAGTGCATGCCGTAATAAATATACAGATGCTGATGATTAGAATAGGGGGCAGTTTTCGCGAAAGCATATTCAAACCTACTTTAAATTTTTATAACTAGTCTAGTTATAGAAGAATTGTTCTAGTGTTTGAAAGTACTATTCAGGATTTTAATAATAATGACCAAACAAATAATGCTCCTCATTTAAGGAGCATTATTTTGACATCAAATTGCCGAGTTGGTCAAAGTGACCCGTTCGATCGCTTGTAGCGTTATGCAAAATGTCTTTGAGAAAAAGTATCTAATCACCAGCGTATTCGTCATTGTTAGGGTTTAACTGATTAGAATGATTATCGTTATCATAATCATGGTCGTCATTACCCGCATACTCATCGTTATTCGGGTTTAATTGGTTCGCGTGATTGTCTAAATCAGCTTGGTCTTTTGGATCTATCATTTTTTGATTTTTTTTGTTCCTACTCATATGGCTTTTCGGTTTCGCCTCGTTTTTTATAGTGGTTGCTGAATCCACTTTGTTTACAGTTCGAAATTAATTAACCTTCAAATAGATACTCGTACGAGATCTGCAAAAGTTAACTTAACAGTTTTGACTTTAACTTTATTTAAAGTTTTCAAATTAACTGTTCCTGCATTATTTAATCAATTGCTCAAATAAATAGGTATAAAAATTATGATTGCTTCCATTAAATAGCATAAACGTTTTTTCGGATCCCACAAAGGGTGAGAGTATATAAGCCATTTGAGTGCCAACAAACATATACAGCACGATCCAAATAGAAAGGATAGCGTTGCTCTGTCGCTCAGCTAGTGCGTTGGTTTGTTGGGCCATTTTTTTTAGGATGGTGAAGTTTCGGCGGATATAGTATAATCCCACAGCACCCGATATGCCAAAGAAACAAACATGCATAAGCAAAATAAATTGGTACGAAGAATTGGTAAGCATGAAAAAAAGAGAAATAGGCGCAAAAGCTGTGAGCAATATCATGCTAACCGATATGCCATAAATTAGCACAGATGCCGTTTGAATAAATTTTAGCTTAGATCCAAACAATATTCCTATAAAATGTAAAAGGGTCATGCAGATTCCCAAGGTAGCATAAAACAAAATGGGGACTTTAAGTGCTGACACAAATGCTTGTTGTGGCGAATTGTAAAATCCCATTATAAAGCCATAAGATACTCCGCAGAGTAATCCGATTAAAAGTGTCCTGCGCAATGTCAGAAGTTCATAGGGTCGGTGATAAATCACTTCACAAAAACCGTTGTAGTCTCTAAAGGTTGATTCGATACGTTGTAATAGCATAGCTTTTATTTTGATAACAAAAGTGCTTTGAAAAACAAAGTAAATTAATTTTACAGTGTTAAAGGATTTATAAGATTATTCTGTCCGCAATATAACTTTTTAGTTTTTTGCTTTCAAAAGTTTGCTTTTCAGGTATTGCTCATCGCTCAAAACAGAGCATAGCGAAATCGCTTTTTCTAAAAAGGTAATCTTTTCGTTTTTGTTTTCGCTCAATTCTGAAAGTAAAGTGAAATACATATGACTCTTCTCGA
>CAYMFF010000042.1:0-24695 GCA_964389575.1 uncultured Chitinophagaceae bacterium
CTTGCTGCATTCCTGCCCTGGGGGATTAAAAGGAGCTGGTCGTATAAGACTTGCCACGGCAAATGTAAGTTAGAAGGATTATTTTTTACGTCGTTTTTGTTGTTTCTTTTTACGGTATTTAAAACTGTCTTTAGTTCATTGGGATTAATTATTTTTTACAATAAAAAGCGAGACCCAAAAGTCTCGCTATCCGTTCTTATTTAATATTAAAAATCTAGTACACTTTCTTCATTTTAAAAGAGTAATTGCCATCCGCATAAAACTCGCCGAAGTTTAATTTGTTTCTGGTTAGATAATTAATCTGCCAGTCATAAGTGAAACGTTGATTTGTTCTTGCGTCGTATAAATATGCGGTAAGAAATCGCTCCATATCTTCAACATAATTTCCATACTCATCCCAGTATCCACCAGCATCATCTCGGTATAAGTCAAATGTTCCTTCTAAAACTTGTCCGGTTCTCAGGTTTTCCATGGTAATGATATTACCATCAAAAACAATTCGACAATCTACAAAGTCGCTCAAAACATTGTCTCGAATCACACCACTATTGTAAACAAAAAAAGCTTTGTTATAGTACCATTCACCTTGTAACTTTTCGAAGGGTGACATTATTACGGGTCCATTCGTGCGCGTACAAGAAGTGCTAAAAAGTAAAAAAGCGCTGACTGCTAGAAGTAATAATCGTCTCATAATCTATGGTTTTTGTTGTTTGCTTTTTGACGAATATTTGACAACGAAGTTTAATTACTATTGCTTGATTAAAACAAAATAAGCACGTTTCCCATTAATCATTCGTTGGAATCTTATTTTCTTTTTACCAATACTCGCTTGATCCCAAATCTCTAAATATTTTTTCTTGCTAGTAGTATCTTCATAGGATAAAACCAAATCTAATGAAGATCCACCTACCGGGTTGCCATCGAAGTCCGTTGTACTTGTGAAGTCTTCGTCTATTTCATAAAGACCTGTAGAATATGAATTATTTGATTCGTTGAGAATTGAGATAGTATTGTTACTGGAAAATTCCAATTTCAAATCCTTGTAATCTTCGAGAATATCAGTTCGTTTAAAAGTTTTCTCTTGGTAACATGCCCGTTCGTAGGTCCAAGTTCCGTTTAGTCGTTTGCCATAAAATTCTTCCTTATTGCAGGATGATAGAATGAATAGACTGGCGGTGAAGAGTAATAATATTTTGTTCATTGGGCTTTAGTTTCTTTTTGGACCGTTTGGTTAACAATAAGTTTAAAGTCAGTATGTTAATATCTAAATTATTACTTTTTGCACATTGCTTCAGTCGCCCTATATATTTGCCCAATAAAGTAAAATATCATGAAATTTTTTATCGATACCGCTGATTTAGAACAAATCAAAGAAGCCCATGAGCTGGGAATATTAGATGGTGTAACCACTAATCCTTCATTAATGGCTAAAGTTGGAATTCAAGGCACAGAAGCTGTAATGAAGCATTACAAAGACATTTGTGATATTGTGAAAACTCCGGTTAGTGCAGAGGTGATTTCAACCGATTTTGACGGGATTATAGAAGAGGGTAAAAAATTAGCTGCATTGGATGAGCATATCGTTGTAAAAGTGCCAATGATTAAAGATGGCATTAAAGCCATTAAATGGTTCAGTGATAATAATATTCAAACGAATTGCACCTTAGTATTTAGTGCAGGACAAGCAATATTAGCGGCCAAAGCTGGAGCCACTTATGTTTCTCCTTTCATTGGTCGTATTGATGATAGCAATTGGGATGGTGTAGATTTAATTGAGCAAATTGCTGATATTTATGCGATGCAAGGTTATGCTACACAGGTTTTAGCAGCTAGTATTCGAAATCCGTTGCATATTGTAAAATGTGCTGAAGTTGGTGCCGATGTTTGTACTTGTCCATTAAGTTCAATTCTTGGTTTATTAAAACACCCATTGACAGACATAGGTTTGGCTAAATTTTTGGAAGATGCCAAGGCATTTGCCTAGTTTGTTTTAAATACAATTTTATAAAGCTGTTTCAAAAATGAAACAGCTTTTTTTATGCTTTATTATTAATGTTTTTGGAAAGCAACAAAAGCAGAAAGCAAATTGCCGCGATAGAAATTATACCAATAAAAACAACGGAACTGCCAAATTGAAACCAGATCCAGCCAGTGGTAATATTCGCAAAGAATAAAATTATGCCATTTACCCCTGCATAAAACCCAATAGCTGAAGCCTTTTCTTTTTTCTTAGAAAATTGAATCAATAATGATTTAATTATGCCATCGGTGCAGGCATAATAAAGACCGTACAATACAAACCCAAAACCAATAATATAAAAAGAGCTAGAAAACCCAATACAATAATAACTGACCATGTAAATAATTATGCCGGTTAAAAGCATTTTAACTTTGCCTACTTTGTCAGCCCAGCGACCCAATGGATAAGCAGTTAATGCAAAAATTAGATTAAAGAAAATATAGGCCGTCAGGATTTGAATTTCATTGAGGCCACTACTTTTTGCTTGTAAAAGTAAGTACATGTCGCTACTACTGGCGAAAGCAAAAATGAATAAAATCAACACGAGTGATTTGTAGTTTTTGGTGGCATTTTTGTAATAACTGAAATGGTTCTTTAGCGAAAAATCAACGGACGTACTATTGTTTTTTTTCTCCTTGAGGTGCATTGTAAAAGCAAATGCTATTACGCCTGGTACTAGAGTAAGTAGAATGACACCTTTATAATTTTCGGGGAAGAAAAATAGAAACAATAAAGCCAAACATGGACCGATAACTGCGCCCAGTGTGTCCATACTTCTATGAAATCCAAATACAGTGGCCTGCGTATTATTAGAGCTTTCGTCTGCCAGAATAGCATCTCTTGCTCCGGTTCTGATTCCTTTTCCTACTCGATCCAGAATACGGGCAAATAAAATAGGATAGGCGTTTTGGAATAATCCCATAATCGGACGAGATGCAATGCTCAAGCCATAACCTAATTGTACAAAAGGTAATCTGCGTTTGAGAGAATCACTTAAACTGCCAGTATAAATTTTGCTGAATCCACTGAGCAGTTCAGCGAAACCTTCAAGAAATCCAATGAGTGGAGCACCATAACCAATCTGTGCTAAATATAACGGAATGACAGGGTAGAGCATTTCGCTACTAATGTCATTGAACAGACTTATGAGCGAAATAATCCAAACGGTTTTCGTAATATGCTTAAACATGGTTCGTCATGTCTAGCCTCGTCGTTGATCTTGTGTTTTGTCAAAAACGTATTGCATTAAATCTGCATCGTGTTGAGTAAATTCTTTATTTCTTCTTGCAAAAACGCGTGCAGTCGTTGCGGCAGCTTTGTCGATTTTATATTCTGTCATCCCACTGCTTCCGCCCCAACTAAATGATGGTATGAAATTTCTAGGAAATCCACCGCCAAAAATATTTGCGCTTACGCCAATCACTGTTCCAGTATTGAACATTGTATTGATACCGCACTTGGAATGGTCACCCATAAATAAACCGCAAAATTGTAATCCTGTTTTTACAAAAGTTTCTTTGGCTTCACTCCAAATTTTTACTTCATCATAGTTGTTTTTTAGATTTGAATTATTGGTGTCGGCACCTAGATTACACCATTCTCCAATGACTGCATTACCCAAAAAACCATCGTGACCTTTATTGCTATTAGAGAAAAATACAGAGTTATTTACTTCGCCACCCACTTTGCTTCCTGGTCCAATGGTAGTGGCGCCGTAAATTTTTGTACTTAATTTTAAAACTGATTTATCACAAAGGGCCAAAGGGCCACGCACAACACTGCCCTCCATGATTTCAGCATTGCGGCCTACATAAATTGGTCCTTCCGTGCTATTTAAAATAGCACCTTGCACACGAGCACCTTCTTCAATAAAAATATTATTTCCTATTAGTGTATTCGTATTATTAATTGGTTGAGAAGTTCTATTTCTCGTGATTCTTTCGAAATCTGATTCAATGTTTTCTTTGTTTTGACTGAAAATGTCCCAGACGTTTTCCAGCATTTTTATAGGTCCACTGTAGTGTACATTTTCACAATTTAAAACAGCGTCAGAAATCGTGAATGATTTTGCTTTTGATTCGTTTAGATTGGCAGCGATTAAAATATCACCGTATAACAAACACTGGTCTAATTTTAATTCTAAGATGTTGGCAAAAACATCGTCATTGGGGAAACAGGCACTGTTTATGAAAATATTCTGTTGGTTAATTTCAATAGGAAATAAAGCTTGTAAATGTTTTGCACAGTGATAGCTTGGCGGCACAGAAGTGATACTTTCCCATTTTTCTTTTAATGTCCAAATGCCGCATCGCATTTCGCTGATGGGTCTAGTATGGGTAAATGGTAGGAAATTCTCAGCGCGCTCATCGTCGAATAAAATGAAGTTCATGCGGTATTATTTATAATGTTAAAAATAGTTATCCTTTCTGATATACCAAGCTTTCAAATTTATATTTGGGTAAACAGCAAAAATTATGAAACGATATATTTTACCGCTTATGTCAATGCTTTTTATTGGGTTTGCCGGACAAGCACAAACTGCTACAGATAAAATTGTATTGAAAAAAGGACAAGTAATTAGTATGACCACGGAGATGAAATCCGATATGAAACAAGCGCAACGTGGTGAGATGAAAACCAATTTGACAATGGTGTCCGAAATGAAAGTAAAAGGCATTACAGATAAAGGTTATGAATTAGAAGCAACCATGAAAAAAGCTAAAATGGACTTTGAAGGTTTTGGAATGAAGCAAGAATATAATTCAGAAGATCCAGAAAAGAAAGAAGGGATGATAGCTCAGGGTTTTGAAAAAGCACTGAACAAAGCGGAAGTTGTAATGTTAGGTTTTGATGGAAAAGTGGTGAGAGATCCTGCAAAGAAAAAGAAAGGTGGAATGATGCGCATGATGGGAGGTGCTGATGTAGCTTCTAGTGTAGAAGGTGTATTTCTATTGTTGCCTAACGGTTTAGAAATTGGGAAAAAATGGCGCACCACAACAGAGAATGAAGGTTTAAAAGTAATTACTGAGTACACATATAAAGGAAGAATGGGCAATATGGTAAACCTAACTGCGAACCAACAAAGTAAAGGTGAAGTTGCAGGTGGTAGAGGCGGACAATTTACAACGAATGTCAATCAGCTCACTCAAATGACGATAATGTTAGATGCGAATACAGGTTTAATTGCAATGAAAACCATTAAAACAAATGATAAGTCTTCTACCGAGATGGGGGGCGAGACTTATAAGAACGAGGGGACAACGAACATGACTATTACTTGTGACTAGTCTCTTGGTTTCCTACATATAATTTTTCACCCGCCTGGATAGCAATATCTAGGCGGTTTTCTTTTGGAGGTATGGGACAATTAAAACCACCAGCATACGCACAATATGGATTGTAGCATTTGTTGAAATCTAACATTAAATAGCCATCTTTAATATCGTCCAACACAAAATCTATATAGCGTCCACCGCCAAACGTCTGAGCATAATTTGATGCATCTGTAAACGGTAAAAATAAATAATCCCGATATTCTTTTTTCTGCAGGAGTCGCTTGCTTTGATAAAGAAATAGAACTTGTTTTTTATTCTCAATTTGAAAACTTAACTGAGCGTATTTGTAGTATTGTTTTTTCTTGCCGGTGTGGGTGAGCATTGTAAAACCTTTATTGTCTTGTATGAATTTTACTTTGGCTTTTACCTTGTATTTTTCATTCGGTGAAAAAAAGTCCAAGTTTTTTACTTGTGCATATTTAATAGGAGAGTGTTCTTCTTGTAAATGGTCGGCTATGTAATTGTTTCTGAAATTTTCTACTTCTTGTTCAAAGGATTGTGCGTTAGAGTTTAATGCAAAAAATAGAATCACTAGAAAAGATAATCTCATCTTGTAAAGTTAATGATATCGTTTGATGAACTTGCGCATTTCTTTTTAGCGAGTATTCAAATTATTTAAAATCAATTGAAGGAGCGTAAGAGTCTTTGTAGCTAATGACTTTAGTTGTATAATGGTCTTGAAACTCTATATCAACCATGGACCCGAAACTATTCCTGAGCGAACTGAAAATTAGTTCGTTATAACCTTCAATGTCCTCTTCATCTGGGTTGTAAATAATGCAACAACCTCTATATTTTATTCGAATATTGTACTTTTTCTCAAAGCGTAGTGCCTTATCTTGGTCAATAATATCTTTCCCGACGAAGCTATTATAGACTACAATAGATCGGTCATTATTTTTAATGTCGCGTTTTGCATTTCCTTTGGTATAAGGACACTTAAAGGATAGGCTAACATCATAAATTGAATCAGGCAATAATTCATATTCAGTAAATTCAAGATTTGGCGTTACTTCATTGGCTGGTTCAGAACTTGTTTCGATTGGGTTATTAAATTTTCCTGCACTGAAATTGGCAACAATATTTTTTTCTTCTTGGTATTCATTCCAACTCATGGGATTGCATTTGTTCCAATCCCAAACCAGTGAACATACGGTCCAAGGGTCATGAAAATTAAAAAATTGCACGGTGTCTTTTGAATTAGGTTCTATAAGAAAAAGTTTGTTTCTATAGGTTCCGTTCCCTTCTATTCTTTCTTCTAAAACATATACATCTTTTAGTAAGCTGGCATTTTTATAACATTGAAAGTTTCCAGTAAGGATAGAATTATGAAATAAACTATTGGTGTCGCTATTTCTTAATTTGTTTTTGAAGCGAAATTGATAATCATTTATGTCCAGTGAAATAAATTTTTGATAAGGATTTGTGCTTTTTTGTTGAATAGTTTCAAGAAGAGCTACCGTGCTATTGAAAAAAGAGATTTCATTCGTACTATCATAATTCAGATAATGGTTAATCGTGATTTTGCCCCGGTCTTCATATTCAATACGCAAAGAGTCTCCAAAAGATTTTACTCGATTTGTGTTTTTAAAATAATTAGGGTCATGGTTTTTTACTCTTTTTGAGGTGCAACTCTGCAATCCAAAAAGTAATATAAATATGGGGATGAAAGCTTTCATTAAAATTAATGCAATCCTAAGATACTGATTTTTATATAAATGTATGTTTGAAACCCAGTGGCAGCAAGTCTATTTGGTAGTTTTAAAACTATCTTCAATCAATTGGAAGCCGTCTTTGTTTTGACCATGATCTTCATCTGCTTCTTGTTTTAAAATAGACATACTGGATGACTGGGTATGAAATGCACAAATACTACCACTGTGTTTTAAGCCTAAAATGCTGGCTGTGAAATCAATTTTTTTACATTCAACCCCGTTAAACTCGGCGGAACGAATGGCGCCGAAACGCAAATTGGCATTTCTGTAAATGATGTTATCATTTAACTCATCGCGGTAGTTGTTAAGCCAATCGTCCAGCACCACAAATCCGTCAATACGCAATATTGTAAATAGGGCACTAGAATTGAAACCGTCTTTTTCTACCGAAATATTATAGCCCAACCCGTCCAGGCTATCTTCATCGGTCACACTCCAACCTTGCGGACAGGTAAAAAAAATGCCCTCTTTACTAAAAGTGGTCTCGGGGGATTCTTTACAAGAAAAAAAGATAATAGTAAATAAAAATAATAAAGGGGTTATAATTGGTTTCATTGGATTGCTAATATAAATACTTTTCAGTATCAAAACAATCGCATTTGTCCAGGCTGATGTCTAATGAAATCATTTGTATTGTATTGGAATTCTTCTTGATTTAGTTCAAACTGTTTTGCGTATTTGTCAAATTGTTGTTTGATGAGATGGGCGATATTTCCACTGCCCCGCATGCGTTCGCCAAAAGTAGCATTGTTTAGTTTTCCATGATGCATGTCACTAATCAATGAAAGAACTTTCTCTGCCTTTAGGGGGAACGCTTTGTGAATCCAATCTTTAAATAGGGGCGCTACAGCTCCGTTTAAACGGACGGTGGTATATCCGGCTCGTTGGGCTCCATGCAAACTAGCTTGTCGCAAAACTTCGTATATCGATTGATCATTCAGCCCAGGAATAATAGGGGCATTCATTATCCCAACTGGTATGCCAGCTTGGCTTAGTTTTTTGATTACTTCAAATCGTGCGCGATAGGTGGCGGTGCGCGGTTCCATTTTGCGTCTGGTGGATTCGTCGATACCCGTGATTGAAATATAAACTTGAATTAGTTTTTTTTCATTTAGTTTTTCAAGGATGTCCAAATCTCGAAGGACTAATTTGTTTTTGGTAATAATGCCTATTGGGTTTTGATATTTTAAACAAATTTCTAAAAGCTGTCGGGTTATTTTCTTTTGTCGCTCTATCGGTTGGTAGCAATCTGTATTACCGCTGAGAGAGATAGGAGCGCATTTCCATTTTTTAGACTGAAACAGCTCTTCTAACTTTTCAGGAGCGTTCTTTTTTATAATGATTTTTTGCTCAAAATCTTGTCCTGCACTAAATCCCCAATATTCATGCGAATTTCTGGCATAGCAATAAATGCAACCGTGCTCACAACCTTGATAAGGATTTAATGAATAAGAAAACGGAATGTCAGGACTCGTTACTTTATTTACGATGGTTTTAGGTTGCTCTTCGTAAAATTGTGTTTTCTTTTCATGGATTTCATCTCCCTGTAGGTTAATAGTATCAATCCCCTCTATATTAAAATCGCCGTATTCGTTTTTATGAAAACGATTGGGTGTATTTTTTTGAGCTCCTCGTTGGTTGGTAATCCGGGTTTCTAATTGCATGAGATAAAGTTCTCACGTCAATGCGTAAAGAGTTTATGTACTTGCGGTTGGAGTGAAAATTATATTGTCAGAATCTAAATTGTGTGCTTTGAAGTGCATTGCAATTTCGTGCGATTCAATTTTCTTTAGTTCGCCTGAAGCTGTAATTACATTGCCGCTGTACGAGTGCTGCATCATTTTTTTAAATGCATGTTGATACAGCTCAAGCGTTTCTGTTTTTGCCAAAAACTCCATCGCAACTATTGGTCTGGATTGTTGGAGCATTTCATTACCACCTAATATAATATCTAATTCAGCGCCCTCAACGTCTATTTTAATTATATCTGGATAGACATTAAGTTGGTTTTGAATATAGTTCAGGTTCTTGCCGGATATTGTTTTTTGAGTTGGTGGGTTATGTTTTATCCAGCTATCATTTTCAAATTGATCTACTTTAAGTGTGTTATACTCTGAGTAAAGCAATGGAAATTCATAAAAAGTAACGGCCTCATTTTGAGCAGTACACGCCCAGTTATAGGCAGAGCAGTTGGTGAGAGGATTAATGTTTTTTTGTAAAACTTGAAAAATTTCTGAGGCTGCTTCAATAGAAATTACTTTGCCGTTATGGCCCACTAGCTTGGCTACCAAGAGTGAATAATAACCAAAGTGTGCACCAATATCCAAAAAAGTATCACCGGGTTTTACTTTTTTGATTAAGAACTTGGCCAATCGAATTTCTGAATCGTGGCTTTTACCGCCTAATATATAAATGTCCAAGCCAGCAGGTAAAAGAATATTTATAGAAGTGTCAAAAAAAGTTTGACAATCTTTTTTCAACCCTTTGCGATTATTGGGATAAATTATTTTTGAGAAAAATTGTCCTTGAATGTAATTAGCCGGATTGTAAAAAAGACGAGATGTTTTGGAGCCGTTCGCTAGTTTTTCTAATTCTTCTATTTTTCTGATAAGCGATTCCATAACCAATGACTTTTGCTTAGCGCAAGAAAATGTTATTTAATAATCCAAAGCCTCTGTATTCAGCCCAGTCCATTCTAATATGAAATTATTTCGGCCTTCGCCACTTAACACTTTGATATATTGACCTTGTGAAAGTTCTAAAATAGCAAGAAGGTTAAAAATTGCATGAACTCTGTTTTCGCAGCTTTGAAAAAACTGCTCAAAAGAAATTTTCTTATCACGCTTGAGCCAGTCATGAATAAAATTTCGCTGGCCTTGCATGGAATAATTATATTTTACAACAACATGTTCCGGTTTGTTGACTCGGCCATCTAATTTTTTTAGTACGCGTTCGTAAGCCGCAATTAATTTAAAGGTCGTAAGCGACTCTCCTTCGGTTCCTTCACTTTGGGTCTTGCCAATATTCATTAACTCTTGAACGGCATTTCCTCTTTTTAGTTGAAGCTGTCTTTCGGCTTCTAATAGTTTCATTTCAGCGGCTGCTTCTTTGAAACGTTTGTACTCCAATAATTTATCAATTAATTCCTGTCGAGGATCAATTTCATTGCCTTCTTCATCTACCTCTTTTCGAGGTAACAGCATTTTAGATTTAATGCGCATTAGGGTAGCGGCGAATAAAATAAACTCGCTAGCTTGCTCAATATTTAAGTCTTCAACTTCTTCGATATACGTCATGAAGTCAGCCGTGATTTTTTGAATTGGGATATTATAAATATCTAGTTCATCCCGTTGGATAAAGAACAATAAAAGATCAAAAGGTCCTTCAAACTGTTCTAGTTGAATATTATATATACCATTAGCTTGTTCCATGAGCAATAAAGATACGGTGATGCCTATGGAAGCTAGTTTTTAGTTATCAACCTTAGTTGATATTTCTTTTTGAATGATTTCATAAAAGCGCTCCGAACTAATGTCCCAGCTGAATTTTTTGCTTTGCTCAGCGCAATTTGACACTAATTGTTCACGAACTATTGGATTCTCCGTGATGTCTATCATTGCATCGGTGATTTCTTCTGTAGAGCTCGGATTTACCAAAATTCCACTTTTGCCAGCCACTTCAGGCATTGATGTTTTATTCGATGTAATAGAAGGAACGTTGCATCGAATGGCTTCTAAAATGGGAATCCCAAATCCTTCAAACAAAGAGACAAATGTGAGTGCAAAAGCACTACCAATAATTTTAGAAAGCTTATCGACATTCATGTAGTCATAGTTGTGAATGTCATCGCGATATTTATGGTGAACCAATGCTTTTTTTATACCTTCAGCTTTCCAGGCAAATCGACCTATTAGAAGCAATTGCATGTCGCTTTTGGTTGCGTTTTTAAACTGTTCAAATGCTTCAAGAAGTGCTTCTATATTTTTTCTTGGGTGAAGCGCGCCTGCAAAAACAAAATACGGTTTGCCACTAGCAAATTCTTTCCGAACGGATTCAATGGTTTCTTGACTAAGCGGTTTGTATTCTTGGTGAGCGCCATTGAAAACGACGGATATTTTCTCCGCAGGAATATTATATTGTTTCTCAATATCTGATTTTGAAAATTCAGAAACAGTCACAATGTGATTTACTTTTCTGGCAAATTTTGGCGTGAACTTTCTGAGATAATATCGAAATTTAAAAGGTAGATGTTCCGGATAATGCTCAAATGCTAAATCATGAATGGTGGTAATTTGCGGAATATCGGTTTTTAATGAAGCAAAGCCATCGGTGGAAATAAAAATATCAGGCTTTATTTTATTTAGTATTTTGGGTATCGAATAATCGAACCAGATTTTCCATAAAATAGGGTGCCGAGCAGGTGGTGAGATAACAATAGGAGTGATGTTATCAGCAAAGATAAATTGTTCGTCATAAGCTCGATCGAAAATGAAGATGAACTCATCCTCCGGATGGTTTCGCACCATACGTTTAAAAATTTCATGGGTGAACCAACCAATACCTTCTAGTTTGTCTTTTAATAAAAACCTTGTATTAACCGCAATTTTCATTTTTCGCCACAAATGTAGGTTATCTCATTTGAGTTAGGTTATTTTTACTCGTTAGGATGCTGAGACGTTATTTTGTTTCCAATATTGCATTGATGGTTTTGCTTAATTTGCTAGTAAAACCAATTTATATTTTTACTATAGACCGAAACGTCCAAGAAGTTGTTGGTTACGAGAATTTTGGATTGTACGCAGCACTTTTAAATTTGACCATAATTTTTAATATTCTGTTGGATTTAGGAATTACAAGTTTTAATAACAAAAGCATTGCGGAGAAGCCAGAGCGAATTAATACTTACCTGCCCAATATGCTCATAGCCAAGGGCTTGCTTTCGCTGGTGTTTGCAGGAGTAATATTATTGGTAGGCTTTTTATTAGGTTATGATAGCCAAGATATTCATCTGTTATACTTGATTGTATTCATTCAATTGTTAAATTCTTTATTGCTTTTCTTGCGTAGTAATGTCAGTGCTCATCACGATTTCAAAATTGATAGTTTTCTCAGTATTTCTGATAAGCTAATAATGATCGCTATTTGCGGTTTTTTACTTTACACCCAAACTTCGGATTTCGTTATAGAATGGTTTATTTACACCCAAATTGGTGCCTATGCTATTAGCGTTCTGATTGCACTGGGTGTGATTTTGATTCGATATACTAAGATTCATTTTGCCACTTTTGATCTTGGTATTATTAAAAAGATAATTAAAAAGAGTCTGCCATTTGCGGTACTCATATTATTAATGGGAGTTTATACAAGAGGCGATACGGTATTGTTAAATCGTTTGCTGAATGATGATATAGGAGATTATGAAAATGGAATTTATGCATCGGCCTATCGCGTATTAGATGCACTGAATATGTTTGGTTTTTTATTCGCAGGGATGTTGTTGCCCATTTTTAGTCGACTTTTCGTTAAAAATAATCGAGTTCAAGAATTGGTAAAAACTACCGTGAATATTTTAATTCCCATTTCATTAGCCATTGCGGCTAACGCTTTGTTTTTTAATGCTGATATTATGAACTTTTTATATAGTGAGAATACCACGAGCGCTAGTCAGATTTATCTTTTCGCCATGCTTATTTTTCCTGCCTTCTGTATAATGAATGTTTATTCTACACTTTTAACGGCGCGTGGTGATTTGCGCTTACTTATTGGTGTAGCGATTGTGGCTAGTACTATTAGTATGGGAGCTAACATAATCTTCATTCCAACTTATAAGGCACTTTCGTTGGCTTATGTGGCTGTTGTGGTCCATTGGTTTGCCGCTGGTTGTCATATTTTTTTTAGTATCAAAAAAACAGATTTGCAAGCTAAACCCATATGGACTCTACAGTTTGTATTATTTTTTCTGATTTATTGCGGGCTTAATTATTTATTGGATTATCTAAATATAAATCTAGCAATAACCCTTCTTCTGAATATGCTGGTCTTTGTACCGATAGCTTTACTTTCCAGACTTTGGAATTTAAAGGAGTTGACAAAATATTTTCGGGAAGTTATCGTTAAGGAATAAGCGTAAAGCAATATAAAGTACTTGCCTCGAAGTTCATACTACTAAGCACTATATTAATATATTTGCCCCAATCTTTAATTATGAAAGAGCATACAGAAAAGTTAGATTTAATCGATTTTATTCGGTTTGGTTGGAAAAGGAAAAAAGTGATTTTGATTATTGCTTTTGTAGCTTCCTTGATTACTGCGGTCATCATGTTTTTTACCAAGAATAAATACAAGGCTTATGGTTCATTTTTTCCTGCATCTTCTGCAATATCCGGTAGAGTAAATTTATTTAGAGAATTTAACCAAGAGTGGTTAGATCTTTTTGGCGGTGAAAACGAGGCTGACCGATTGTACGTAATTGGTAATACGGCTACTGTAGTTTCAAAATTGATTGAGGAGAATAAAATGCACGAACACTATGGAATTGACATAGTAAATGATCCAAAGGGGAAATTAAAAACGTACAAAAGATTCGCAAAGAACTATAGTTTTAATCGATCTGGATTTAAACATCTTGAAGTTACTTTTAGTGATGTCGATCCAGAGTTGGGAGCCAAAATTGTAAATTCAGCTATGAATTTTTCAGAAAACGAACTGAAGAAGGTTTATATAAATGGTCATTCTCAAATGGCCATCGCATTGGAAAAAAGAGTGGACTCAATTGGCCAACGAATCGATGGACTAACGGACACCCTAGTAAAATTGAGAACGAAGCACGGTATATACGATTTATTAAGTCCGGGTCGAAAAAATATTCTTTCGGGTAAAATGAGTGGAGGAGGAGCAAGTTATGCCAGAGCGTTAGAAGAGATTCAAGAGGTGGAGGAAGTGAAAGATCGTTTGGTTATTGAAAAAGGTAAATATGCTGCTTTGTCTAATGAATTTAGAGCATTACTTCATTATGATATACCCATGATTCATGTAGTGCAATGGGCTACGCCAAGTGGTCAAAAAGCAGGTCCATTTCGTATTCTAACTGTTTTACTGGTTGGTGTGGGCTCTTTTCTTTTTGCCTGGCTATTACTAGTTATGTATGAGTATATTTTAAGAAATAAAGATCGATTTACTTTAGATGATTAACTCATTCGAAAAGAATGTAAAGTTACTATTCACAGGATTCGCCCTGTTGTTTTTGTTAGCGCTTGCGTATGCAATGGCAACCGAGTTTTACCCGATTGCTTTTTTGCCAGCCGCTTTGCTCATGGCGTTTTATTTTATTCCTAATATCGAATTGCCTTATCATTTATTACTTATAAGTGTTCCGCTTTCTTTCCCGCTTTCTAAAGTCTTGCCCATTGAGCTTGACTTTCCTGATGAGGTATTACAATTGCTCTGTACAGTACTGATTGTTTTTTATTATATCAAGAAAAGAGATGTATTCACATTTCGATTTTTAACGCATCCGATTACCATCATGGTGCTGGCTAGTTTTATTTGGACGGGTGTTTGCACGCTCGCGTCCACTGAGGTGGGGTTGAGTGCTAAATTTTTTATGAAGAAAATTTGGTACATTGTTCCGTTTTTCTTTTTTGGTTTTGGCTATTTTAGTCGAAAGAAAAATTTGCGCATTGGCTTCTGGGGCATTTTTATTACGCTGACATTGATTGTTTTCTCAGTTATGTATAAGGCCAAAGGTGTTGGATTTAGTTTTACCGATGTTCATGATCCTATTCAACCATTTTTTAGAAATCATGTGGCGTATGGTTCCATGATTTCATGTTTTTTCTTTGCTATTTTGGGAGCCTATTGGACCGGACGAAAGGGGAGTGTTTATAGATTTATTTTACTCTTGACTGTTGCATTATATTTAGTGGCTATATATTTTTCTTATTCTAGGGGTGCTTGGGGAGCCACAATTTTTGGTTTCGGGATTATGATTGCCGTGCGGTTAAAACTAGCTAAATATTCCATGCCTGTATTTTATGCCGTTGTACTAGTTTTTGTTCTTTGGCTCGCTAAGGATAATCGCTATCTGCAATATCGACCGCGGTTTGAAAAAACCATAATGCATGATGATCTCATGGATCACTTAATGGCCACGATTCAAGGAACTGATATTTCATCGGCGGAAAGGTATTACCGTTGGATTGCTACTATTAGAATGAGTAAAGACTACCCAGTTTTCGGTGTAGGACCCAATATGTTTTATGATAATTATCCTGCTTATGGAATCACAGAATATAAAACATGGGTTAGTCGAAATCTAGAGGAATCAACTACGCACAATTATTACCTCTTTATGTTAGCCGAACAGGGCTTTATCGGTATGATTTTGTACGCTTTTCTTATTATTCTCATATTTTGGAAAGGACAAACCATATATTACAGATTAGGTGATAAAAGAGATAAACAAGTTGTGCTTGCTGTAATTGGGTTATTAGGTGCTGTATTTGTTAATAATTTCTTTAGTGAATTGCTAGAAACTGATAAGATCGGAAGCCTTTTTTATATGGGGTTAGCTATATTGGTGGTTTATGATCTTAAGAGTAGAAAAAGTGAAAATGTAATTATTTAAAACGATGTCTATTATAACACTATACATTAATATATATTTAATATTATAATTTATTCTAAAATTTGCATATCCTATTTGTTTTGTTATTGAATTAATATTTTCTATTAAATACTTGCATCTAAGTTATCAACATTTTACATTTGAGGTCCAATCCTAGATTATGAGACAGACTATCAATGTTTTTACCTCATGTATTTTTATTTATTCGCTGATTGTGTGCGCAACCTGCAAGCAAGTATCACCCGAAAAAGTAGGAAACTTAGAGTTCAACGCGCTTTCTTTCAATAGTGCTGAAACCATACCATTAAAAAAGACTAAACATATACCTGCATCTAGGGATGTAAAATTCTCAACGGCAGCTTACGTGCCGATGAGCTTATCTAAATAATATTTAATTTAAAAATCTAAACTAATGCATCTGCATATCGTGCAATGCCATAGTTTCCAACTTTTGCTTCTTCGGCATGAGTTACGTGCCATTCAAATTCATCTCTAAAGTGACGAATAGCGGCTGCCACAGGCCAAGCTGCCGCTTCTCCTAGTGGGCAAATTGTATTGCCATCAATTTTTCGTTGAATATCCCAAAGCAAATCAATGTCCTTCATTTCACCGTCGCCAGCTTCTAATTTTTTCAATACCTTATAAAGCCAACCCGTGCCTTCTCTACAAGGAGAACACTGACCGCAACTTTCATGATTATAAAATCTGGCTAAACTCATTGTATGTCTTACAACACATTGATTTTCATCTAAAACAATAAAGCCACCCGATCCCATCATAGTTCCTGTTTCAAATCCTCCTTCATTCAGCGATTCATAATTCATGATACGCTGATTGCCTTCGGCTGTTTTTAAAAGAAGGTTTGCTGGTAAAATTGGTACTGAACTTCCACCGGGAATACAAGCTTTTAGTTTTTTTCCATTTGGAATGCCTCCACAAAACTCATCACTATAAATAAAATCTTCAACACTTTCAGTCATTTCAATTTCATAAACACCCGGTTTATTAATATTACCACAAGCCGAAATTAATTTCGTTCCTGTGCTACGACCTACACCAATTTTAGCATATTCAGCACCACCATGATTAATGATTGGAACTACAGCGGCCAAGGTTTCTACATTGTTTACAACCGTTGGGCAATCCCAAACACCTTTTACCGCCGGGAACGGAGGTTTAATACGTGGATTTCCACGTTTTCCTTCAAGTGATTCTAGTAGTGCTGTTTCCTCTCCGCAGATATAAGCACCTGCACCGCGCTGAACATAAATTTCTAAGTCAAATCCACTGTCCAAAATATTAGTACCTAAAAAGCTATTTGCTTTTGCTTCTGCAATCGCTTTTTCTAAAATATCTACAATCCATGCATATTCTCCACGTATATATATGTAACAAACATTTGCTCCTAAAGCGTAGGAAGAAGTAATAAGACCTTCAATTAATAAATGAGGTAAAAATTCCATCAAGTATCGATCTTTGAAAGTCCCTGGTTCACTTTCATCTGCATTGCAAACTAGATATCTGGGAATACCTTCTGGCTTTGCCAAAAAACTCCATTTTAATCCAGTTGGGAAACCCGCACCGCCTCGACCTCTTAAGCCAGAAGTTTTTACTTCCTCTAAGACTTCCTCCGGGCTCATTTTTTTTAAGGCTTTTTCTACTGAGTTATAACCTTCATGTTTTCTGTAAACATCAAAAGTTTCTATGCCTTTTACCTGAGCGTGTTTGAGTAATAATTTTTGACTTGCCATTGACTTACAAAAGTCGGTTACGATAAGGGTTTTGCAAAGAGAAAAAAAAAGTTTTAAGCTTTCTAGAAAAATATTTTTCAGAATGAAAGCTTGACATATATTTGCCTCGGTGAAATGTCAGAGTGGTCGAATGAACTTGTCTTGAAAACAAGCGTACTTCACGGTACCGGGGGTTCGAATCCCTCTTTCACCGCAAAAGAAACCCGATACGCAGAGCGTGTCGGGTTTTGTGTTTTAGAAAGACTTTATTCGGAATCAAGTTTAAGTGCTTTAGCCATCATTGTATAAAAGTGCTTTTAGTTCATCGAACTCTCCATTTTGACCGAATGCACCACAGGGCGCTAATGATTTCCAGAAGTAAGACTTGTGACAGCTGAAGCAAATTTTAGCAATGCCAACTATTCTAGTATTTTTTCGAAAAACTAGAATGTCTCTGAATTCTGCAGAGCAAGCCCGCACCAATAAATCTCCTTCTTGTTTGCGGTATCTAAAAATATTATTTAAACCTTCATGTTTTGAAATTGGGATTTCTGTTTTGTCGAAGTTTAATTTCTTCAACTGATAGACTAAAGATGTGTCTTGTAATTTGTACTCTTGAAGAATTTTAAGTTGTTGTTTTTCCATTTCGGTTAAAGGAGCATTTTTTTCTAATGAAAAAATGTTCGGTATCTTCTTTAAAACAAAAGTGCTCCACCGCATCAAAATTAAAATAGCACTTGCTTGAATAATCTACATTGGCAGTCTCATTTATTTCGTTGGTCTCCTTATTGGTGGAATTATCTGAATTCTTACAACTCAACGCCAGAACAATTAGTCCAAGAAATACTATTTGATACTTTGGCATAAAACAGAAAATTAGAATCTTGGCGTCACAAAACTTTTTGTTTTTTCTGTTCCTAGAGAATACGATGCACTAAGTAAAGCATTTAAAGAGTTGAATTTAAAATCATCATTTCCAATGATTACGTAATCATTCACAGCCAACAATCCTAAGTTGTTTCTTAATTCAATGCTTAGTTTAAGCGCATTGCTTACTGGGTGGCTAACACCAATTCCGGATACAAATCCTACATCTAGTTTATTAAAAATATCATAGTTACTAAATTCTGATTTAGAGAATGTTGGGCGAGCATCCGATACTTCTTTTTGACTTACCATAAAACCCAAACTACTTCCTGCGTTAATAAAGAATTTTGTTTTCTGGCCTATTGAATAGCGTAGTAATAAAGGGAGTGTCAAATAATTAAAATTAGAAAAATAGTTGAGCTCACCAATTTTGGCATTTGTGCTGTCAAAAATATCTCTTTCATAGGTCGTTCCTTTTCTTTCAAACCCGATGCCAGTTCTAAAAGCTAGATGATTTGATATGTTATATTGTAATCCTATGCCCGCATAAAAAGCGATTTTCGGATTGTTGTTGCTGGTAATAAACGAATTACCATAAATAGTAGAAATGTTGGGTCCAGTCTCAAGGCCTAGTTCAAAATTGCTTTGACTGTAAACACTAGTTGCAAGACTCAGAGCAATAAAAAAGGGGATTAGTTTTTTCATAAGATTAAAACGAAAATACAAATAGTTTAGTATTCAATAATTTACTGTCAGTAATCAATTAACATTTTATTTGATAACATTGCTAATCGCCGTTATCTTTAAAATCTTAAAATTTATTTATGAAAAAAATACTCCTAATCTGCTTGTCACTCTGCCTGTTTCAAGAGGTTGCAATGGCTGGTGGATTTAAAATTGGCTTACAAGGTCAACGGCAGATTGCTATGGGGCACACTGGTATCGGTTTAGCCCAAGATGCCACCACGGTATATTTTAATCCGGCTGGAATGTCTTTTGTGGGTAATCAAGTGAATGTTGGTGTAAGTGCGATTTTTCCTCGCATTCAATTTTTAGATGCGAACACCAATCTTCGAACTGATGCCAATAATCAAGTTTTTACTCCTTTTAGTTTATACGCAACTTATGGTTTGAAAAAAACACCACTTACTTTGGGTTTAGGTGTTTATACTCCTTTTGGTAGTGGGGTAGAGTATCCTGCTGATTGGTCAGGTCGTTTTGTACTTACTAGTATAAATCTTACCAATGTTTTTATTCAGCCAAGTATTTCTTGGAAGTTGACTGATAACTTTTCTGTCGGTGGTGGTTTTGTTTATTCTTTAGGTCATGTAGATTTAAATCGTAGAATACCATTAGAGTCTAGCAACGGAGCTGAGGGTTCTGGGAATTTGGAAGGAGCTGCGAACGGATTGGGTTATAACGTAGGGATGTATTTTAAAGCGGGTAAAGTATTTAGTGGAGGTGTTACGTATCATTCTCGTGTAGATATGAAAGTTGATAATGGAAGTGCGACGTTCGAAAATATTCCTTCTGCAGCAGCATCTAGTTTTCCAAATACAACTTTTACTACAGAGTTACCGTTGCCAGGAGAGGTAGGAGTGGGAACATCATATAAAATAAATGAAGATCTTACGTTAACCTTAGATGTGAATTATACTTTTTGGAATTCTTTTAAAAGCCTCGGTTTTGATTATGCGGATAATACAGATCGTTTAACCGATGATGCTTCTCCTAGGAATTATGAAAATTCTTGGGCAGCTCGTGCTGGAATGCAATGGGATGCCAGTAAGCGCACTACTATTCGTGCTGGCCTGTTTTATGATCAAACACCGGTGCAAGATGCTTTTGTAAATCCAGAATTACCTGATAATAATAAAGCAGGTGTTGCATTAGGATTTACCTATTGGTTAGAAGATCGCCTTAGTTTGGATATGTCATTATTATATGAAGACGTAGCCAGTCGTACTACATTAAATACAGAAACACAATTGCACGGAACGTATCGCACCAAAGTTATGATTCCTGGAATTGGAGTAAATTATTTATTTGGCAAAAAAGTAAAAAAACGTACTAACAGAAATTATTAATTATGAAAAGTTTTAAAAGTATAATTTTAGCATGTTTGCTAATGGTGGGGCTTTATTCTTGTAAGCCAAATTTAGAGGGCTTTATTCCTTCTAATGGAGATGCTGATTTTAGTTCTTATGTATCAATCGGAAATTCTTTGACGGCTGGATATGCTGACGGAGCCTTGAGTCGTTCGGGTCAAACTAATTCGTTTAGTATGATGCTTTCTGATCAGTTTGCTTTGGCCGGTGGAGGAGATTTTAAAGTTCCTTACCTACCAGCTGGTAATGGGAATAATGGTTCTGGTGCCACTCAATTAGAATTGCAATATGTTGCAGATTGCCAAGGCACTATTGGAGTTGCTCCAGTTCGTGCATCCGGAACTGCAAGTTCCTTAGCTTCCATTGGAGTTGCCGGACCTTATAATGCATTAGGAATTCCAGGAGCCCGATCTGTAGATGCAATTAATGGTTTTTATTCTAGTTTAAATCCTTATTTATCTCGTATGGTTGCCTTGCCCGGTTCTGCAACTATGCTAAGTGAAGCTTTGAGATTAAGCCCTACGTTTTTTACTTTATGGTTGGGTAATAATGATATCTTGGGTTATGCAAATGGCGGAGGAGTTGGTAATGTTGACCCAAGTTTCCCGTTTCCAGGAGATTTAACAGACCCAGCTCAAGTAGAAGGAGCACTTACAATAATTGTAGATTCATTGACCAAAAGAGGAGCTCAAGGCGTAATTGCAAATGTTCCTGATGTTACGTCAATTCCTTATTTCACCACAATACCTTGGAATGGAGTTATCCTAACGCAAGGTGCGGCTGATACTTTGAATTTAATATATCAGCAAGTAGGTCATCCGAGTATAATATGGAAAGCTGGTGCCAATCCTTTTATTATAGAAGATACAACAGTGGTGCATGGTACATTGCGCATCCGACAAGCTAGACCCGGAGAATTAATTTTACTGACCACGCCAGGAGACTCTATCCGATGTGCGCAATGGGGAGTAAGTCCTTACAAAGCCTTAGCAGATGCTTATGTTTTAGATGAAGGTGAGGTTGCTGCTGTAAAGACACACACGCAACAGATTAATACATCTATATCTAATTTGGCATCTACATATAATATAGCATTAGCTGATATGAATACGTATATGAAATCATTTACAAGCGGGATAGTATATAATGGTGTAGAAATGAATGCGAGTTTTATTAGTGGTGGAGCATTTAGTTTAGATGGTGTTCATCCTAATGCAAGGGGATATTCTCTGATTGCAAACCAATTTATTAAGGCTATAAACGCTCAATATAATAGTACGGTACCTGAGGTAGATGTTACTAGTTATTCAGGTATTGTATTTCCTGATTAAAATACATATGAACTTTTAGCTGAAAAGTCATTCCAAAAAAGGGATGACTTTTCTTTTATACCTAAAATAATTTCTAAAGTTTGCAGGATTTTTTAAATAAGCTTACCCTATTTTTGCGCCCTTATACACAATTCTATATTTATGAATAACTTATTCTATTTAGTCCCATTGTTCGGCGTGTTAGCCTTGATATACACTTTTGTAAAAAGTGCTTGGGTTGAAAAGCAAGATGTCGGAACAGATCGAATGAAAGAAATCGCACAGTATATATATGACGGTGCAATGGCTTTCTTAAAAGCGGAATATACTATGCTAGCAAAGTTTGTTGTTGTAGTGGCTTTATTGCTTGGTTTTTTAGGTTGGAGTAATCCTACTTCGCACTGGTTTATTGCGATTGCTTTTGTCATTGGAGCGGTATTCAGTGCGTTGGCTGGTTTTATTGGAATGCGTATTGCAACAAAAAGTAATGTAAGAACAGCTGAGGCCGCTCGAACCTCTTTATCTAAAGCGTTAAAAGTATCCTTCACTGGTGGTTCAGTAATGGGCTTGGGTGTTGCTGGTTTAGCAGTACTTGGTTTAGGTGGTTTATTCATTATATTATATGCTTACTTTTCACCAACAGGTGTTCAGACATTGGAAATGGAAAGACTTATTGAGGTCTTAACTGGTTTTTCATTGGGTGCGGAAAGTATTGCTTTGTTTGCTAGAGTAGGTGGAGGTATTTATACTAAAGCTGCAGATGTTGGAGCTGACTTAGTGGGTAAAGTTGAAGCCGGAATTCCTGAAGATGATCCTCGTAACCCTGCTACGATTGCTGATAATGTTGGAGATAATGTAGGCGATGTTGCAGGTATGGGAGCTGATTTATTTGGTTCATATGTTGCGACGGTTTTGGCCACTATGGTTTTGGGAAGAGAGGTTACGAATATTGGAGGTGGTCAATTAGCAGATGCATTTGGTGGACTTTCTCCAATTTTATTACCTATGTTGATTGCTGGTTTGGGAATTATATTCTCAATAATCGGTGTAATGATGGTGCGTGTTGGAGATAATGTTGGATTAGATACAGCAAAAGTTCAAAACGCATTGAATATGGGAAATTGGGGATCAATGGTTTTGACTCTGATTGCTTGTTTTGGATTAGTTATGTTTTTGCTTCCGGATAGTATGGAATTACGTGGTTTTGAAATTACCAAAATGGGTGTTTTCGGAGCCATTGTTGTTGGTCTGGCTGTTGGTGCATTGATGAGTATTATTACAGAGTACTATACTGCAATGGGCAAGCGTCCAGTGAATAGTATTATACAACAATCTTCAACGGGTCATGCAACAAATATTATTGGTGGTCTTTCTATCGGTATGGAAAGTACATTGTTACCGATTCTAGTTTTGGCTGGTGGAATTTATGGTTCTTATTTATGTGCTGGACTATATGGTGTGGCTATTGCCGCAGCGGGTATGATGGCTACAACTGCAATGCAGTTGGCTATTGACGCATTTGGTCCAATTGCGGATAACGCTGGAGGTATCGCGGAGATGAGTGAATTGCCAGAGGAGGTTCGTGCTAAAACTGATATTTTAGATGCGGTAGGAAATACAACTGCAGCAACTGGTAAAGGTTTTGCAATTGCTTCTGCAGCTCTTACTGCTTTGGCTTTGTTTGCAGCTTTCGTTGGAATTTCAGGAATTGATGGTATTGATATATATAAAGCAGATGTGCTGGCTGGACTTTTCGTCGGTGGTATGATTCCATTTATATTTTCTAGTTTGGCGATTACTGCAGTAGGTAAAGCGGCTATGGCTATGGTTGAGGAAGTAAGAAGACAGTTCAAAGAAATTCCAGGAATTATGGAAGGAACGGGTCAGCCAGAATATGATAAGTGTGTAGATATATCTACAAAAGCCTCTTTGCAGAAAATGGTATTACCCGGTGCAATTACAATAATTGCTCCTTTAATTGTTGGGTTTGCTTTTGGTCCTGAAGTATTAGGAGGTTTCTTGGCCGGTGCTACAGTAAGTGGTGTACTAATGGGAATGTTCCAAAATAATGCCGGTGGTGCATGGGATAATGCGAAAAAGACTTTTGAAACAGGCGCCGAAATTAATGGTGAAATGTTCTACAAGCATTCAGAAGAAAATCCTTCACCTCCTCACCAAGCTTCTGTAACGGGAGATACAGTTGGTGATCCATTTAAAGATACTAGTGGTCCTTCTATGAATATTTTAATTAAGCTTATGAGTATTGTTGCTTTAGTAATTGCTCCAACACTTGCAGCATTGCACGCTAATAAAATAAAAACTGAACGAGCAGAAAAGATTGAAATGATGCAATTGGCAGCTGTCAAAGCTGAAAAGAATGGGCATGCTAAAAAGAGCTGTTGTCCTCCAGGATCTAATTGCGACAAGCCATGTTGTGCAGACAAAAAAAAGGAAGAGAGTAAAAACGAATCAACAGTTTCTGCTGATGAGTATGAAATGATTGATGGTAATGCGGTAAGAAAAGTTGGTGAAGTGATGGCATTAGATTTAGCGGATGGAACTAAGATTAATCTAGCGGCGAATAGTTCTAATATGGATTTGTACAATTTCATTGGTGATGGTGCGGTAAGTGATGATAAAAGCCAAGGTTGGATAAATTATAATGATCTACAGTTTGAAACTGGCAGTGCGGAATTGAAATCGAGTAGTACAGAAGTATTAAATAACCTAGCAACTATATTAACTGCTAACCCAGACATGGAGATTAAGCTTGGAGGATATACTGATAATACAGGAGCAGAACCTTCAAACCTTGCACTAAGCGAGCAACGTGCATTAAGTGTATTGAATGCTTTAAAAGCAAAAGGAATTCCCGAGAATCGCATGACTTCAGAAGGTTATGGTCAAGCAAATCCAATTGGTGATAACAATACTGATTTAGGAAAAGCAATGAACCGAAGAATAGCAGTTCGAGTAACTAAAAA